>NZ_MUBA01000189.1 GCF_002154575.1 Streptomyces bobili
GACGTGGCCTCGATCCGGCAGCCGCTCGGTGTCGTCGCCGGCATCACGCCGTTCAACTTCCCGGCCATGGTGCCCATGTGGATGTTCCCCATGGCCATCGCGTGCGGCAACACCTTCGTGCTGAAGCCGTCCGAGAAGGACCACGACGCGCTGCTGCGCCGCGCCCTCGCCGTCTGGGCCCGCCCCGGCGACCGGGTCCGCGTCTCGTCGACGCCCGGCACCCCGTCCGGCGGCCCGGCGGGACCGCCCCAGCTGCTGTACGCGGGCGATGTCGCCACGGCCCGCGTGGTCATCCTGTACGACGGCCTGCGCATCGCCCGCTACGCCGAACCGAAGGACGGCACGGCGGGGGCGGCGCTGGACTTCGCGCGGGTGGACGGCGCGACCGGCGCCGAGGCCGCGGCGGTGGTCCTGGACCGGGCCGACGGCAATGTCCGCTATCTCACGGCCCCCTGGGTGTCGAAGGCGGCCGAGCGGGATCTGTCCAAGCCGGGCGCCGGAGTGATGGACCTGACGCTGGCCGAGGGCATCACCTCGCCGCTGTCCAGCCCCGCCACCCGCGTCGGCGCCTGCACCACGTGGAACGTGCTCCAGGTGACCGACGCCTCGGGGTCGTATCTGCTGAGCGACCTCGGTGAGCTGGTGCCCGCCCGGCTGACCGCGGGGCGGCCCACCGCGCCGAAGGAGGCGACGGGCGCGGAGGCGCTGCGTAGCTGGGCGCCGTTCGCCTGCTCGCTGGGCGAGGTCCGGGCGCAGGGCGTGCGGTCGGTCAACGCCTGGGCGTACGCGCGTCAGCCGCTGCCCGACTCCGGCGGACAGGCCGGGTGGGTGTGCACGCGCGCCGACACCTGGCGGGGCGACGGGAGCCGGGTGCTGGCCCAGTTCCACACGCCGGGCGGGCTGTTCGGGGCGGTCACGGCGCAGGCCGGGGACGTTCCGGCCTGCGGTCCGCGTGATCCGCATGTGCTGGCCGGGGTGCTGTGGAAGTCGGAGGCGGGCAGCTGGTACCTCCTCGCCGCCGGCGACAAGGACACCGAGTCGGTACGCACGACGGGCGGGGTGCGTGCGTCCGGCAAGGGCAGCCAGCTGGCCGTCCCGACGAAGCAGGGGGCGCAGGCCGGGCTGGAAGGCACGCTGGAGGGCGGGCGGTCGATCCGGGGGCTGCACTGAGCGGCTCGCAGTCCGTGGCGGCCCGGCGAACTTTGAGCGTGCACAGGGGTTCACCCCCGCCTTACCCGTCAGTACATTGACACCATGTCTAACAAGAAGGGCGCCCGGACGCCCCAGCCGGTCGAGGACGAACGCGTCGCGCTCAAGGCGCGGAAGGTGTCCTTCTCCTGGGAGGGCACCCCGCTGCACTGGGTGCCGGGGGATCCCTTCGCCACGCACACCATCAACGTGCTGCACCTGCTGCTGCCGGCCGGTGAGCGGTGGTTCGTGCACGTGTACAAGCAGGTGCTGCCCCACATCCGGGACGAGCGGCTGCGCGAGGACGTCATCGGGTTCATCGGGCAGGAGGCCATGCACTCCCAGGCCCACGACGAGGTCCTGCCGCACCTGCGGGAGCAGGGGCTGGACCCGACGCCGTACACCGCGCAGATCGACTGGTTCTTCGAGAAGCTGCTCGGGGACCGCACGCTGCCGCCGGGGCGGGCGCGCCGCTGGTGGCTGCTGGAGCGGGTGGCGCTGATCGCGGCCATCGAGCACTACACGGCGTTCCTCGGCGACTGGGTGCTCAACGCCGGGGAGCTGGACCGGCGGGGCGCCGATCCGACCATGCTGGATCTGCTGCGCTGGCACGGCGCGGAGGAGGTCGAGCACCGCTCGGTCGCCTTCGACCTGTTCACGCATGTCGACGGCGGTTACCGGCGGCGGGTGCGGACCTGGGCGGTCGCGTTCGCCGCGCTGGTGTTCCTGTGGCAGCGCGGGGCCCGGTTCTTCATGGAGAACGATCCGACGCTGGTCGACGGCCGCGCCTCCTTCACGGCGTTCTACGTGCGCGGCCGGCGGGGCACGCTGCCGGCGACCGGCGCTCTGCTGAGGTCGATACCGCGCTATCTGAGCCGTACCTATCACCCCTCCCAGGAGGCGTCGACGGCGCAGGCGGTGGCCTATCTGGCCTCCTCCCCCGCCGCGCTGGCCGCCGAGTCCGCCACCACGACGGCCGACACCGCCGCCGAGGGCCAGGGCAAGAGCCAGGGCCAGGGAGCCGCGTGATGCCGAAGCCGCTGACCGTCGTCGCCTTCGCGGGCGCCGCGCTGCTGGTCCGGCGGGCGCTGCGGCGCCGTGTCCAGGGCTCGCCGCTGTGGCCGATGCCGGCCCTGGACGAGCCGGTGTCCGGGCGGCCCCGGTCGCGGGCGCTGCGGCTGCTGCTGGCCTCGCACGAGACCGTCGCCGAGGGGGTCGTGCAACTCCGCCTGGAGGGGCGGGAGTTGCCGGGCTGGGAGCCGGGAGCGCATCTGGACCTGGTGCTGCCGTCGGGGCTGGTGCGGCAGTACTCGCTGTGCGGGGACCCGGCGGACACCTCGTCGTACACCGTCGCCACCCGGCTCGTCGAGGACGGGCGGGGCGGCTCGCGGGAGGTGCACGAGCAGCTCCGGGAGGGCATGGAGATCGAGGTGCGGGGGCCGCGTAACCGTTTCCCGCTCGTCGACGCCCCCTCCTACGTGTTCGTGGCGGGCGGCATCGGGATCACGCCGATCCTGCCGATGCTGCGGTCCCTGCCGGACGGCGCCGAGTGGCGGCTGCTGTACTGCGGGCGGACGCGGGCCTCGATGCCGTATCTGGAGGAGGTCGTGCGGCTCGGGCCGGGACGGGTGACCGTGGTCGCCGAGGACGAGGACGGGCGGCCCGGCCTGGACGCGCTGTTCGCGGACCTGCCCGAGAAGGCCGCGGTCTACTGCTGCGGGCCGGAGGGGCTCCTGGCGGCGGTGGCGGAGCGGGTGCCGGACGTCCGGTTCGAGCGGTTCGCCGCCGGGGTGGTGAGCGGCGGCGCCTTCGAGGTCGAACTGCGGCGCAGCGGCAAGGTGTTGACGGTCGCGGCGGACTCGTCCGTGCTGGCGGCGGTACGGGCCGAGCTGCCGGACACGGCGTACTCGTGCGAGCAGGGTTTCTGCGGGACCTGCCGGCAGCAGGTGCTGGAAGGCGAGGTCGAGCACCGGGACGAGTGGCTGACCGACGCGGAGCGTGGCGACTCGATGCTGATCTGTGTGTCCCGGTCCCGGAGCGACCGTCTGGTGCTCGACATGTGAGGAGGCCGTGCGAACACCACGGTCGGTCCTGATCCGTTCGCGTCCGGATCCGATCGGTAAGGTGTTCGCATGACTACCGGGGTTCGCCGCAGAATGGGAGTGGAGGAGCGGCGGCAGCAGTTGATCGGCGTCGCTCTCGAACTCTTCGCCCGTCGTTCCCCCGACGAGGTCTCCATCGACGAGATAGCGGCGGCCGCGGGCATCTCGCGGCCGCTCGTCTATCACTACTTCCCCGGCAAACTCAGCCTGTACGAGGCCGCGTTGAAGCGGGCTTCGGAGGATCTGGCGAGCCGGTTCGCGGAGCCGCGCGAAGGGCCGCTGGGAGCCCGGCTGCTGCGGGTGATGCGCCGCTACTTCGACTTCGTCGACGCGCACGGCCCCGGGTTCTCGGCCCTGATGCGCGGCGGCCCGGCGGTCGGTTCCTCCACCACGAACGCGCTCGTCGACTCCGTGCGCCAGGCGGCCTACGAGCAGATCCTGTCGCATCTCGAGGTGTCCGAGGCGCCCGCCCGGCTGGAACTGGTCGTCCGCTCCTGGATCTCGCTCGCCGAGTCGACCGCGCTGATCTGGCTGGACGGGCGGCGCATCCCGCGCGAGGAGCTGGAGGTCAAGCTGGTGCGCGACTTCGCCGCCCTGACCGCCGTCACCGCCGCCTACGACGACGAACTGCGCGCCCTGCTGCGGCCGGCCCTGGGCAAGGAGCCGGCCGACGGCCCGTTCGGCGACCTGGTGACCCGGCTGATCGCGCTGGCGTCGTAGGGCGGTCCGGGCAGGCTGCCTACTCCTCGTACTTGCGGTACGAGGGGTCGAGGTCGCGTACCTCGGCGGAGGCGTGCACGGACAGTTCCGCCGCCGGCTTCACGTGCTGCCGCAGCAGTTCGAGGACCGCCTCGGTGAGCCTGGCCTTGGTCTCCTCGGTGCGGCCGGCCAGCAGCGCGATGTGGACGTGCACGAGGGCGTGGCCCTCGGTGTCCGGGCCGACGGTGACGTCCTCGGTGCGGCGGAACCGCGTCTTGCAGGCCGGGGGCTTGGCGGCGGCGATCTCGACCACGGCCTCGTGCAGCGCGGTGGCGAAGCCGGGCCGGTCGAAGTCGTCGGCGAGCCGGTCGGAGTAGTCGACGGTGATCTGCGGCATGGCACTCCTTCTGGACGGCCCGGTGGTGGGCGACAAAGGTCAGCCTATTGCGCGAGCCGCAGCGCCAGCATGGCGATGTCGTCCTCCCGTTCGTGGCCGAAGCAGTCGAGCAGGGTGTCGCACAGGGCGTCCAGGCCGGGCAGCGCGCCGGTGGCGGCGGCGCGCAGGTGCTCCATCGACACGGCGAGGTCGATGCCCCTGGTCTCGATCAGGCCGTCGGTGACCATCAGGAGCCGGTCGGTGGGGTCGAGGACCAGTTCGGTGGGCGGCGGGTGGGGCACGCCGAGGCCGAGGAGCGGGCCGGAGGCCTTGGCGTAGTCGGCGCCCGTGCCGTCGCGGATGATCAGCGGCGGGATGTGGCCGGCGTTGGCGATGCGGACGCGCCCGGTGCCGGGGTCGATGAGGACCAGGCAGAGGGTGGCGGTGACCTCGGGGTGGTAGTGCCGGAGCATCCGGTCCAGGCGCTCGGCGAGCACGGCCGGGTCGCTCTCCTCGACGCAGTGGGCGCGCAGCGCGTGCCGGATCTCGACCATGACGGTGGCCGCCTCCAGCGAGTGTCCGACGACGTCACCGACCGCGGCCAGGTGCCCCTCGGGGGTGCGCAGCGCGGCGTAGAAGTCGCCGCCGATCTCGGCGTCCCGTGACGCGGGCACGTAGCGGACGGCGACCTCGACGCCCGGCAGTTCGGGCAGCCGGTGCGGCTGGGGCAGGAAGCTGTGCTGGAGGGTGAGGGCGACGTGCCGCTCGACCTGGTACATGAGGAGCGGTTCGGCGGCGAGGACCGTGGCCTGGGCGAGCCGGGCCACCAGGGCCTCCTTCTCCGGGTCGACGCGGCGTACGCCCCGGGTGGGGGTGGCCAGGCACACCGCGGCCCGGCCGTCACCGGTGGGGATCAGCGCGAGCCGGGCGTCGTGCTCCACGCCGGGCCGGAAGAATCCGGCGGGCCACAGCGGTGCGGGCACGGTGGTGATCCGCACCCCGCTCTGTCCGCGGGTGAGCCGGCGGAGGAGGGCGGCCACGGCGCGGTGGGCGCCCGCGTCGGGCAGTGCCGGCGAGGTGCGGTCGCGGGAGGTACCGCGGTACAGCTCGTCGTCGGGGCCGAGGACGAAGACGGCGGCGGGGCCCGCGGTGAGGCGGGCGGTGCCGTCGGCCGCGGCGTCGGCGAGTTCCTGCGGGGAGCGGGCCGCCTGGACGGAGACGATCGTCTCCGACAGCAGGGACAGCCGCCGCGCCAGTGCGTGGTCGTCGGCGCGCAGCCGGGCGGCCCGGACGGCGGCCCGGACGACGGCGTCGACCTCCCCGGGCTGTGCGGGCATCGCGAGCTGGGCCTCGCCGCCCGCGTCCAGTCCCTGGCAGCGGTCCGCCGGGGCGAGCGGGGCGGCGGAGAAGTGCACGACGGGCAGCCCGGCCATGTGCGGGCGGGCCTTGATCCGACGGCACAGGTCGAAGCCGCTCATGTCGGGCAGGTCGACGTCGACGAGGGCCACGTCGGGCAGGGTGCCCGCGCGCAGCCGCGCGTCGAGTTCGGCGAGTGCCGCGCGGCCGGTGGTGGCCGTGGCGACCTGGTGGCCGGCCCGGCGCAGCAGCTTGCCCAGGGCGAACCGGCCGGCCGTGGAGTCGTCCACGACCAGTACGGTCACCTCGGTCCGCCTGCCGTTGGCGTCCATCCCCTCGACTCCCGGACACACCGGTGGAGCAGACCCGGTTCGAGGTCTGCTCCACCAAGGTAATGCGATTGTCAGGAAGTGCGGGTGAAAACGGCGACGGTTCGTGCCGGAACGGTGAAGGTGCCGGTCGGTGCCGCATAGTCCGCGGACTTCACGGTGGGGTCGGTTCCAGCGGCCTGCACGGGGTGCAGGCGGTATCCGGTCCCGGCCAGGGAGCCGACCCGCTGGCGCTGTGCGTCGGGCGTCGCGTTGAACACAACGACCAGATCACCGAGTTCCATGGTGATCACGCCGGGTGTCTCGTCCTTGCCGGACAGCGGGAAGGAGAGCGCCGACTGCACCCGGGCGGCCGTGCCGAGGGAGAACGCCTTCTCCGTCGTACGGATCCTCAGCAGGTCCTGATAGGCGGCGGAGGCGCCGTCGATCTGGGCGCAGCCGACCCCGACCTTGGTCAACAGTGGCTTGGCGTAGGGCCACTTGGCGGCGTTGTCGGCGGCCGGGGGCAGTCCGCCGGCGAAGCCGTTGCCGTCGGCGCAGTTCCAGTGGATGGCGTTGAACCAGTCTCCGCTGTCGTAGGAGTTGCGGTCGAGGGACTTGGAGCGCAGCAGGTCGGTGCCGGCCTGGGAGAGCGCCGGGCCCTGGGAGAGGGTGGCCGTGGCCATCGCCAGGACCTGCATGCGGGCCCGTTCGGCGGCGGAGGTGTCCGCCGGGAGCTTGAAGGCGAGGGCGTCGAACAGCGACTCGTTGTCGTGGGCGTCGGTGTAGGCGAGGGCGTCGCCGGGGGCGTCCGCGTAGCCGGCCGGGGCGCCGTTGTAGTCGACCTGGGCGCCGGTGACGTCCTTGCCGTCGGTGTCGGTGAAGCGGTAGGCAGCGAGGTTGCCGCTCAACCCGACCTTGATGAGGTCCTGGTAGTGCAGCAGGCGGGCCTTCTGCTCCGCCGGAGTTCCGTTGCCGGTCGAGGAGTTGGGGTCGGTGTAGAGGCCGGAGGCGAAGCCCTGGACGCCGGGGTCCTCGTCGAAGGGGCCGCCGCCGCGGACGGCGTCACGGGCCCGGTCGGAGAAGGTGGCGATGCCCGTCCCGGCCATGTTCTTCTGCGTGGCCTGGACGAAGCGGGCGTCGTCGGCGACCTCTCCGAAGTTCCAGCCCTCGCCGTACAGGATGATCTTCTTGCCGTCGACGCCGTCCTTGGCGAGGGTGAGCGCGTCGAGCGCCTTCCGGACGGCGAGGATGTTGGCCTTGGGGTGGTGGCCCATGAGGTCGAAGCGGAAGCCGTCGACCTTGTACTCCTTGGCCCAGGTGACGAGGGAGTCGACGACCAGCTTGCCCATCATGGCGTTCTCGGTGGCCGTGTTGGCGCAGCAGGTGCTGTTGGCGACCGAGCCGTCGGCGAGGAGGCGCTGGTAGTAGCCGGGCACGACCTTGTCGAGCACGCTGGTGGAGGCCTGTCCGGCGGCGGCGGTGTGGTTGTAGACGACGTCCATGACGACGCGCAGGCCGTCCTGGTTCAGCGCCTTGACCATCTCGCGGAACTCGACGGTACGGGCGGTGCCGTCGGGGTCCGTGGCGTAGGAGCCCTCGGGGACCGTGTAGTGGTAGGGGTCGTACCCCCAGTTGTAGGCGTCCTTGGCGGCGGCCTTGCCCACGCACTCCTGCTGCTTGTCGGAGTCGGCCGGGTAGGAGGCGAGGTCGCAGTCGACGGTCGCCTGGTCGGCCTTCTTCTCGGGGATGGTGGCGATGTCGAAGGCGGGCAGGAGGTGGACATAGGAGGTGCCCGACTTCACCAGCTCGCGCAGGTGCTTCGAGCCGTCGCTGTCGCGGTCGGTGAAGGCGAGGTAGGTGCCGGGGTCGGCGGCCGTGCGGTCGGCCACCGAGAAGTCCCGGACGTGCAGTTCCTGGATCTGTGCGTCCTTGAGGGGGACGGCGGCGGGCTTGGCCAGCTTCGACCAGCCCTTGGGCGCCAGGGACCTGTCGGCCAGGTCGACGACGAGGCTGCGCTCGGAGTTCGCGGTCAGGGCGACGGAGTAGGGGTCGGTGACCTTGTTGGTGACGACCTGGCGGACGCTGGGCGCCCACACCGTGACGGCGTACCGGTAGGCCTTGTTCTTCCAGGACTTGGGGCCGGTCACGGACCAGACGCCGGTGGCGTCGTTCCGCTTCATCCCGACGGTGGAGCCGCCGAGTTCCAGGGTCACCTTCTGCGCGGTCGGCGCCCAGACGGCAAGGGTGGGACGGCCGTCGCGGAACGTGGGACCGAGGTGAGCCTTCGTCGCGCCCGCGTACAGGTCGTCGAGGACGCCCGCGGTCTGCACACCGGTGGCGGCGAGGACGGCGCCGTTCACGGCCCGCTGGGAGGCGACGACCTGCCCGCGGAGGGCCTCGCGGACGCGGTCGCGGTCACGCGGGTCGACGGTCCAGGCGGTGGAGTTCTTCAGATGCGGGAACTTCGCCTTCTGGGCGTCGCTGAGCGTGCTCTTCGTGAGCCGCAGCCAGCGCTGGTCGGCGCCGGTGAGCGCGCCGTCCTTCGCCGCGATCGAGCCGGTGCGGGAGTACAGCAGCTGGGTGGAGGCAGCCGCCTCGGAGCCGTTCCAGGCGACGGTGTCGCGGTCGATCCAGACCGCCTTCGAGGTGCTCAGGTCGAGGGCCGCGGCGGAGCCGGCGGGCTGCGGCAGGAGGTACTTCTCCTGCCCGTCGAGGAGCCACACCTCGTGGCCGCTCGCCGTGAGATCCAGTGACTGGTCGGTGGGGAGGTCCTTCTCGTCGCCCTTGTGGAGGATGTAGCTGAGGCTGGTGGCGCCCTCGGTGAGGGGCACCTCGAAGACGGCGCCGTAACTGTCGGTGCGCACCGGTTTCAGCGGGTTCGACCACTCGGTGGGCTGCGCGGCGCCCGTCCAGGTGTGCAGGCCCCAGCCGTCGTAGGCGCCGTCGGCCCGGTGGTAGTGCAGGACGGCCTTGCTCCGGCCCTGCGCGGGCTGCTCGGGCCGTTCGGTGAGGACGGTCTCCTTGCCCTGTTCGATCCAGATCTCGCCGGTCTTCGTGACGTCGATGGTGCGGTCCGCGGAGACGTCCTTGTTGCCCTCCCCGTCGATGACGAGGAAGCCGACGCCGCTCGCGCCGGGCTTGAGCTTGACGTAGGCGAAGGCGCCGTACGCGTCGCGGCCGGTGAAGGGGTGACTGTCGGGCCAGTTCGTCGACTCGCCCTCGGCGAGGTCGCCCCAGGCGTACAGGCCCCAGTTCGGGTAGTCGCCGTCGGTGCGCTTGTAGTGGACGACCGCGTAGTCGCGGGAGGAGGCGGTGGGGGTCTCGGGCACCGGCGGGGTGCCGGTGGTGGAGGCGGCGGTCCGTGAGGCGGTCCGCCCGGCGGAGTCGATCACCACCGCCTTGTAGCGCAAGGCGGTTCCGGCCGGTACGTCCTTGCCGATGACCTGCGTGACCTTGTACGGGGCGTGGTCGGCGGAACCCAGTGTCCGCCACGGGCCGTTGCCGACCTGCGCGGCGAAGACGACGCGGTTGAGCCGGCCGCCGTCGGTGTCGGCGGCGATCTCGACGGTGCCGGTGGCTCCGGCGGCCGGGGCCTTGAGAGCGAGGGTGGGCTCGGTCGCAGGAGCGGTGGGCTTTCCGGCCGCCTTGAGCACGATCGCGGCGCCCACCGGGACGGTGACGGTGATCTTCTTGTCGGCGTCGGAGGTGACCACGGCGTCCGTGCCGTAGAGGCCGCCGAAGCGCATGCCCGCCGAACCGGTGGCGAAGGTCGCCGACTTGGCCTCGCTCGCGTTGTTGAAGGCGACCACGTACTCGGTGCCGTTCTTCGCGTCGGTGCGGGAGAAGGCGTAGACGCCCGCGCCGTCGGCCGCGTACCGCTCGGTCTGGATGCCGTCGGCCAGGGCCGGGTTGGCCTTGCGGAGCTGGGAGAGGGCGCTGATCTGCCGGTAGAGCGGGGCGCGGGTGTCGTAGGCGTCGTCGGCGTGGGTGCGGTCGGTGCCGATCTGGTCGTCGTCCAGGTAGTCGGCGGTGCGGGAGGCGAACAGGGTCTGGCGGGCGTCCTTGTCGCCGCCCGCGCCGGTGAAGCCCTGCTCGTCGCCGTAGTAGACGACGGGGTTGCCGCGGCTGAGGAACATCAGCTCGTTGGCGAGCTTGTCCTTGGCGAGGAGTTCGGCGTCGGTGGCCTTGGGGTTGTCCTGGTTCAGGAAGTGGCCGAGGCGGCCCATGTCGTGGTTGCCGAGGAAGGTGACCTGCTCGTAGGCGTTGGCCTTGTCGGTGGTGTACCGGTAGTCGTCACCGAAGACGGCAGCCAGCTTCCTGGCGCTGCCGCCCTGGGAGGCGTACTGGCGGGCCGCCTCCTGGAAGGGGAAGTCGAGGGTGGCGTCGAGGCGGCCCTGGGTCACGTACGGGGAGGTGACGGCCGTGTCGGCGGAGTAGACCTCGCCGAACATGAAGAAGTCGTCGCGGCCCCGCTTCGCCGCGTAGGCGTCGAGGGCGGTGGCCCACTGGGTCCAGAACTCCATGTTCACGTGCTTGACGGTGTCGATGCGGAAGCCGTCGACGCCGAAGTCGCGCACCCAGCGCTGGTAGATCTTCTCCATGCCCTGGACGACCTCGGGACGCTCGGTCCACAGGTCGTCGAGACCGGAGAAGTCGCCGTACGCCGAACTCTCGCCGGCGAAGGTGGAGTCGCCCCGGTTGTGGTACATCGTGGGGTCGTTGAGCCAGGAGGGAACCTTGAGGTTCCTCTTCGCCGACGGCACCGTGGGCGTGCGCGGGAACGCGTCGGCGTCCACGTCGGGAAAGTCCCCGGCGCCGCCCGAGGTGCCGCCCGCGTAGTCGGCGTCGTCGAAGGGCTCGCCGTCCTCGGTCAGGTACGGGAAGGCGCCCTTGGCGAGGTAGCCGTAGGACTTCTCCTCGTAGTCGACGACGTCGGCGGTGTGGTTGGTGATGACGTCGAAGAAGACCTTCATCCCCTTGGCGTGCGCCTTGTCGATGAGGGTCTCGAGGTCCGCGTTGGTGCCGAAGTGCGGGTCGACCTGGGTGAAGTCGGTGATCCAGTAACCGTGGTATCCGGCCGACGCGTCGTTCCCGGTGCCCTGGACGGGCTGGTTCTTGAATATCGGCGCCATCCACAGGGCGGTGGTGCCGAGGCCCTTGATGTAGTCGAGGCGCTGGGTCAGGCCCTTGAGGTCGCCACCCTGGTAGAAGCCCTTGTCGGTGGGGTCGTAGCCGGTGGCGAGGCGGGAACCGGTCAGCCCGCCCCGGTCGTTCTTCGTGTCCCCGTTGGCGAAACGGTCAGGCAGGACGAAGTAGAACTGCTCGCGGGTGAGGTCGTGCCGGGCGGCGGTCTTCGCCAGCGCCGCGTCGGAGGGAGGCGGCGGCGGGGTGGCGGCGCGGGCCGCGAGGGGCTGCACGAGGGCCGCCGCGAGGGCGACCGCGGTGACCGCGGCGACCCGTCCGGCATGGGTGGTGCGGCGCGTCCCGGGCGCCGGCCATCTCGGTGTCAAGGTGTGAACTCCTTGCGATTACGGCTCATTGGGTCCGACCCCTGCGCCACGGGACGACGGTGTCGCCGGGCGCCGGCGCGACCGTAACCCTGACGAAAGGCTTACAGCAAGGGTCGTGAAAGTAACAGAAAGAAATTTCAACGACCCTTGCTGTCAGGCGGTCAGCAGCTCGACTTGCCCGCGTAGATGGCCAGCGCGGTGTTCGCGCCCAGGGTGGCGGTGAACTGGCCGCTCGAACCGACCGTCACCGTCGTGTTGTTCTGCACGTTGCAGTAGGTCCCGGCGGGCAGTGCGGTCTGGTAGGTCCGGCTCAGGGAGCCGCTTTCGTGGTTGATGGCGACGTAACCCTTGGAGCCCCGGCCGAAGGCGATGGCGTCGCCGCCGTTGTCCCACCAGTTGGTCACCGACTGGCCGCGGGTGGCGTTGCGGAAGGCGACCATGCGCTGGATCTCCGGCCAGGCGTGCTGGCACTTCCAGCCGTTCTGCCAACAGGCGTTGACCGAGCCCCCGTTGGGCGGGCCGGCGTCCGTGTCGGAGAACTCGTAGCCGGAGTTGACGTCCGGGGCGCCGTAGGGCCAGGCCAGCATGAAGACGTTGGCCATCGTGTAGGTGGCGCCGTCCTTGTAGTTCAGCGTGGAGCCGTTGCGCTCGGTGTCGTGGTTGTCGACGAAGACGCCGGAGACGGAGCCGTTCATGTAGCCCCAGCCCTCGCCGTAGTTCTTCAGGTAGGCGAGGTTCTCGCTGTTGAAGACCCGCTTGAGGTCGTAGGCGTAGCGGAACTCCTGGACGTCCCCGTTGCCCGTGTACTCGGTGGGCTGGACGGCCTCGCCGCTGCCGTAGATGACCTCCTGCTTCCAGTAGGCGTTCGGGTTCGTCAGGCGGGACTTGATGTTGGCGAGGTCGACGGTGTCGATGTGCTTGGCCGCGTCGATGCGGAAGCCGTCGACGCCGAGGGTGAGCAGGTCGTTGAGGTACCCGGCGATCGCCCGGCGGACGTAGTCCTCACCGGTGTCCAGGTCGGAGAGGCCGACGAGTTCGCAGTGCTGGACGTTCCAGCGGTCGGCGTAGTTGCCGATCTGGGAGGTGCAGTCGTCGAAGTCGTACGAGGAGTACAGGCCGGGGTAGTTGTACTTCGTGTACGACGAGCCGCCGGTGCCGGTGCCGCCGCCCGCGGACATGTGGTTGACGACGGTGTCGACGACGACCTTCACACCCGCCGCGTGGCAGGTGTTCACCATGTTCTGGAAGGCCGTGCGGTCACCGAGACGTCCCGCGATCTTGTAGCTGACCGGCTGGTACGACGTCCACCACTGCGCGCCCTGTATGTGCTCGGCGGGCGGCGAGACCTGCACGTATCCGTAGCCGGCGGGGCCGAGCGTGTTGGTGCACTCCTTGGCGACGGAGGCGAAGTTCCACTCGAAGAGGACGGCGGTGACGTCCTTGGTGCCGGGCGGGGAGGCCTGCGCCAGCGACGGGGTCATGACAAGGGCGGCGGCCGAGAGGGCCAGCGCCCCGGAGAGGGTTCTGCGTGCCATGTGGGGTTCCTTCGACGTTGAAGGTTCTTGCTGAAAGATTCCCGCAACCTTGCGGTGACGCAGATGCTAGAGGCCCGTCGCCTGAAAGGGCAGCAGGCCGTGTGAAGTTGATGCAAGAAGTTTCGGGGGCCGTCAGGCGGTGGCGAACGGCGCCGTGGTGTCCGTCGGCACCTTCACCTGACACCCCCCACCCTCAGCTCGTCGGTGAACGGAATACGAACTGAATCTACGGACAGGTTACGACCCGTCCCCGCCTGACATATTCCGCCCGATCGAGCTGTGCGCCCTGTACTTTTGCGGACGTTGATCCAGAACTATCTTTGGGGGGAAGTCGGTCATGAGCAGGATCGCGAAGATCAGGGCCGTAGGAATTTCGGCCATCGCCGTAACCGCGCTGGGAGTCACCTACGCGGGGGCCACCGCATCCGCTTCTCAGTCCGCCGCGGGCGCCGTGTCGGCGGCTCCGGGAGATGTCTACAAGGCCACGGCAGTGCGCGACATCGGCAGTACGTACACGCAGGTCGTCGCTCTGACGCTGCCTGCCGGGACCTACACCTTGACCGGTTCGGCCCACCTGATCTACGCGGACCAGGCGAGGTGCAGGGTCACTGCAGGACCCAACATGACAACGCCTCGCGGTAGCGGTTACAACGAGGCTTCGCTCAGCGCGACGGGGACCGTCACACTGGCGAGTGCGGGCAAGGTCCAACTGCTGTGCAGCAGCGAAAAGATCCTGCCTGTGCCCCAAAATGCCGGTGCCAACGGCACGCTCGTGGCTACCAGGGTCGGACTTCTCAATGACCAGGGAACAGGCGCGCTGTAATTCCCTCGGCCGAGCCGACCCCTTTCTCGGCCCGAATACCCGCGGCTTTCCGGCGTACTGCCGAAGCGGCAGGGGCCCGCTGCCCCCGAACAACTGGGTCGGCGGGCCCTACCCCCTCAGGTCGGCCTCAGGTCAGGCCGTCGTGAACCACACCGTCGTGTCCGCCGGCACCTTCGCCTCGCCGTCCGCCTCGGTCAGCTCACCGCTGGCGAGCAGGACGGGGCCGTACGCCGGAGTCGTCACCGACTCTCCACTCGTGTTGGCGACGCACACGAACTCACCGCGCCGGAACGCCAGGACGCCCTCCGGGGCGCGCAGCCACTCCACCGAGTCGCCCGCGCCGAGATCCGGCAGGGACCGGCGCAGTTCCAGCGCCGAGCGGTACAGCTCCAGCGTCGAGCCGGGCACGCCCTGCTGGGCCTGGACGCTCAGCTCGCCCCACCCGGTGGGCTGCGGAAGCCAGGAGCCGCCCTCGCCGAAGCCGTACGAGGAACCCTCACGGGTCCACGGGATCGGGACGCGGCAGCCGTCGCGGAAGCCGTCCTGGCCCGCGCCGCGGAAGTACGCCGGGTCCTGGCGCACCTCGTCGGGCAGGTCGACGACGTCCGGCAGTCCCAGCTCCTCGCCCTGGTAGACGTACGCCGAGCCGGGCAGCGCCAGCATCAGCAGGCTGGCCGCGCGGGCGCGCCGCAGGCCCAGCGCGCGGTCGCCCGCCGTGCGGATCTGGGTGCCGAGGCCGGGCGGGTTGGCGAAGCGGGTGGCGTGCCGGGTGACGTCGTGGTTGGACAGGACCCACGTGGCGGGGGCGCCGACCGGGCGCATGGCGTCCAGGGTGCGGTCGATGACGACCTTCAGCTCGGCCGCGTCCCACTCCGTCGCCAGGTACTGGAAGTTGAAGGCCTGGTGCAGTTCGTCGGGACGGACGTAGTTGGCGGTCCGCTCGACGGTCGGGGTCCACGCCTCGGCGACGAAGATGCGCTCGCCCGCGTACTCGTCGAGGACGAGACGCCACTGCCGGTAGACCTCGTGCACGCCGTCCTGGTCGAAGAACGGCATGACATCGTTGCCCAGCAGCTTCAGCTGGTCGTGGGAACCCAGGTCGGGCAGGCCCTCCGCCTTCACCAGGCCGTGTGCCACGTCGATGCGGAAGCCGTCGACGCCGATGTCGAGCCAGAACCGCAGGATGGAGCGGAACTCGTCGCCGACGGCCGGGTGTTCCCAGTTGAAGTCGGGCTGCTCGGGCGCGAAGAGGTGCAGGTACCACTCGCCGGGGGCGCCGTCGGGCTCGGTGATCCGGGTCCAGGCCGGGCCGCCGAAGATGGACTCCCAGTCGTTGGGCGGGAGTTCGCCGTGCGCGCCCTTGCCGGGGCGGAAGTGGTAGCGGTCCCGGAGGGGGGAGCCGGGGCCTTCCGCGAGCGCCCGCTTGAACCACTCGTGCTGGTCGGAGGAGTGGTTGGGGACCAGGTCGACGATGATCCTCAGGCCCAGGTCGTGGGCGTCGCGGATCAGGGCGTCGGCGTCCAGCAGGTTGCCGAACATGGGGTCCACGGCACGGTAGTCGGCGACGTCGTAGCCGGCGTCGGCCTGCGGCGAGGCGTAGAAGGGGCTGAGCCACACGGCGTCCACGCCGAGGCTTCGCAGGTACGGGAGACGGGAGCGTACGCCCTCCAGGTCACCCATGCCGTCGCCGTTGCTGTCGGCGAAACTGCGCGGGTACACCTGGTAGATGACCGCGTCCCGCCACCAGTCGCCGCGCTGCGCGACGGTGGCGACGGCCGGGTCGGGCCGGGTGGTCGGGGCCGGGGCGGCGGAGTGCTGCTGGCTCATGGCTTCCTTGATGCGGTGGGGGTCCCCTGGCTCGCGCGAGGTCGAGCGTGGGGGACGAGTCATCGGGATCAGGCGTGCATACAGCTGTCGTACAGGGTCGTACACGGTCGTACGGCGGTGCTGACGAGGCGGCCGCGGTCACAGCGGGGTCGGATGGTGACCGCGGCCGCCTCGGGTCTGGTGGGGCCGGCCCTCCCGACGGAGGGTCCGGAGGGTCAGCCCTTGGTGCCGCCGGCGGTCAGGCCGGTCACCAGGTTCTTCTGCACGAGGTAGAAGAACGCGGAAACCGGTATCGCGATCAGTACGGCGGTGGCGGCCATCAGGTTGCGCTGGGCGTCGTGCTCGCTGACGAAACTCTGCAGTCCGACGGCAAGCGTGTACTTCTCGTCGTCCAGCAGGAACGTGGTGGCGAAGGCGACCTCGCCGAAGGCCGTGATGAAGCTGTAGAACGCGGCTACCGCGAGGCCCGGCTTGGCGAGCGGCAGGATCAGCCGCGCGAAGGTGCCGAAGGGGCTCAGTCCGTCGACCCGGCCGGCCTCGTCGATCTCGAACGGGATGGTGTCGAAGTAGCCCTTGAGCAGCCAGGCGCAGTACGGCACCGCGGTCGTGCAGTAGACCAGGATCAGGCCGAGGTAGGTGTCGATGAGCTGCAGGTCCGAGAGGATCTGGTACATCGGCACCATCAGCACGGCGACCGGGAACATCTGGGTCACCAGCAGCACCCACATGAACTTGCGGTAGGCCGGGAAGCGCATGCGGGACACGGCGTAACCGGTGGTGGCGGCGATCATCACGCCGATCACCGTGGTGCCCAGCGACACGATCAGCGAACTCTTCAGCCAGTCGAAGAAGTTCGTGTTCTGGAGGACGAACGAGTAGTTGTCCAGGGTCATCTTGGACCAGATGCCCCCGGGGTGGAGGTAGTCGTCCTTGTCCGGGCCGAGGGAGAGGTAGACCAGCCAGGCGATCGGGAAGAGCGCGATCAGCGAGGCGGTGATCAGCACGCCGTGCGAGGCGAGCGAGGTGACGATCCCGCGCTGTCCGCGCCCGGTGCCCTTGGCGGGGCCGGCCGCGGGCCGCTCGGTCGCGTCGGCGGAGGTCTCGACGGTGGTGGTACTCATGGGAACTCCTGCCTCAGATCGCGAGCTGCTGCTCGTTGCGGTTCAGCCAGCGGCGGTAGAACGAGGTGAAGACGATCAGGATGGCCAGCAGCAGGATGCCGTAGGCCGCCGACTGGGCGAAGTCACGCGGCTGCTGTCCGAAGCCGAGGTAGTACGCCCAGGTGACAAGGATCTGGGCGTCCGGCGCGGTGGTGCCGAACAGCAGGAAGATCACGGCGAACTGGTTGAAGGTCCAGATGACGCCGAGGAGCACGACGGTCGAGCTGACCGACCGCAGGCCGGGCAGGGTGACGTAACGGAACCGCTGCCAGGCGTTGGCGCCGTCCATCTCCGCGGCCTCGTAGAGCGTGGAGTCGATGGACTGGAGGCCGCCCAGCAGGGAGACCATCATGAACGGCACACCGCACCAGGTGTTGACCATGATCGCGGCGAACCGCTGCCAGAAGGTGTCCTCCAGCCACAGCGGTGTCGGCAGGTGCAGGCTTTCCAGGGCGGAGTTGATGATGCCGCCGTCGGAGAGCATGAACCGCCAGCCGAAGACGGTGACGAAGGTCGGCACGGCCCAGGGCAGGACCAGGATCAGCCGGTAGAAGGTGCGTCCGCGCAGCTTCTGGTTGAGCAGGAGGGCGAGGCCGAGACCGATGGTGTAGTGCAGGCCGACACAGGCGGCCGTCCAGACGATCGTCCAGATGAAGTGCGACCAGAAGCGGTCGTAGGCGGTTTCGCCCCACAGGATGTCGGCGTAGTTGTCCAGGCCGATGAACTTGTAGGTGGCCTCGATCTCGTTGGCGCCGATCGTGCGGCCCGTGTTGAGGCTGTTGGCGTCGGTGAGGGTGAGGTACATGCCGTACCCGAGGGGGTACAGCACGAGAACGCCGAGGACGATCACCACGGGGGCGATCATGACGTAGGCGTACCAGTGCTTCTGGTAACCGTGCTTCAGGCGCTGACCCAGCCCGGGGCGCGGCGCGTCACCGCGGCGCTTGCCGGTCGCGCGGTCGATGGCGACTGTCATGGTTCGACACCTTCTGGAAATTCGAAGAGATCAGGGGCGGGCTGGGACAGGCCGGTGGCCGCCGGATCACCCCACGTGCGCGGGGTGATCCGGCGGCCACTCGGGGCTCACTTGCTGAAGTCCGGCACCAGCTTGGCGATGGCGGTCTCGGCGTTGCTCAGGCCCTTGTCGAGGGAGACCTTGCCGCCCGCGATCTTGGGCAGTTCGGTGTCCAGGGGGCCCCACAGGGAGCTGTACTCCGGCAGCGCCGGGCGCGGCTGGGCGGCGGACAGCACCGTCTGGTAGCCGGCGATGCCCGGGTCGGCCTTGACCTCGGCGGTGTAGGCGTCGTCGCGGGTCGGCAGCGTGGAGTTCTTCTGCGCGACGGCCGCCTGGGACTTCGCGGAGGTCATGAAGTTGAGGAACTTCAGCGCGGCCTTCTGGTGGGCGGCGTCCGAGCCGGCGTAGACCGAGAGGTTGTGGCCGCCGGTCGGGGCGCCCGCCTTGCCGGTGGAGCCGGCCGGGACGGTGGCGATGCCCAGGTTGCCCTTGTCCTTGAACGCCGAACCCTTGTAGAAGTTCGTGATCTCCCACGGGCCCTGGACGATCGCGGCGACCTTGCCGTTGACGAAGGCGTCCTGGATGTGGGCGTAGGCGTCGGCGGTGGTGTCCGCCTTGTGCAGGCCCTTGCCGTCGAACAGGCCGAGCCAGGTGCCGTACGCCTTCTTGGCCTCCGCCGAGTTGACGGTGATCTTCTTGCCGTCGGCGTCGACCGTGTCGGTGCCCTCGCCGTGGAGGAAGGACTGGGCGTAGTAGGCCTGGGTCGAGCCCCAGTAGCCGTCCACTCCGGTCTTGTCCTTGATCGTGGCGGCGGCCTTCTTCAGGTCGTCCCAGCTCTTGGGGGCCTCGGTGATGCCGGCCTTGGCGAAGAGCGCCTTGTTGTAGACGAGCGCGAGGGTGTCGGTGACGATCGGCACGCCGTACGTCTTGCCCTCGTACTTCGCCTGCTCGATCAGGTTCGGCTTGAACTTGGCCTGCTCGGCGAGGGCCTCGGTGCCGTCGAGCGGCAGGAAGAAGCCCTTCTTGGCGAAGGCGGGGGTCCAGCCGACCTCGGAGCGCAGCACGTCCGGCGCGCCCTTGGAACCGGCGGCGGTGTCGAACTTGTTCTGCGCCTGGTCGAAGGGGACGTTGACGTACTTGACCTTGACGTCCTTGTTGGCGGCCTCGAACTCCTTGACCAAGGCCTGGTACGTCGGCGCCTCGTTCGTGGCGTTGGACGTGTCCCACCAGGTGATGGTGACCGGGCCGTCGGCCGAGTCGCCGCTGTCGTCACTGCCGCCGCAGGCCGTCGCCGCGAGGGCGAGGGACGCCACCAGCGCGGTGGCCGCTATGCCACGCCGCATTGAGTTCTCCTTGAGGGTGAAAGCCCGTGTTGCTCAGGAAACGGCCCCGTC
Organism: Streptomyces bobili; assembly: GCF_002154575.1. Classification (GTDB taxonomy): domain Bacteria; phylum Actinomycetota; class Actinomycetes; order Streptomycetales; family Streptomycetaceae; genus Streptomyces; species Streptomyces bobili. The sequence goes on from NZ_MUBA01000189.1 coordinate 19,297, forward strand.
CGCCGTCCCTGTCGACTTGCCGACTGCACCTTTGGGGCGGCCGGGCGTCCAGAACGTAACAGCGATGTAAGCGTTGCGAAAGAGCTTGCAGAAAAGAAGTGCAAGGGATCTCCGAAGTTATTCGGGCGTGACCTGTTGGCGACCGTCATGAGACGCTTGTTTCCAACGGTGGAGCGGTCAGAGACGGGTTGTGCAAGACTCTGCAAGCTCTTGCCATCACTTTCACGAGGGAGTGCGATGACGCAGCAGCCCGGCCGGGGCCGTCCAACAGGTCGCCCGCGGCGCCCGTTTGGTGTGCAAGGGGACACCTGGCCGGTACAGTCCACCCCTGTGACCACACGGCTTGCCGACATCGCCGCGCAGGCGGGCGTGAGCGAAGCGACCGTCAGCCGCGTCCTCAACGGGAAGCCCGGCGTCGCTCCCACCACCCGCCAGTCCGTGCTCGCCGCACTGGACGTCCTGGGCTACGAGCGCCCCGTCCGCCTGCGCCAGCGCAGCGCGGGCCTGGTCGGTCTGATCACGCCCGAGCTGGAGAACCCCATATTCCCGGCCCTGGCCCAGGTCATCGGCCAGGCTCTGACCCGCCAGGGCTACACGCCCGTCCTCGCCACCCAGACCCCGGGCGGCTCGACCGAGGACGAGCTGACCGAGATGCTGGTGGACCGCGGGGTGGCCGGCATCATCTACGTCTCCGGTCTCCACGCGGACACCACCGCCGACATGCAGCGCTACGAACAGCTGCGCGCGCAGGGCGTGCCCTTCGTCCTCGTCGACGGCTTCTCCCCCAAGGTGCAGGCGCCGTTCATCTCCCCCGACGACCGGGCGGCGATGACCCTGGCGGTCACCCACCTCGCGTCCCTGGGCCACACCCGGATCGGCCTGGCCCTCGGCCCCAAGCGCTTCGTGCCGGTCCAGCGCAAGATCGAGGGCTTCGTCCGCGCCATGCAGGACACCCTCGGGCTGAACGCGGAGACGGTCGAGCAGGACATGGTCCAGCACTCCCTCTACACACTGGAGGGCGGCCAGGCCGCCACCATGGCCCTCATCGACCGCGGCTGCACGGCGGTGGTCTGCGCCAGCGACATGATGGCCCTCGGCGCGATAAGGGCGGCCCGCCAGCGCGGCCTGTCCGTCCCCCACGACATCTCCGTCGTCGGCTTCGACGACTCCCCGCTGATCGCGTTCACCGACCCGCCGCTGACGACGGTCCGCAAGCCGGTGCCCGCGATGGGCCAGGCCGCGGTGCGCACCCTGCTGGAGGAGATCGGCGGTACGCCGGCCCCGCACAGCGAGTTCGTGTTCATGCCGGAGCTGGTGGTCCGCGGCTCGACGGCCTCGGCCCCCGGTGACCGCAATCGTCCGTAGGTCGGAGAGGCCCGTTTTCGGGCAGTACGTTCGCCGTATCCCCTGAGGGCCCGCGGGTGGAAGAACATGCGGGCCGTATCGGACCAGGGGATGATCGGAGAAGAAGGCTTTTCTGGCAGACTCTCTGTCCATGGGTGAATCGACCGTGACGTCACTGGAAGGCCGCGAACAGGCCGTTCCAGCGCCTGTGACGGCCGCACAACGCCCGGGTCCGCTGCCGCGCCTGCGCACTCCGCGCCGCCCGCGCCTCTGGTTCGAGATCCTGCTGATCGCGGTGAGTTACTGGACGTACTCACTGATCCGCAACGCGGTCCCGGAGCAGCGCGCCGAGGCCCTGCGCAACGCCGACTGGATCTGGCGGATGGAGCACCACCTCGGCATCGCCGTCGAGGAGTCCGTCAACCATGGCGTCAACGCGGTGACTTGGCTCATCGTCGGCATGAACTACTACTACGCCACCCTGCACTTCGTGCTGACCCTGGCCGTACTGATCTGGCTCTACCGAGTCCACCCCGGCCGCTACGGAGCAGCACGCCTGACCCTGTTCGCCACCACAGCCGTGGCATTGGCCGGTTACTACCTGTATCCACTGGCTCCCCCACGCCTGATGAACGGCAACGACTTCATCGACACGGTGGTCGTCCACCAGACCTGGGGCTCGATGGCCTCGGGCGACCTCAAGAACATGTCGAACCAGTACGCCGCGATGCCCTCGATGCACATCGGCTGGTCCCTGTGGTGCGGCCTGACGATCTTCACCCTGGCCAAGCTCCCCTGGGTCCGCATCCTGGGCCTCCTCTACCCCACGGCCACCCTGATCGTCATCGTCGCGACGGCGAACCACTTCTGGCTGGACGCGGTGGGCGGCATGATCTGCCTGGCCTTCGGCTACACGGTGACCCGCACCTGGTACGGAGCCCTCCCCCAGTCCCTGCCGCGACACCCCCCACAGAACCCATAGCCACATACGGCAGCGATGGCCGTGAGGAATGGCCGAAACCCACGGAGGCGGGCCGTGGCGGTGCGTCGAAAGCCCGTCGCGTAGCCCGTCTCTGCCCCGTAGAACACAAAAGGGACGGCAGTACGCCCAACGGCGACGGGCTCGACGCACCGCCACGGCCCGCGCCCCACAACGCTCCCGCCCCCGCACAAGCGGTCACGCTCCGTAGAACAGCGAGTCCACAACCCCTCGGGCCCGCCGCCCGGTCCGCCGATAGTCGTCGAGCATGTCCCCCACATGACCGGGCCCGTATCCCAGATACCGCCCCACGGCGGCCAGCTCGCGAGGATCGGACGGGAACGTGTCCCCGGCCCGCCCCCGCACCAGCATCACCGCGTTGCGCACGCGGGTGGCCAGCACCCAGGCCTCGTCCAGCGTCGCCGCGTCCTCCTCCGACAGCAGCCCGCACGCACGGGCGGCGGCCAGCGCCCCGCGCGTACGCGTGGTCCGCAGACCCGCCTCTTCGGCCCCGTTCCGCAGTTGCAGCAGCTGCACGGTCCACTCGACGTCCGACAGCCCGCCCGGCCCCAGCTTGGTGTGCAGCTTGGGATCGGCCCCGCGGGGCATCCGCTCGGCCTCCATGCGCGCCTTCAGCCGCCGGATCTCGCGCACCGCGTCGTCCCCGAGCCCGGCCCGCGGATAGCGCAGCGGATCGATCAGCGAGACGAACCGCCGCCCCAGGTCCTCGTCCCCGGCGACCGGCTCCGCCCGCAGCAGCGCCTGCGACTCCCACCCCAGCGACCACCGCCGGTAGTACGCCTCGTACGACTTGAGCGTCCGCACGAGCGGCCCGGACTTCCCCTCCGGCCGCAGGTCGGCGTCGACGAGCAGCGGCGGGTCGGCGCTGGGCACCTGCAGCAGCCGCCGCATCTCGGAGACGACGGCGTTGGCGGCCCGCCCGGCCTCGTGCTCGTCGACCCCCTCCCGCGGCTCGTGCACGAACAGCACGTCGGCGTCGGAGCCGTAGCCCAGCTCGTGCCCGCCGAACCGGCCCATGCCGATGATCGCGAACCGGGTGGGCAGGGTGTCGCCCCACCCGTCCCGTACGACGGCCCGCAGGGTGCCGGAGAGGGTGGCGGCGGTGATGTCGGAGACGGCCCCGCCGACGAGGTCGACGAGCGCGCCCTGGTCGGCCTCGACGGGCTGCGCCTCGGTGCCGTAGGAGGCGACGATGTCCGCGGCGGCGGTACGGAACAGCTCCCGTCGCCGCACCCCGCGGGCCGCGGTGACGCCCTGGACGGCGCTGTCGGCGCGGCCGACGGCGGAGAGTATCTCCTGCTCCAGGTGGGCCCGCCCGCGCGGGGCCAGCCCGCCCGCGTCACCGTCGCCGAGGAGCGCGACGGCCTCGGGCGCCCGCATCAGCAGGTCGGGCGCGAGTCGCCCGGCGGACAGGACGCGCGCGAGGTTCTCCGCGGCGGCCCCCTCGTCGCGCAGCAGCCGCAGGTACCAGGGCGTCTTGCCCAGCGCGTCCGACACCTTGCGGAAGTTGAGCAGTCCGGCGTCCGGATCGGCGGAGTCGGCGAACCAGCCGAGGAGCACGGGCAGCAGCGTGCGCTGGATCGCCGCCTTGCGGGTCACGCCTGACGCCAGCGCCTCCAGGTGCCGCAGGGCCGCGGCCGGATCGGCGTAACCGAGGGCGACGAGCCGCTCGCGGGCGGCCTGGGTGCTCAGCCGCGCTTCGCCGGAGGGGAGTTGGGCCACCGCGTCCAGCAGCGGCCGGTAGAACAGCTTCTCGTGCAGCCGCCGTACGACGGCGGCGTGCCGCTTCCACTCGCGGTTCAGCTCGGCCACCGGGTCGGTCCGCAGGCCGAGGGACCGTCCGAGCCGCCGCTGATCGCCCTCGACGACGGGGACGAGGTGGGTGCGGCGCAGCCGGTAGAGCTGGATCCGGTGCTCCATGGACCGCAGGAAACGGTACGCGGCGTCGAGCTGTACGGCGTCGGTCCGCCCGACGTATCCGCCGGCGGCGAGCGCCTGCAAGGCGTCGAGCGTGGTGCCGCTGCGCAGCGACGCGTCGGCCCGCCCGTGGACCAGCTGGAGCAGCTGTACGGCGAACTCGACGTCCCGGAGTCCGCCGGGGCCGAGCTTGAGTTCGCGTTCGACCTCGGCGACGGGGATGTTCTCGACGACCCGCCGCCGCATCTTCTGCACGTCGGGGACGAAGTTCTCCCGCTCGGCGGCCTGCCACACCAGCGGTGCCACGGCGGTGACGTACTCCGCGCCCAGTTCGAGATCCCCGGCGACCGGCCGGGCCTTGAGGAGTGCCTGGAACTCCCAGGTCTTGGCCCAGCGCTGGTAGTAGGCGAGATGGCTGCTGAGGGTCCGCACCAGCGGGCCGTTGCGCCCCTCGGGCCGCAGGTTGGCGTCGACGGGCCAGATCGACCCCTCGACGGTGGTCTCCGAGCAGATCCGCATCATGTGCGCGGCCAGCTTGGTGGCGGCGCGCAGCGCCTTGCCCTCGTCGGCGCCGTCGGCGGCCTCGCCCACGAAGATGACGTCGACGTCGGAGACGTAGTTCAGCTCGTGTCCGCCGCACTTGCCCATGGCGATCACCGCGAGCCGGCACAGGGCCGCGTCGTCGGAGGCGGCGGCGCGGGCGAGCGCGAGGGCGGACCGCAGGGTGGCGGTGGCGAGGTCGGCGAGTTCGGCGGCAGTCTCGGCGAGGTCGGTGGTCCCGCACACGTCGCGGGCGGCGATGGACAGCAGGCAGCGCCGGTAGGCGACGCGCAGCGACACCGGATCGTCGGCCTCGGCGAGCCCGCGCTCGAACTCCTCCACGCCGGGGTGCAGGTCGCGCGGCTCGTAGGTGACCAGGGCCTCCCAGTCGCGGGGGTGCCGGGCGAGGTGGTCGGCGAGGGCGGCGGAGGCGCCGAGGACGCCGAGCAGCCGGTCGCGCAGCGGCTTGGCGGCTATCACCGTGTCGAGCAGCTCCCGCCGGGCGCTCGCGCCGGGCTGGGCCTCCAGCAGCCGGACGAGTCCGTGCAGGGCCAGGTCGGGGTCCGCGGTGCGGCCGAGGGCTTCGAGCAGCACCGGGTCGTTGCGCACGGGCGACAGCTCGGCGCCGTCCAGGAGACGTTCGGCGGCGGAGGCATCGGTGAACCCGTGCCGCAGCAGTCGCGTGAAGGTGCTGCTTCTGCGCCCCGGCCCCGTCATCGGCCCCGTCATCCCCGGCCTCCTCGGCTCCGATCAAGGTCGTACGAGCTTGAGCGTAACCCGCGCCGCCACGGTGGCGCCCCGGCCGGGTTTCGGGTTGTGTGGGAGGCGGCCGTGTGCCTCGGGGCTGCCCGAAGCGGCCGTACGGCCTTCACCATGGTCGCGACGAAGGAGTCACGCGATGGACATGACCCTCGAAGTCATCCTGCTGCCGGTGTCCGACGTGGACCGCGCCAAGGAGTTCTACCGGGACAAGCTGGGCTTCCATGTGGACCTCGACGGCGAGGTGATGGAAGGCGTACGGATCGTGCAGCTCACGCCGCCCGGCTCGGGCTGTTCGATCGCCCTGTCGGAGGGCCTCCAGGTGCCGACGGGTACGCCCGCTCCCGGGTCGTACCACGGCCTGCAGCTCTGCGTGACGGACGCGAAGGCGGCCTACGAGGAGCTGACCGCCCGCGGCCTGGAGGTGAGCGAGCCGCAGCAGTTCGCCCCGCAGGACGGCGCGACCTTCATGTACTTCAAGGATCCCGACGGAAACGGCTGGGCGATCCAGGAGTACCGCCGCCGCGCGACGGAACCCCTGCACCGGCTTCTCGCGGACCTCGCCGCGCGGCGGGACCAGGAGTAGCCGGAGCAGAAGTGGCTCCCCGGCCTCCGCGAACGCCCGCGCCGCTCCGCGTACGCCCGTCCCGCACCGTTCAGGACGCCCCGGCCGCCGCGATCAGAGGCCGCACCGTGTGCTTCTCGTCGTCGTCGAAGCGGAAGTCGAGGGCCCAGACGCTCAGTTTCCTGGTCACCTCGTCGCGGTGCCGGGTCAGGACGGTGAGCAGTTCCTCGGCCAGGTCGGGGCGGTCGTCCTCGCGGTCCTGCGCGGTGACCGTCAGCAGATAGGCGGTGGCGCGGGCGACCGGCCAGGCCTGCGGGGTGTTGGTGCTGCCGTTGCCCGCCAGTTGCTCCAGGACGTCCTTGAGCCGTTTGCGGACCGTGCGGGCCTGCGCCTCCGCGCCGCGGGCGCCGAAGCAGTCGCCCACGCTGAACAGCGCGGCGTGCAGTTCGGTGACGGTGGCCGGATGGTCGCCGGGGTGCTTCTGCCCGGTCAGTTTGTCGTGGGCGACGAGGCACGCCTCCACCAGGGCGTCCTCGACCTGTTCGGAACGGCACTGGAGGAAGCCGAGCGCGAACAGGGCCCGGATGCGCAGCCAGGACTCGGCCTCCTCCCGCGCGAGAATCTCGATCAGCGCGGTGGCGACCTGCTCGGCCCAGCCGGCCGCGACGATGGTGTCGATCGCCTGGCGTCGCGAGACCCCGGCGTTCTGGAGCAGGGCGTGCTCGAACAGCTTGCGCGTCCCCGGCCGTACGTGGTCCGGGATGCTCGGGTCGGCCCCGAGACGCGCGGCGGCGTCCATCACGGCGTGGAACCACGGCTCGTCGGTGTGCGGCCAGTCGTTGCACACCCCCTCGTCCCGCTCCATCACCGCCCGGAGCGTGGCGGCGGTCCAGCGCAGGCCGGCGGCGATGTCCGGCCGGTCGCGGGCGTCCTCGAAGTCGCCTATCAGCGCTTCCAGATGACGTCCGACGACCGCGCGGTCCCATCCGCGGCCCGCGACGGCCCGCTGCCACAGACCGTGCGCGGCGGTTCCGCGCTCGCGCAGCGTGGCGTCGCGGTTCTGGGCCCTGGTGAGCAGCATCCGGCCGACCCAGTCACCGTTCTCGTCCTGCGGGCCGGCCGGCGCGGACCAGTCGGCGGGGACGGCGATGGCGAGTTCGAGGTCCAGCGAGCGGCCCGGATACAGGCTCGTCATGCGCAGCTTCTCGGCGTCTCCCAGCAGCCTGCCCACACAGGCGCGCAGGGCGTTGAGCGCCGCCTTGTCGGCGTGGGCGGACTTCGCGGTGTTCAGCAGGACGCTCTTGGTGACCGCCCGCCAGACCCGGAAGCCCAGGGGCGCTGTCCGCACGGCCTTCTCCAGCTGGCCCGCCATCAGGTCGAAGGCGTATCCGGACAGGGTGCCCAGCCAGATCAGCGCCTCGACGTTGCGGCGGGTGGGGGGCGCGGCGCCGATGAGGATCAGCCGGGCGACGAGTTTCCGTACGGCGTCCCGGCGGTCGCGCAGCTGCCGGTGCAGGGGTCTGCGCAGGTCGGACAGGACGCGTAGCTGTGAGACGAGGGCCTCGACCTGGGCGAGCGCGATGTCCTCGTCGTCGCTCACGCGGGCGAGGAGTTCGTCGTGCCGGCTGGCCGGGGTGTGGGGTTCGACCGGGCCCGCCTGGTCCTGGGAGCCCCGCAGCCGCACGGCGAGGGCGCCCAGCCCGCCCGCGTGCTCCACGCCGAGCGCCGTCATGATCAGGTCGAGCCGTGCGAGGTGGGCGTCGCCGAACCGGTCGGGGGCGTCGCCGAGCGCGTGGGAGAACTGGCTCTCCTTCATCCCGACCCGCACGGCGAGTTCCTTGTTCGACACCTGGAATTCCCCGCGCTCTTCGAGGCGCGCGATATGGGACGCGACGGCATAACGGATCAGGTCCCGGTGAATCCCGATGTCGAGCAGCACATGCGTGTGCGGGGGAGGTGCCATCGCGCGAACCTAGCAGCGCTTCATGAGAGGCGACAGCCCCTTGATGTGATCCACTTCCGGCTTGACGAGTGAATCATGAAAATAACCCCTCTGACCTGCGAAAAAAGAAATCACCGAAGGCCTTGGAGACTTGCTTCCCGGCCACGCGGTGCGCCAGTCTTGGGAGCATCGACAAACGACCCCCCGGCCACTACCGGGGGGTCGCGTGAAAGAGAAGAAATCGAGCCGGACGGCGAAATCGGGCACGATCTTCTACCACTGACGCGTGCAAAGGACGCAGACAATGGCCTTCTCTTCTGTTCGGAAGGATACGCGCGCGGACGGCTGGGCGGTATCGCTTCCCTGGTGGCTGGACAGCCACGGTCGGCCGAACACCTGGTACGGAACCAGGCCGAGCTGGCACGGTGTGATCTTCTTCCTGGGCGCGGGCACCAGCACCCGGGCCGCCCTGAACGCCCTCGCCCCGGCCGAGCCGTTCTGGTACGTCCTCGCCTACGCGGCCTGCATCGTGGCCGGGCTGGCCGCCGCCAGGGCGGTGCGCGCCCGCGCGGACGACGCCTTCTCACGGATGTGCAGCGGCTGGCTCGGCTACATCGGATTCACCGGCTCCAGCGCGGTGGCGGCCCTGTTCGTCACCCGGACCCCGGCGGAGGCGCCGCCGATCGCCGACGAGGCGCCGGTGGCGGCGAGTGCGCTGGTGATGCTGCTGACGGTCGGCGGCTCGCTGCTGACCCGCTGGTTCCCGGCCAGCCGCCCGCGGTCGGCGGAACAACTGGACACGGAGGTTCGGGAACTGGCGCAACGGCTGGCCGACGCCCGCGCCCGTCGGGAACGGCTGGGCCGGATGTCCGAGGAGCCCGGCCACGACCCGAGGACGGTCCGGGCTTGGGCCCGCTCGACCGGACTCGAGGTCCCGGCGCGCGGCCCGCTTCCCGAGCACGTCGTGGCCGCGTGGCACGCGGCCCGGAGCACCACCGCGGCCTGACCGCGCGCGGAACGGCGAGGGGCCGGCGGCTGATGATCAGCCACCGGCCCCTCGCCGCATGAAGCGATGTGCCGAAGCGGGTGGGCTACAGCACCGGCAGGTTCTTCCGCAGCTCGAAGGCGGTGACCTCGCTGCGGTACTCCTCCCACTCGCTCTTCTTGTTGCGCAGGAAGAAGTCGAAGACGTGCTCGCCGAGGGTCTCGGCGACGAGGTCGCTGCGCTCCATCAGGGTCAGGGCCTCGCCCAGGTTCTGCGGGAGCGGCTCGATGCCCATCGCGCGGCGCTCGGCGTCGGAGAGGGCCCACACGTCGTCCTCGGCGCCCGGCGGGAGTTCGTAGCCCTCCTCGACGCCCTTGAGGCCGGCGGCGAGCAGCATGGCGTACGCCAGGTAGGGGTTGGCGCCGGAGTCGAGGGAGCGGACCTCGATGCGGGCCGAGCCGGTCTTGCCGGGCTTGTACATCGGGACGCGGACCAGGGCCGAGCGGTTGTTGTGGCCCCAGCAGATGTACGAGGGGGCCTCGCCGCCGGCGCCCGCGGTGCGCTCGGAGCCGCCCCAGATGCGCTTGTAGGAGTTGACCCACTGGTTGGTGACGGCCGAGATCTCCGCCGCGTGCTTGAGCAGGCCCGCGATGAAGGAGCGGCCGACCTTGGAGAGCTGGTACTCGGAGCCCGACTCGTAGAACGCGTTGCGGTCGCCCTCGAAGAGGGAGAGGTGCGTGTGCATGCCCGAGCCGGGGTGCTCGGAGAACGGCTTCGGCATGAAGGTCGCCTGGACGCCCTGCTCCAGCGCGACCTGCTTCATGACCAGGCGGAACGTCATGATGTTGTCCGCGGTGGAGAGCGCGTCGGCGTACCGCAGGTCGATCTCCTGCTGGCCGGGGGCGCCCTCGTGGTGGGAGAACTCGACCGAGATGCCCATCGACTCCAGCATGGTGATCGCCTGGCGGCGGAAGTCCATGCCGATGTTCTGCGGGGTGTGGTCGAAGTAGCCGGAGTTGTCGGCGGGGGTGGGGCGCGAGCCGTCGAGGGGGCGGTCCTTCAGCAAGAAGAACTCGATCTCGGGGTGGGTGTAGAAGGTGAAGCCCAGGTCGGAGGCGCGGGCGAGGGCGCGCTTGAGCACGTACCTGGGGTCGGCGAAGGACGGTGAGCCGTCCGGCATGAGGATGTCGCAGAACATCCGGGCGGTGCCGGGGGCCTCCGCACGCCAGGGGAGGACCTGGAAGGTGGAGGGGTCCGGCTTGGCGATCATGTCGGATTCGTAGACGCGGGCGAAGCCCTCGATGGCGGAGCCGTCGAAGCCGATCCCCTCGTCAAACGCCTGTTCGAGTTCCGCCGGGGCCACGGCGACGGACTTGAGGAAGCCCAGCACGTCCGTGAACCACAGGCGTACGAACCGGATGTCGCGCTCCTCCAACGTCCGGAGCACGAACTCCTGCTGCTTGTCCATCTTCCGCTTCCCCATCCTTGCTGGTCAGGCCGCCTGTCTCCCGCATCACGGGAGGCGGTCGGGCACCTGAGCATCCCACCACAACACCATTTCATGCGCGTTGCGCACCTTGATCGTCCGGCCGACCTCAGGGTGAATGCCTCGCGTACGACAGGTGTACCGCTCCCCGCCCATCTTGCCTGCTCGGACTGACATCCGTAATGCCCGGCCCCCTCCACCTCCGATCCGCCTCACGATCGGCCGTCCGGCACACCGCCATCGGCCATCTTTTTAATTTGCATCTCAGATGCAAGTTTTACTACGGTGCCGTCCAGTCGAGCGCCGCACAGAGGCGCAGGCGAGCCCGAGGAGGCCTCATGCTGTCCGAGCAGTCCGCAGCGACCGTCCGAGCCACGCTGCCCGTGGTCGGCGCCGCCATCGGAGAGATCACCGAGCGCTTCTACGCGGGGCTCTTCGAGGCCCGCCCGGAGCTGCTGCGGGACCTGTTCAACCGCGGCAACCAGGCCGCCGGCACCCAGCGCCAGGCCCTGGCCGGATCGATCGCCGCCTTCGCGACGCACCTGGTCGAACGGCCCGGCGGCCGGCCCGACGCGATGCTCGCCCGCATCGCCCACAAGCACGCCTCGCTCGGCATCGCGCCCGAGCAGTACGCCCTCGTCCACGAGCACCTCTTCGCGGCCATCGCCGCGGTCCTCGGCGAGGCGGTCACCCCGCAGGTGGCAGCCGCCTGGGACGAGGTCTACTGGCTGATGGCGAACGCCCTGATCGCCATCGAGAAGCGGCTCCACGAGGAGGGCGGCGGCCCCGTCTGGCGTGCCTGGGAGGTCGTCGAGCGCGTAGCGGAGACCGCCGACGTCGTCACCTTCCGGCTGCGCCCGGCGGACGGCGGCCCGGTCCGCGGCTTCCGCGCCGGCCAGTACGTCTCCGTCCGCGCCGAACTCCCCGACGGCGCCCGCCAGATACGCCAGTACAGCCTCTCCGGCACGCCGGGCGACACGCTCCGCCAGATCAGCGTCAAGCGGGTCCCGGGCGGGACGACGCCGGAGGGCGAGGTCTCGAACCACCTCCACGCGCGCGTGACGGAAGGCACCGTGCTGGAACTCTCCGAGCCGTACGGCGATCTCGTCCTGGACGACACCCCGGACACCCCGCTGCTGCTCGCCTCGGCCGGAATCGGCGTGACCCCGATCACGGCGATGCTGGCCCACCTGGCGGCGACCGGGCACCGCGCCCCGGTCACCGTCGTCCACGCCGACCGCTCCCCCGCCGACCACGCCCTGCGCGGCGAGCACGAGGCGTACACGGCGAAGCTCCCCGAGGCGGCGGTCCACCTCTGGTACGAGCAGGACGCCCCCGAGGGCACCCGCACGGGCCTCGCCGACCTCGCGGACGTCCCCGTCCGCCCCGGCACGCGCGCGTACCTCTGCGGCCCCCTGCCGTTCATGCGCGCGGTCCGCGCCCAGCTGATCGAGAAGGGCGTCGCCCCGGCGGACGTGCACTACGAGGTGTTCGGCCCCGACCTGTGGCTGGCGGCGGCCTGACGACGGCCCGTATGCGGCAGGGGAGCCTCACGCGCCCGTGAACAGCGGCTCGTAGGGCTCGCCCTCCGGCGTGAAGACGAGGACGAAGTCCTGGCCGGCGCCGAAGGCGACCTCCCGGAGGCGGGCCAGAGCCTCCGCCTCGGAGGGCAGGTCGAGCCCGAGGGCCGCGGCGGCCCTGCCCCGGTCGGCCGCCAGGTCGGGCAGGTCCGCCAGATACTCGGCCGCGAGCCAGCCGCTCTGCTCGGCGGTGAAGGCGGTGCAGTCGCGCCACCACGGGACAGCGAGGAGGAGCCGCAGCAGCTCGGGCAGGCCGACGGCGACCAGGGCCGCGCGGCCCTCGGAATCGGCGTACAGGACCGGGCGCTCCTCGCCGCCGTCGTCGCAGAAGAAGTACGTGCCTCCGGCCGCGTCTCCCGCAAACCCCTCCAGCCGCGCGCCCGAGGCGAGGTGGACCTCCTCGCCGTGGTCGGCGCGGTCCAGCTCGAAGTCGCCCGGCCCGGCGAGGAAGAGGGCCGCCTCGTCGTGCGCGCGGACGGATGCGATCAGCGATGTCATGCGGGGCACCGTACGGTCCCGCCGACGACCCCGTCAGACCCGCGCCGAGATGCCCAGCAGCAGCGGGCCCGTCGGGTTCGTGACGATGTCGGCGACCGTGATCGGGTCGAGCGAGGCGAAGAAGGCCTCCTGGGCCTGTCGCAGGGCGCCGCGCAGGCGGCAGCCGGAGTTCAGGGGGCACGGGGTGGCGCCCTCGCAGTCGACGACGTCGCCGTCGCCCTCGAAGGCGCGGACCACGGCGCCCACCGACGCCGTACGGCCCTTCTCCGTCAGGGCGAGGCCGCCGCCCCGGCCGCGCCGGGCCTCCAGCAGACCCATGTGCTGAAGTTCGGCGACGACCTTGGCAGCATGGGTGTAAGGGACCTCCATGGCCGCCGCCACGTCACGGGTCGTCGGCGTGGTCCCGCCGGACACCGTGAGCCGCATCAGCACGCGCAGCGCCAGGTCGGTGGATCGCAAGAGCCGCATGGGAGTGAGCGTAGAGGAGACGCGCGGATAATGCGCATCTGAGCTTCCGATTTATGGCCCGACGGCCGCACGCCCCGCGCTCCCGGCCTTGGCTGTGACCTGCCTACGGGTTCACCCGGATTCCCCATTACGATCAGCAGAACCGAACGACTCGAACAGCACCGGACACCGCGCAAGCACCGCACCGCTCCGCAGGCCCCGCACGACCCGACCGTTCCGCCCCCTTTCCCCAGAAGGACAGGCCCCATGGGTTCCGCCAAGAAGAACACCAGCGCGGCGCGCAAGGCGCGCATAGAGGAAATGCGCCGTGCGGAGCAGTCGCGCGAGCGGCGCAACCGGATCCTGACGATCACGGCCAGCACGCTCGTGGTGGCCGCCCTCGTGGCCGGCACCGTGTTCCTGGTGCAGTCACAGTCGGACGACGACCCCGCCGCCGACGCCAAGACCTCGGGCAGCTTCGTCACCGGCGCGGACGGCGTGAAGACGTGGAAGGGCACCCTGGGCCGCACCCACGTCGCCAAGACGGTGACCTACCCGGTGGAGCCGCCGGTCGGCGGTGACCACAACCAGGTGTGGATGAACTGCAACGGCGACGTCTACACCGAGGCCCTCAAGAACGTGAACGCGGTGCACTCGCTGGAGCACGGCGCGGTCTGGGTGACGTACAACAGCAAGGCTCCGAAGGCCGAGGTGGACGCGCTGGCGGCGAAGGTGAAGAAGACGCCGTACACGCTGATGAGCCCGGACGACAAACAGGCCGACCCGATCATGCTGACCGCTTGGGGGGCCCAGCGGACGGTGACCGGGGCGAGCGACCCGAACGTCGACACGTTCTTCCAGAAGTACGTGCAGGGCGAGCAGACGCCGGAGCCGGGCGCCGCGTGCACGGGCGGTCTGTCGAAGTGAGGTACGCGGGAGTCGCCGTGGCCGTGGCCGGTGTCCTGGTCGCGGCCGGGGCGATCAGCTACTCCGTCGCCGGGGACAGCGGTTCCGGTTCCGGGAAGGTGCCCTCCGTGGACTCCGCGGACGCCGGCTTCGCCCGGGACATGGCGGTGCACCACCAGCAGGCCGTCGAGATGTCGTACATCGTGCGCGACCGCACGAAGGACGAGGAAGTACGCCGTCTCGCCTACGACATCGCGCAGACGCAGGCCAACCAGCGCGGCATGATGATCGGCTGGCTCGACCTGTGGGGCCTGCCCAAGGTGTCCTCGGACGAGCCGATGGCCTGGATGGACATGGCCGGCATGGCGTCCGGCGAGGACGGCGCGCTGATGCCGGGCATGGCCACCAACACCGAGATGAAGAAGCTCGGCACGCTGAACGGCAAGCAGGCCGAGATCTTCTACCTCCAGCTGATGACGACCCATCACCAGGGTGGCGTCCACATGGCTCAGGGCTGTGCCGAGAAGTGCACGGTGGGCGTGGAGAAGCGGCTCGCGCAGGGCATGGTCGAGGCGCAGAAGTCGGAGATGCAGCTGATGGCGGACCTGCTCAAGTCGCGGGGCGCCACACCGACTCCGTAGGCGGCCCGGGGGGGCCGGTCCGCTCGGTGGACGCTGATGGGCAGACAGCGGCCGGCGATCCGCCACTTCCACGGCGTGTCGCCGGCCGGGAGCTGCCAATTGCTCGGGCTCGGCGGGATGCGCCGGCCGCGTCCGCCTCGGACGCGGGCCCCAGGGGGGCGGGCGGTGGGGGCCCGCCTGGCCCCGCCTCCGACCACCGCCCACCCATCGCGTCGCACTGACGATTACACTGCGCGTGTGAACTTCTGGTCGATCTATCAGCACGGCTTCGCACGGGTCGCCGCCTGCACGGGCCACACCGTCATCGCGGACCCGCACGCCAACGCCGGAGCGGTCCTGCGCCACGCCCGCCGGTGCGCCGAGGAGGGCGTCGCCGTCGCCGTGTTCCCGGAGATGGTGCTGTGCGGCTACTCGATCGAGGACCTGCTGCTCCAGGACGCGCTGCTCGACCAGGTCGAGGAGGCGCTCCGGGAGGTGGTGGCGGGCTCGTCGGAGCTGCTCCCGGTGCTGGTCGTGGGTGCCCCGCTGCGCCACCGCAACCGGGTCTACAACTGCGCGGTGCTCGTGCACCGCGGCCGGGTCCTCGGTGTCGTGCCCAAGTCCTACCCGCCCAACTACCGTGAGTTCTACGAGCGTCGGCAGATCGCCGGGGGCGACGACGAGCGCGGCGGGACGATCCGGGTCGGCGGGGAGGCCGTCCCGTTCGGCGTGGACCTGCTGTTCGAGGCGGTGGACGTCCCCGGGCTGGTGCTGCACGCGGAGGTCTGCGAGGACATGTGGGTCCCGGTGCCGCCGAGCGCCGAGGCCTCCCTGGCGGGCGCGACCGTCCTGGTCAACCTCTCGGGCAGCCCGATCACGGTCGGCAGGGCCGAGGACCGCAAGCTGCTGTGCCGTTCCGCGTCCTCCCGCTGCCTCGCCGCGTACGTCTACGCGGCGGCCGGCCTCGGTGAGTCGACCACCGACCTGTCCTGGGACGGGCAGACCCTGATCTACGAGAACGGGGTGCTGCTGGCGGAGTCCGACCGTTTCCCGCTCGACGAGCAGTACGCGGTCGCCGACGTGGACCTCGACCTGCTGCGGCAGGAGCGGGCGCGGATGGGCACGTTCGACGACAACCGCCGTACGCACTCGGCGCGGACCGGGGACTTCCGGACGGTGTCGTTCGCACTCGCCCCGCCGGTCGCCGACCTGGGGCTGCGCCGCCGCGTCGAGCGGTTCCCGTTCGTGCCCGCCGACGCCGAGCGGCTCGCCCTGGACTGCTACGAGGCGTACAACATCCAGGTCGCCGGACTGCAGCAGCGGCTGGCCTCGATCGGCGGCCCGAAGGTCGTCATCGGGGTGTCGGGCGGTCTCGACTCCACGCACGCGCTGATCGTCGCGGCGCGCGCGATGGACCGGGCGGGCCGTCCGCGCAGCGACATCCTGGCCTGGACGCTGCCCGGCTTCGCCACCAGCGACCACACCAAGGACAACGCGCACCGGCTGATGCGCGCCCTCGGCGTCACCGCGGCCGAGCTGGACATCACGCCGACGGCGCGGCTGATGCTGCAGGAGATGGGCCACCCGTTCGCCTCCGGCGAGCCCGTGTACGACGTCACCTTCGAGAACGTGCAGGCGGGCCTGCGCACCGACTACCTGTTCCGGCTCGCCAACCAGCGCGGCGGCATCGTGCTGGGCACCGGCGATCTGTCGGAGCTGGCGCTCGGCTGGTCCACGTACGGCGTGGGCGACCAGATGAGCCACTACAACGTCAACTCCGGTGTCCCGAAGACGCTGATCCAGCACCTGATCCGCTGGATCATCAGCAGCGGCCAGTTCGACGAGGAGACCGGCGACATCCTCGCCGCGATCCTCGACACCGAGATCAGCCCCGAACTCGTACCGGGCGAGGAGATGCAGTCCACCGAGTCCCGGATCGGCCCGTACGCGCTGCACGACTTCACGCTGTTCCATGTCCTGCGGTACGGCTTCCGGCCGTCGAAGATCGCCTTCCTGGCGTGGCACGCCTGGCACGACGCGGAGGCCGGCGCCTGGCCGCCGAACTTCCCTGAGGCCAAGCGGGTCGCCTACGACCTCCCGGAGATCCGGCAGTGGCTGGAGGTGTTCTGCCGCCGCTTCTTCGCGTTCGCGCAGTTCAAGCGCTCGGCCATGCCGAACGGGCCGAAGGTCTCGGCCGGCGGCTCACTCTCCCCGCGCGGCGACTGGCGCGCACCGTCCGACAGCACGGCGGAGGCCTGGCTGCGGGACCTCGCCCGCATCGACCCGGCGGTGGCGGAACGCTGACCGCCGGGTCGCCGCGGGACCGGGGGAGTCCGTCGCCGTGCCGGGGCGCCGGCCCGAGGTGACGATCCCCGGGCGCCGGCGCCGATCCCGTAGGGCCCTGCCGGGACCTCGGCTTCGGCAGAGCAGGGGCGGGGGTTGCGGAATTGTGGCCTCCACCACGGCGGACGCGGGCTCGGCCTGGTGAGATCACCGGATGCTCGGTCTACTCCTGCGCGTTCTGCCCTTCTGGGTCCGCGAACCGCTGCTCATCGTCCTCGGGGCTGTCCTCGGCGCACGCATCACCTACCTCGCCGTCCACGATCAGGACCGGGTCGCGGCCGTTATCGGCGCGGTGTTCCTCGTGTTCACCGCGATACGCGTCCGCGTGGTGGTCCGGGCGCTGCGCGCGCGCCGGAACCCCGTCCCGGCGGCCCCCGCGGACGGAGCCCCGACCGACGCTGTCGCCCGCGCCTGGGCACAGGCCCAGCTGGCCGCACCGGGACCGGCACCGGCCGGAGCCGGCCTGCCTCCCGGTCCGGTCACCGCCGAGAAGGAGCCCAACCCGTGGGGCCAGGCCGTCGCGGCCGTGGCCGTGTTCGCGGCGATCGCGGCCGCCCTGTGGCTGGGCCCCGACGTGCTGCCGTCCGACGACGACACCTCGACCGCGCGGGCGGCCTCGTGTTCGGACACGGAGGACGAGGAGCTGCCCGCGGTCTACGGGAAGACGCCCCGGCCCGTGACCGGTGCCGAGCTGTGCGAGGCGCTCAACCGGCCCGACCTGGCGCGGCTCCTCGGGACCCCCACGGAGATCGCGACCTCGGCCTCCGGCACCAGCAACACCGCCGCCCTGACCGACGGGAAGGTCGCCCAGCCGGAGGCCGAGGTCAGGTTCGACACGTACACCGTGAATCTGTCGGCCACCTACAACGAGCTGTCGACGGCCCAGTACGTGAACCTGCTGAAGATCGCGGGGACCGAGGGGGAGAAGGACCTCAGGACGCTCACGGTCCTCGGCCGGCCCGCGCTCCTCTCCTCGGACCCCACCATGAAGATCGAGATCAGTCTCGGGGACGAGGGGTCGAGCGGGCCGGTGCAACAAGGCCCCCTGGCCAGGACGCTGTCCGTGGCGCTCGACAGCAAGGACCGGGGCGGCTCCTACGACATCACCGTGTGGAGCGAGTCCGGGGCCCTCCCGGACGACGGCGTCCTCCTCGGCATCGCCGAGAAGATCCTTCCGACGATCCCCCTGCGGAGTGTCCGCTGAGACGTCTCGCCGCCGGCCTCGGCCCAGCCGCGTGAGGACGCGGCCATGGACGAGGCGGCTGCTGAGGGGTCGAACGAGGGCCGGTGGCCACCGCGAAGACGCTCAGTGCTGCAGTACACCCGCCCGCTCGGGCGTGTGGGTGGCGACCACGTGGCCCGCGCCGGCGGACTCCCGCCGCCGGTCCACGGCGTACGCCACGGCGGCCACCCCGAGGCCCAGGACCGCCAGCACCGCGCCCGCCGACGCGGGAGACGTCACGCCGAAGCCCGCCGTGAGAACCAGGCCACCGGTCCAGGCGCCGCCCGCGTTGGCCAGGTTGAACGCGGCCTGGTTGGCGGAGGAGGCCAGCGACGGGCCCGCCGCCGCCTTCTCCATCACCATCATGGTGAGCGGTGAGCCCGTCACGAACGCCGCGACGCCCAGCAGGAACACGGCCAGCGCACCGCCCCACGCCGTCGTCATGAGCGGCGGGAACAGGGCCAGGACGGCCACGAGGGACGTCAGGCCGCCGAACAGGGTCGGCCGCATCGCGTGGTCGGCGAGCCGCCCGCCCAGCAGGTTGCCGATCGTGGCGCCGACGCCGAACAGGGCCAGCAGCAGGGTCACGCTGGAGTCGCCGTAGCCGGCGCCGTCCGTCAGCATCGGCGTGATGTAGCTGTAGGCGGAGAACAGCGCGCCGAATCCGGCGACCGTCGTACCCAGCGCCAGCCACACCGGCAGCGAACGCAGGGCGGCCAGTTCGCCGCGCAGGCCGGTCGTGGGGGCGGCGGCCCGGTCGCGCGGGATCAGCAGGGCCAGCGACGCTATCGCCACCAGGCCGATCGCGCTCACGCCCAGGAAGGTCGCGCGCCAGCCGAGGCGCTGGCCCATGAGGGTGGCGACCGGGACGCCCGCGATGTTGGCCACCGTCAGGCCGAGGAACATCAGCGACACCGCGCGCGCCTTGCGTTCGGGAGCGACCATGCTCGTGGCGACCACCGCTCCCACGCCGAAGAAGGCACCGTGCGGAAGGCCGCTGAGGAAGCGGGCGGCGAGCAGGGACTCGTTGCCGGGCGCGAACGCGGACAGCGCGTTGCCGGCCACGAACAGCACCATGAGGGAGATCAGGACCGTACGGCGGGACATGCGCGCGGTGGCTGCGGCGAGCAGCGGGGCGCCGATGACGACGCCGAGCGCGTACGCGGAGACCAGGTGTCCGGCGGTGGGGACGGAGATGTCGAGGTCGTCGGCGACTTCGGGCAGCAGGCCCATCATCACGAACTCGGTCGTGCCGATGCCGAAGGCACCTACGGCGAGGGCGAGCAGGGCCAGAGGCATGGAGGGGCCTGTGCCTTTCGGAGAGAGTTCCGTCATCTTATGTTCAAGTACGGAACAAAGTCTCCCCGGCCCGGTATTCCGGGAGGTTACGACGTGGTGACCTTCACACGAGCCGCGACGGGCAAGTGGTCGCTGCCCGTCTGCGGCAGCGTCCACGAGGTGACCGGCTCCACACCCGTCACCATGATCTGGTCGATCCGCGCCATCGGGAACGACGCCGGCCAGCTGAAGCCGAACCCGCTGCCCGCGGCGCCCTGCGCGGAGCGCATCTGGGAGGTGACGGCGTTGAGCGAGCGGTCGTTCATCGTGCCGTTGAGGTCGCCGAGCAGGACCTTGCGGCTCAGCGGGTCGGCGGCGATCGCCTCACCCAGCGCGTCCGCGCTCTTGTCGCGCTGATGGGCCGTGAACCCGGCCTGGAGCTTCACCCGGACCGAAGGCAGGTGGGCGACGTAGAAGCCGACCGCCCCCTGCGGGGTGGCCACCGTGGCGCGCATCGCGCGGACCCAGCCCAGCTTGATGTCGACGGCCGCCACATCGGTCAGCGGGTACTTGCTCCACAGCCCGACCGTGCCCTGCACCGAGTGGTAGCGGTACGTCGCCGCCAGCGCCTTCTCGTACACCGGGACGGCCGTCTCGGTCAGTTCCTCCAGCGCCAGCACGTCCGCCCCGGAGGCGGCCACGTCGCGGGCGGTGCCGGAGGGGTCGGCGTTGTCGGCGTTGACGTTGTGCGTGGCGACGGTGAGGTCGCCGCCGCTGCCGGTCTTGTCGCCGAGCAGCCCGCC
This sequence comes from Streptomyces bobili, assembly GCF_002154575.1. Taxonomy (GTDB): domain Bacteria; phylum Actinomycetota; class Actinomycetes; order Streptomycetales; family Streptomycetaceae; genus Streptomyces; species Streptomyces bobili. The sequence continues at coordinate 39,532 of NZ_MUBA01000189.1, forward strand.
GAAGAGGTTCAGCCAGACCACGGCCGGCAGCAGCAGGGCGATCAGCGCGGTCGCCGACCTGCGCACGAACGCCAGCACCAGGAACACCGGGATGAAGACGCCGAGCCACGGCAGGAACGTCTCCGTGAGGCTGCCCAGGTTGCCGAACCGGTTGGGGATGCGCGAGTGCACCAGCATCACCAGCGCGAGCAGCAGCGCCAACGCGGCGACGACGAGGCCGCGGCGCCAGATCCGCGGATCACCGCGCCAGCCCGCCGACAGGCGTCCGACCAGTCGTACAAGCAGGCTCCGGAGCCGGGCTCCTCGCGGCTCGGGACCCGGGCCGCCATTGTCCGTCTCCGCCACATACGCCTGCTGCGCCATACCGTCGCCTCACTGCCTGCCGTGCATACCGTCTCTCCCCCGTGCGTACGACCCTAGGGGATGATCGGCTCGGATCCCGCCGTCCCATGACGGCCCAACGGGCACGAGGACGAGCGGAGTGCCGCCGGGGGTTCCGGTCACGGACCGTCAGGGGTGTTCTGTGACGGAACGCGCACATTCGGCCGGGTCCGCCGGGGAACTGACGGACCGTGGGGCGGCGGCCCCGCCGACGGACGGTGCGCCGGGGGGCCGCAGACCGTCGAGCAGGGTGTCCACGATCCGTTGCGCGAGTCCCTCGGTGAGGTCGGCGTCGGGCCGCAGGACGGCACGGACCAGCATCGGGCCCATGAACAGGTCGTTGACCAGCTCGACATCGAGGTCGGTGCGGAGTTCACCGTCGCGCTGCCCGCGGCGCAGGACTTCCATGCCCAGCTTCCGCCGGGGTGCGATGACCGTGCTGTGGTACGCCTCCCAGATCCTGGGGCTGCTCTTCATCTGCGCGTGCGCGGTGCGCAGGATCGCCGATGACCGGCTGGCCAGTCCGCGCCGGCGCTGCCACTCCAGCAGCGCCACGAGGTCGTCGCGCATGGAGGTGCCGGGGAGTTCGGGGCCGTCCGGCTCGACGGTGCGCAGGACGTCGACGAAGAGTGCCTCCTTGCCCTTCCAGCGGCGGTAGATGGCCGCCTTGCCGACTCCGGCGGTGCGGGCGATCCGCTCGATGGACAGTTCCCCGAGCGGCACGCCCTCCTCCAGCAGCTTCATCGTCCCCTCCACGATGGCCTGTTCCACGGCCTCGCTGCGGGGCCGCCCCCGGACGGGCTGCGCGGGCGACTCCGCGGCCGTCCCGCTGTCGGCGGACGTCACGGCCGTCCCGCCTCTCCGTGCACCAACTCGGCGTCCTCGGCCGCCTCGTCGGGCTCCTTCGGCCGGCCCGGCAGGAACAGGGCCACGACGACCGCGCCGACGAGGGCGACACCGGCCCCGCACAGCGCGGTGACGTGCATGGCGTGCAGGAACGCGTCGTTGGCCGGGCCGACGAGGGACTCGCCGCGCGGGCCGAGCTTCGCCGCGACGGCCAGGGTCCCCTCGATCGACTCCCCCGCCGTGTGGCGCAGCCCGGCCGGTACCGCGCCGAGCTTGTCCTCGATGCCGGTGCGGTACGCCGCCGACAGCACGGAGCCGAGTACGGCGATGCCGAGCGCGCCGCCGACCTGGCGGAAGGTGTTGCTGAGCGCGGACGCCGAGCCGGCCTTCTCGCGGGGCAGCGACTGCATGATGACGACGCTGGTCGGGGTCATGATGTGGGCCATTCCGGCGCCCATGAAGAAGAAGACGACCTCCAGCAGCCAGATCGGCGTGTCCTCGTCCAGCGTGGCGAACGCGACCAGCGTCGCCGCGATGAGGAGCATGCCGCCGGTGGTCGTGGCCTTGTTGCCGAAGCGGTTCACGACCAGCCGGGCGCGCGGCGCGAAGACCAGCTGGGCGACGGCCAGCGGCAGCATCAGCAGACCGGTCTGCAGCGGCGAGTAGCCCCGCACGCTCTGGGTGTAGAAGACGGCGAAGAAGGTCACGCCCATCAGGGCGAAGAAGACCAGCGCGATGACGCCGATCGCGGCCGAGAACACCTTGTCGCGGAAGTAGCCGACGTCGATGGACGGATGGTCGCTGCGCTTCTCGAACACCACGAAGGCGGCGAGGACCACGAGTCCGCCGAGGATCCGTGCCAGCACCGTCGGATCGGTGAAGTCGGCCAGCTCGCCGCCCTTGATGATGCCGTAGACGAGCAGGACCAGGCCGACGACGGACAGGACGACACCGACGGGGTCGATCCGGCCGGGGGCTGGGTCGCGCGAGTCCGGCACCAGCCACACCATCAGCACGATGGCGGTGATCACGATCGGCACGTTGACGAGGAAGACCGAGCCCCACCAGAAGTGGTCGAGGAGGAGGCCGCCGGTGATGGGCCCGATGGCGATGGCGAGGCCGACGCCGCCGGCCCAGATGCCGATCGCCTTGGGCTGTTCCTCGCGCTCGAAGACGTTCATCAGGACGGCGAGGGTCGCCGGCATCACGAACGCGGCGCCGACGGCCATCAGTGCGCGGAAGGCGATGAGCTGGGCGGGTGAGCCGGACTCGGCGGCGAGCGCGGAGCCGATGCCGAAGACCGCGAGGCCGCCGAGCAGCACCTTCTTGCGGCCCAGGCGGTCGCCCAGCAGCCCCGCGGAGAACAGCAGGCCCGCGAAGACGAGCGTGTAGGAGTTGATGGCCCACTCCAGCTCGCTCTGGCTGGCGCCGAGGCCGACGGGGGCCGGGGTGGAGATGGTCTTGACGGCGACATTCAGGATCGAGTTGTCGAGCACCACGATCAGCAGGCTCAGCATCAGCACGCCGAGGATCGCCCAGCGACGCCGGTGCACGGCTTCCGGTATGCGGGGGGTCGCGGGAACGGCGGGTGTGGTCATGCTTCGAGCGTAGACCCATTTCGATACGGCACCGTCTCGTATCGAATCCTCTTACTGAGGTTTTACCCACAGGGGGTGCTCTGGCCCTCCCTGGCACGAGGTGCCACCATGGATGTGGTCCGGGGACGCCGTGAGGGCGCCTCGAGATGACGAAGGAGCCGTTGCAATGACGCAGCTTTCGGCTGCCCAGACGAAGTCCTCCGACGGCAGCAAGGCGCTGTACGGAGGAAAGGGCACACGCCGCATCACCGTCCGCGACATCGCCGCCGCCAAGGAGCGGGGCGAGAAGTGGCCCATGCTCACCGCCTACGACGCGATGACCGCGTCCGTCTTCGACGAAGCCGGGATCCCCGTGATGCTCGTCGGCGACTCGGCGGGCAACTGCCACCTCGGGTACGAGACCACCGTGCCCGTCACCCTCGACGAGATGACCATGCTCTCGGCCGCCGTCGTACGCGGCACCCAGCGGGCCCTCATCGTCGGCGACCTGCCCTTCGGGTCCTACCAGGAAGGTCCCGTGCAGGCCCTGCGCAGCGCGACCCGGCTGGTCAAGGAGGCCGGGGTCGGAGCCGTGAAGCTGGAGGGCGGCGAGCGGTCGCACCGGCAGATCGAGCTGCTCGTCGAGTCCGGCATCCCCGTCATGGCCCACATCGGGCTCACCCCGCAGTCCGTCAACGCCATGGGGTACCGCGTGCAGGGGCGTGGCGAGGAGGCCGCCGCGCAGCTGCTGCGGGACGCGAAGGCCGTCCAGGACGCGGGGGCGTTCGCGGTCGTGCTGGAGCTGGTGCCGGCGGAGCTGGCGGCCGAGGTGACGCGCGTGCTGCACATCCCGACGGTCGGGATCGGCGCCGGTGCCGAGACGGACGCGCAGGTGCTGGTGTGGACCGACATGCTCGGGCTGACCGGCGGGCGGGTCCCCAAGTTCGTGAAGCAGTACGCGGATCTCCGTGCGGTCATGGGAGACGCGGCGAGGGCGTTCGCGGAGGATGTCGTCGGCGGAACGTTCCCGCAGGACGAGCACTCCGTCCACTAGAGCCATCTCGGTACGACGGCAGCCCGCCGACCATCCCCCAGTCGGCGCCGCCCCACCTCCTCACCGCCCACAAGGCAGCCGCAGCCACCCTCACCAAGCTGAACCTCACCGACGCCGCACCCACGGACGTGTACCTCGTCCTGGACCGCTCCGCGTCGATGCGGGCCTACTACAAGGACGGCTCCGTCCAGGCTCTGGCCGACCAGACCCTGGCCCTCGCCGCCCACCTCACCAAGACCCAGACCCAGCCCCCCACCGTCCACGTCGTCTTCTTCTCGACGGAGCTGGACGGCACGGCGGACCTCACCTTCACCGACCCCGAGAACAAGATCGACGACCTGCACGCGGGGCTGGGCCGCATGGGCCGTACCAGCTACCACGTCGCCGTAGAGGCGGTCGTGGCGCACCACGAGAAGCACGCCGCGTCGGCGCAGTCCCCCGCCCTGGTGGTCTTCCAGACGGATGGCGCCCCGGACGCGAAGACCCCCGCCACCCAGGCCCTCACAACCGCGGCGGCGAACCACCCCACCCTCTTCTTCTCCTTCGTCGCCTTCGGCGAGCACGAGAACAAGGCGTTCGACTACCTCCGCAAGCTCAAGACGGGCAATACGGCGTTCTTCCACGCGGGCCCGACCCCCCGCGAGCTGACGGACCAGGAGCTGTACGAGGGCGTACTGGCCACCTGGCGCCCGTAGCCGGGTGGGGCACAGCCCCCCGCCCCCACGCCGCCCGCTTCTCATCCCGTAAAACGGGAAGCGGGCGGCGTACCCATGTCGGCTACGATTTCAAGGTTCCGTACATAGCAACCTGGGAGCAGCCCCCGATGGCTCGACACCTCATCACCAGCGCCCTTCCGTACATCAACGGAATCAAGCACCTGGGCAACATGGTGGGGTCCATGCTCCCGGCGGACGTGTACTCCCGGTACCTCCGCCAGCGCGGCCACGACGTCCTGTACATCTGCGCGACGGACGAGCACGGCACGCCGGCCGAGCTGGCCGCGAAGGAGCAGGGTCTGCCGGTTGCGGAGTTCTGCGCGCAGGCGCACGACGCGCAGAAGGCGGTCTACGACGGCTTCAGCCTGGCCTTCGACCACTTCGGCCGGAGTTCGTCCCCGCAGAACCGCGAGATCACGCAGGAGATCGCGCGCGAGCTGAAGGCGAACGGCTTCATCGAGGAGCGGGCGATCCGCCAGGTGTACTCGGTCACCGACGGCCGTTTCCTCCCGGACCGCTACATCATCGGCACGTGTCCGCACTGCGGCTACGACAAGGCCCGCGGCGACCAGTGCGAGAACTGCACGCGCGTCCTCGACCCCACGGACCTGATCGAGCCGCGCTCGGCGATCAGCGGCAGCAGCGATCTGGAGATCCGCGAGACCAAGCATCTCTTCCTCCTCCAGTCGGCGCTCGCCGGCGAGGTCGAGGCGTGGGTCGACGAGCGCGCCGACAACTGGCCGGTGCTCGCCTCCTCCATCGCCCGCAAGTGGCTCACGGAGGGCCTGCACGACCGGGCGATCACCCGTGACCTGGACTGGGGCGTGCCGGTCCCGGCCGACACATGGCCGGACCTGGCGGCGGACGGCAAGGTGTTCTACGTCTGGTTCGACGCCCCGATCGAGTACATCGGCTCGACGAAGGAGTGGGCGGACCAGGACCCGGAGAACCGTGACTGGCGTTCCTGGTGGTGGGAGTCGGACGCGGACGTCCACTACACGCAGTTCATGGGCAAGGACAACGTCCCCTTCCACAGCGTGATGTTCCCGGCGACCCAGCTGGGCACCCGCTCGCCGTGGAAGAAGGTCGACGTCATCAAGGCCTTCAACTGGCTGAACTACTACGGCGGCAAGTTCTCCACCTCGCAGCGGCGCGGCGTGTTCACGCACGACGCGCTGGAGATCCTGCCCGCCGACTACTGGCGCTACTTCATGATGGCGAACGCCCCCGAGTCGGACGACTCGTCCTTCACCTGGGAGCACTTCACGGCCACGGTGAACAAGGACCTCGCCGACACCCTCGGCAACTTCGTGAACCGCGTCCTGTCGTTCTCCAAGAAGCGCTTCGGCGACGAGGTCCCGGCGGGCAGCACGTCCGGCGAGGCCGAGGCGAAGCTCGGCACGGAGATCGCGCGGCTCCTCGCCGAGTACGAGGAGCAGATGGAGGCCCTCCAGTTCCGCAAGGCGGCAGCCGCACTGCGCGCGCTGTGGTCGGCGGGCAACTCCTACCTGGAGGAGAAGGCCCCCTGGCTGGAGATCAAGACCGACATGGACGGCGCGGCTCTGACGCTGCGCACGGCGATGAACCTGATCCACCTGTACGCGGTGGTCTCGGAGCCGTTCATCCCGGCGACGGCGAAGGTCATGCGGGAGGCGTTCGCGCTGGCCGACGACACGGCGACCTGGGTCAGCGAGGCGGAGGCGAAGGCCCTGGACGCGGTCCCGGCCGGCACCCCGTTCACGATCCCGCCGGTCCTCTTCGCCAAGCTCACGGACGACGACCTCGCCACGTACAAGGAGCGCTTCGGCGGCGCCGACGAGTGACACGCCCCGTGCGGTGGGAGGGGCGGGGCCCCGTCCCTCCCACCGCACGGGACCCCGGCCTGGACATGTTCTCGCCAAGCCGTATGGTTTCCGCCATGGCAGTCCCCGAGGTCATTCCGATCGCCTACGAGCCGAAGCACCGCACCGAGTCCATCGGTCGGTACGCGGACGGTCAGTTCCTCGCATCGGTCACATACGCGTTCCCGCAGGGCTTCCGTCTCGACGACGGCTGGGAACAGCACAAACGTCTCTACACGGTGCTGCACACCTTCGATGCCGAGGGCCGGTACCGGAACTCGGACATCTGGTGCGCCGGCACCTGGGCACAGCAGCAGAGCAACCCCCACGGCGACGACTCGGTCCTCCACCGCGCCCGCGCCCGCCTGGCCACGCTCCTGCGCAGCCTGCCCCGCCGCTCCTACACGGACATCGCGATCCGCCCCTTCCAGCTCACCTACGAGAACGTCCTGTTCGGCCTCGTGATCCGCAAGGACGAGGAGGACGACGAGGACTGGGCGGAGCTGTACCCGGACCAGCTCGGTTTCGGCGAACCGTGGGACGGCTCGTACGACACCTGACGGGGCCCGCACACCCTGGCCGCGCAACTGTCCGCACCTCGACGGCGTCCCCCTCTGCGAAACCAATGACACAGGGGGACCTTCATGGCGCTGTTCGGTAACGCGCACACGATCGACTCGGGCACGGCCCAGCAGGACTACGCCCGGCTGCTCGGACAGGGCGAGCGCGTGCACGCCGCGTATCTGCTGATCCGGGACACGATCCTGTTCACCGACCGGCGGCTGCTGCTGGTCGACAAGCAGGGCATCACCGGGAAGAAGGTGGAGTACCACTCCATCCCGTACCGCAGCATCACCCACTTCGCGGTCGAGACCGCCGGCACCTTCGATCTCGACGCCGAACTGAAAATCTGGGTGTCAGGCACACCGACGCCGATCCAGAAGACGTTCACCAAGGGCGTGGACATCTACGAGGTACAGGCGATCCTGACCCAGTTCGTCACGCAGTAACCGCGTAGGCCACGAAGTCGGCCCAGGCGCCGGGGGCAAACACAAGCTGAGGGCCCCCTATGTTCTTGGAGTCTCGCACGTGCACCACGTCAGGGGGCGTGGCGATCTCGATGCAGTCGTTGCCGTCGCCGCTGCTGCTGTAGCTGCTCTTGAACCAGACCAGCGCAGCAGTGTCGTGGCCAGTGGAGGTGCCGATCATGTCTCTCCAAGCATCTGCTCGACGAGGGCCCGCGACTCTCGGGGCGTGAGAGCCTGCGCCCGGATCATGCCATAGCGCAGTTCAAGGATCCTGAGCTGCTTCAGCTCGGACACTGGGCGACCGCTGAACGCACTTTCCGAGCGCCCTACCGCTGTACCGTCCGGAAACTTGAGCACTTCGATCAACCCGCCCGTGCCGAAGTGATCCTCACAGCCGGTCGGCATCACTTGGAACGACACGTTCCGCAACTGTCCCAGTTCCAGTAGACGTTCAAGTTGCCGCCGCCAAACCATTCTGCCTCCGACCGGGCGGCGCAGGGTCACCTCTTCCTGGACAAAGCTCAGAGTCGGCGCTGGTGACCGATCGAAGATCGAACGACGGGCCATCCGCGCGGCCACCATGCGCTCTGTCTCCTCATCCGAGTAGGCAGGAAGCCAGGCGTCAAAGAGTGCCCGCATGTGTTCCTCGGTCTGCAACAGGCCGTGGATGTTGTGGTTGCTGTACAGGGCCACCTCAACCGCCTGCGCCTCCAGCTTGCCCAGTTCCCGAACCTTCTTCGGATACCGGACCTTCTTCACGTCCTCCCAAGTCGCCGCGATGAGTCCGCCCGCACCCAACACCTCGTCGGCCTTGTCCAGGTACTCCTGTCGAGGAATCCGCTTCCCGCCCTCGACTTTGTAGACGAGGTCCTCCCCGTATCCGACCGCCACCGCGAAGTCGGCGGCGCGCATGGCCACGGCCTCCCGCCTCAGCCTCAACTGCCGTCCCACCGTGGCGAGAACCGCGACACCCCACTCGTCGTCGGGGTCGACCTCCCACCCCGGCTCGTCCGCCTCGGTCGTGAGCCGTACGGCCTCACCGTCCACCGACATACCGCAGCCCTCCGTCGTGTTTCCCTGCCGCAACGCCGCTACCCGCAGACCCCTCGCCGACTATCCGGACAGCGGCCGACAAGCTCCGGACAGTCACCCTACGTATCAGCTCTGTCACTGTTCACGGTAAGCGCGCGCGGCCACGCTCAGTGACGTGAACCAGAAAAAGTCCACCCAACTCCTCGCGCCCGTGGACCACTTCAGCGTCCTGCTGTCCCCCACGCCGCGAGGCGCCCGCCTCGCCCGGCTCCTCGCG
>NZ_MUBA01000019.1 GCF_002154575.1 Streptomyces bobili
ACGCGGGGGGCGGCGGGCCGCACGCCGCCCGGCCGCCGCACGGCCCGCCGCCCCCCGCGTCATCCGGCTCGGCAGCCCGCGCCCCCGGCTGCGCCTGGTCGGCCTCGCGCTGACCCTGGTGCTGATCGCCTTCGTGGTCCGCCTGCTCCAGGTACAGGCCGTCGACGCGAGCACCTACGCCGCCAAGGCCGAGCAGAACCGCTACGTCGGCCAGATCCTGGCGGCCGAGCGCGGAGAGATCACCGACCGCTCCGGAGTGGCCCTCGCCTCCAGCGAGGACGCCTACGACATCACCGCCGACCCGACGATGTTCGCCCCCGCGGAGCTGAAGACCGTCGACGGTCCCGAGCAGGCGGCGGCCCTCCTCGCCCCGATCCTCGGCCAGGAGCAGTCCGCGCTCGTCAAGAAGCTGCGCCCCCGCAACGCCGGCGCCCGCTACGCCAAGCTGGCGGGCCGGCAGACCCCGCAGGTCTGGAAGCAGATCAAGGACCTGAAGTCCGCCCTCGCCACCAAGGCCGAGTCGGACCCCGCCACGGTCAACGTCCTGGCCGGCGTCTTCTCCGTGCCCAGCAGCAAGCGCGTGTACCCCAACGGTGAACTGGCCGCCGGGATACTGGGCTGGGTCAACTCCGAGGGCAAGGGCGGCGGCGGTGTCGAGCAGCAGCTGAACACCACCCTGGCCGGCAAGGACGGCAAGATCCGCTACGCCCAGTCCGGTGGCCGCCAGGTTCCCACCGCGGGCTCCACCGAGACCCCGGCCGTACCCGGCTCCGACGTCGAGCTGACCATCGACCGGGACATCCAGTGGGCTGCCCAGAACGCCATCACCGAGCAGGTCAAGGAGTCCAAGGCGGACCGCGGCTACGTCATCGTCCAGGACACCCGCACCGGGGAGATCCTCGCCCTGGCCAACTCGCCCGGCTTCGACCCCAACGACCTGAGCAGGGCGAACCCCGACGCCCTCGGCAACGCGGCCCTCCAGGACGCCTACGAGCCCGGCTCCACCGCCAAGGTCATGTCGATGGCCGCGGTACTGGAGGAGAACGCGGCCACACCGCTGACGCACGTCACCGTGCCGAACCGGCTGCACCGGGGCGACCGGCTGTTCCAGGACGACATCGACCACAAGACCTGGTACCTCACGCTCAACGGCGTGCTCGCCAAGTCCAGCAACATCGGCACGATCCTGGCCACCGGCCAGCTCGGCAGGACCCAGGCGCAGGCCAACCAGACCCTCTACTCCTACCTGCGCAAGTTCGGCATCGGCAGCCACACCGGACTCGGCTTCCCCGGCGAGACGAAGGGCATCCTCGCGGCGCCCGGCGACTGGTCGACCTCGCAGCAGTACACGATTCCTTTCGGCCAGGGCGTCTCCATCAACGCGCTCCAGGCGGCCTCCGTCTATTCGACGATCGCCAACGGCGGCGTGCGCGTCGAGCCGACCCTGGTGCGCGGCACCAAGGGCCCGGACGGCCGCTTCACCCCCGCCGAGGCCCCGCAGAAGACGCGGGTGGTCAGCGCGAAGACGGCGAGGACCCTCGCCCAGATGCTGGAGTCGGTCGTGGACGACCGGGAGGGAACCGGCACCAAGGCGCGTATCCCCGGCTACCGCGTGGCGGGCAAGACGGGCACCGCCAACCGCGTGGATCCGGCCACCGGCAAGTACCGCGGCTACACGTCGTCGTTCGCCGGCTTCGCGCCCGCCGACAGCCCCCGGGTGACCGTGTACTGCGCGATCCAGAACGCCACCGACGGCGGCTACTTCGGCGGCCAGATCTGCGGTCCGATCTTCAAGAAGGTCATGGAGTTCTCCCTGAAGACACTCCAGATCCCGCCGACCGGGGCGAAGCCCGCGAACCTCCCGGTCTTCTTCGCCCCCTGACCCAGCCCGCCAGAACCGCCCGCGAGTGTTCAGCGCCGAACCAGCCAGGGAACCAGCCCGTGACCATGATCACCCCCGATCCCGCGAACCAGGCACCACCCGCCGCCTCACTTCGCTCCCGACCAGCCGCGCCCGGTACGCTCACCGCCGTGCCACACGCTGATCAGTCCCAAACCCCTCAGAAGGGCGCTTCCGTGACATATCCGGGGCCGCCGCGTCCGGTCCACGTCCCCGCCACACCCCTGGCGGAACTGGCCGGACAACTGGGTGCCGAACAGCCGGAGAGCGCCGCGGAGGTCACGGGCATCACCCACGACTCACGCGCCGTCCGCCCCGGCGACCTGTACGCCGCCCTCCCGGGCGCCCGCCTGCACGGCGCCGACTTCGCCACCCAGGCCGCGGGCCTCGGCGCGGTCGCCGTCCTGACCGACCCGGCCGGCGCCGAGCGCGCCGCCTCGACCGGCCTGCCGGTCCTGGTCGTCGACGACCCGCGCGGACAGATGGGCGAGCTGGCGGCCACGATCTACGGCCACCCCGGCCCCGAGCTGCTCCAGATCGGGATCACCGGCACCTCCGGCAAGACCACCACCGCCTATCTCGTCGAGGGCGGCCTGAAGTCGGCCAGGGCCACCGGGCTGATCGGCACGGTCGAGACGCGCATCGGTGACGAGCGCATCAAGTCGGAGCGCACCACCCCGGAGGCCACCGACCTCCAGGCGCTGTTCGCCGTCATGCGCGAACGCGGCGTCGAGGCGGTCGCGATGGAGGTCTCCAGCCACGCCCTGGTCCTCGGCCGGGTCGACGGCTGTGTCTTCGACGTCGCCGTGTTCACCAACCTCAGCCCGGAACACATGGAGTTCCACTCCGACATGGAGGACTACTTCCGGGCCAAGGCGCAGCTGTTCACCCCGCTGCGCAGCCGGCTCGGTGTGGTCAACTTCGACGACGAGTACGGCCGCCGGCTGGCCGCCGAGGCCGCCGTGCCGGTCGTCACGTTCTCCGCCGAGGGCCACCCCGACGCCGACTGGCGGGCGGTGGACGTCCAGGTCGGCCCCATGGACTCGACGTTCACCGTCCTCGGCCCCGACGGCGAGCGGATCTCCGCCAGGTCGCCGATCGCCGGCCCCTTCAACGTGGCCAACAGCCTCGCCGCGATCGTCGCGCTCGCCGCCGCCGGGATCGACCCGCGGACCGCCGCCGACGGTGTGGCCGCCGTACCGGGTGTGCCGGGCCGGCTGGAGCGCGTGGACGCCGGACAGGACTACCTCGCCGTCGTCGACTACGCGCACAAGACGGACGCCGTCGAGTCGGTGCTCAAGGCGCTGCGCAAGGTCACCAAGGGCCGGCTGCATGTGGTGCTCGGCTGCGGCGGCGACCGCGACACGACCAAGCGGGGGCCGATGGGCGCCGCCGTGGCCCGGCTCGCCGACACCGCCGTACTGACCTCCGACAACCCCCGCTCAGAGGACCCCCTCGCGATCCTCGCGGCGATGCTCCAGGGCGCCGCGTCGGTGCCGGCCCACGAGCGCGGCGAGGTGCAGCTGTTCGAGGACCGGGCCGCCGCGATCGACGCCGCCGTCGGCCGGGCGCGGCCCGGGGACACCGTGCTGGTCGCGGGCAAGGGCCATGAGCAGGGCCAGGACATCGCCGGTGTGGTCCGTCCCTTCGACGACCGCCAGGTGCTTCTCGAAGCTATCCAGAAGACCCAGGGATGAACTTGTGATCGCCCTCTCCCTCGCCGAGATCGCAGCAGTCGTCGGCGGGCAGACGTACGACATACCGGATCCGTCCGTCCAGGTCACCGGGCCGGTCGTCCGGGACTCCCGTGAGGTGGAGCCCGGCAGCCTCTTCGTCGCCTTCGTCGGCGAACGGGTGGACGGCCACGACTACGCGCGGGCGGTCGTCGAGGCGGGAGCGGCGGCCGTACTGGCCTCGCGCCCCGTCGGTGTGCCCGCGATCGTCGTGGACGACGTCCAGGCGGCGCTCGGCGCCCTCGCCCGGCACGTCGTCCGCACGCTCGGCACGACCCTCGTGGCCCTCACCGGCTCGGCCGGCAAGACCAGCACCAAGGACCTCATCGCCCAGGTCCTGCGGCGCAAGGCACCGACGGTGTTCACACCCGGCTCGCTCAACAACGAGATCGGGCTGCCGCTGACCGCCCTGTCCGCCACCGAGGAGACAAGGTTCCTCGTGCTGGAGATGGGCGCCCGCGGCATCGGCCACATCCGCTACCTCGCCGATCTGACGCCACCGAGGATCGGCCTCGTACTGAACGTCGGGACCGCCCACATCGGCGAGTTCGGCGGCCGGGAGCAGATCGCCCAGGCCAAGGGCGAACTCGTCGAGAGCCTGCCGCCGGCGAGCGAGGGCGGCACGGCGGTCCTCAACGCCGACGACCCCCTGGTCCGGGCCATGGCCTCCCGTACGCAGGCGAAGGTGGTCCTTTTCGGAGAGTCCGGCGAAGCGGACGTACGTGCCGAGAACGTCAGACTCACGGACACCGGACAGCCCGCCTTCAGGCTTCACACACCCTCCGGTGCAAGCGATGTGACCATGCGCCTGTACGGTGAGCACCACGTGTCGAACGCGCTCGCCGCGGCCGCCGTCGCCCATGAGCTGGGCATGTCCGCGGAAGAGATCGCCACCGCGCTTTCCGAGGCGGGCTCCCTCTCCCGCTGGCGGATGGAGGTCACCGAGCGCCCGGACGGCGTGACGATCGTCAACGACGCCTACAACGCGAACCCCGAGTCCATGCGAGCCGCCCTGCGCGCGCTCGCCGCAATGGGCACAGGGCGGCGGACCTGGGCGGTGCTCGGCAAGATGGCCGAGCTGGGGGACGAGGCGCTCGCCGAGCACGACGCGGTCGGACGGCTCGCCGTCCGGCTCAATGTCGGCAAGCTCGTCGCGGTCGGGGGCAGGGAAGCCGCCTGGCTGCAACTGGGCGCATATAACGAGGGTTCGTGGGGTGAGGAGTCGGTGCACGTGTCCGACGCACAGGCGGCTGTCGACCTGTTGCGCAGCGAGTTGCGCCCAGGAGACGTCGTACTCGTGAAGGCGTCCCGTTCGGTCGGTCTGGAGGGCGTCGCGCAGGCGCTGCTGGAGACCGGTGCCGGGGGAGAGGTCGCCGCCCGATGATGAATCAGATCCTGTTCGCGGGTGTCCTCGGCCTCTTCCTGACGATGGCCGGCACCCCGCTGCTGATCAAGCTGCTGGCCCGCAAGGGCTACGGCCAGTACATCCGCGACGACGGCCCGCGCGAGCACGCCAGCAAGCGCGGTACGCCGACCATGGGCGGTATCGCCTTCATCCTGGCGACGGTCGCGGCGTACTTCCTGTCCAAGCTCATCACCGGCAAGCCGCCGACCTACTCGGGTCTGCTGGTGCTGGGTCTGATGGTCGGCATGGGTCTGGTCGGATTCCTCGACGACTACATCAAGATCGTCAAGCGGCGTTCGCTGGGTCTGCGGGCCAAGGCGAAGATGGCCGGCCAGCTGATCGTGGGCATCAGCTTCGCCGTGCTGTCCCTGCAGTTCGCGGACTCCCGCAACAACACCCCGGCCTCCACGAAGCTGTCGTTCATCACGGACTTCGGCTGGACCATCGGCCCGGTGCTGTTCGTCCTCTGGGCGCTGTTCATGATCCTCGCGATGTCGAACGGCGTGAACCTCACCGACGGTCTCGACGGCCTCGCCACCGGCGCGTCCGTCCTGGTCTTCGGCGCCTACACCTTCATCGGTGTCTGGCAGTTCCAGGAGTCCTGCGCCAACGGCGAGACGCTGACCAACCCCAACGCCTGTTACGAGGTGCGCGACCCGCTCGACCTCGCGGTCGTCTCCGCCGCACTGATGGGTGCCTGCCTCGGCTTCCTGTGGTGGAACACCTCGCCGGCCAAGATCTTCATGGGGGACACCGGTTCGCTGGCCCTCGGCGGTGTGCTCGCCGGTCTCGCGATCTGCTCCCGCACCGAACTGCTGATGGCCGTCCTGGGCGGGCTGTTCGTCCTCATCACCATGTCGGTGGTCATCCAGGTCGGCTCCTTCAAGCTCACCGGCAAGCGCGTCTTCCGAATGGCGCCGCTTCAGCACCACTTCGAACTCAAGGGCTGGTCCGAAGTCCTGGTGGTGGTCCGCTTCTGGATCATCCAGGGCATCTGCGTGATCGTCGGACTGGGCGTCTTCTACGCGGGATGGGCAGCGGAAAAGTGACCGACTGGCAGGGGAAGCACGTCACCGTCGCCGGGCTCGGCGTCTCCGGCGTCCCGGCGGCCAAGGTGCTGCACGGGCTCGGCGCGAAGGTGACCGTCGTCAACGACGGTGACGACGCCCGCGCGCGGGAGCAGGCCGAGGACCTTCGGGAGCTGGGCGTCACCGTGCGCCTCGGCGACGGGGCCACCCTGCCCGAGGGCACCGAACTGATCGTCACCGCGCCCGGCTGGAAGCCGGACAAGCCGTTGTTCACGGCAGCCGCCGCGGCCGGTGTGCCGGTGTGGGGCGACGTCGAACTCGCCTGGCGCCTGCGGGGACCCGACGCGGCCCCCTGGCTCTGCGTCACCGGCACCAACGGCAAGACCACCACCACCCAGATGCTGGCGTCGATCCTGAAGGCGGCCGGCCTGCGTACGGCGGCCGTCGGCAACATCGGCGTCTCCCTGCTGGACGCGGTCCTCGGCGAGGAGCGTTACGACGTCCTCGCCGTCGAACTCTCCAGCTACCAGCTGCACTGGGCGCCCTCCCTGCGCGCCCACTCGGCCGCCGTGCTGAACCTCGCCCCGGACCACCTCGACTGGCACGGCTCCATGGAGGCGTACGCCAAGGACAAGGGCCGCGTCTACGAGGGCAATCGGGTCGCCTGCGTCTACAACCTGGCCGACCCGGCCACCGAGGACCTGGTGCGCGAGGCGGACGTCGAGGAGGGCTGCCGGGCCGTCGGCTTCACGCTCGGCGCCCCCGGCCCCTCCCAACTCGGCGTCGTGGACGGCATCCTGGTCGACCGCGCCTTCGTCGAGAACCGGCAGAAGAACGCCCAGGAACTGGCCGAGGTCTCCGACGTCGACCCGCCGGCCCCGCACAACATCGCCAACGCCCTTGCCGCGGCGGCCCTCGCACGGGCCTTCGGGGTGCCCGCCAAGGCCGTACGGGACGGGCTGAGGGCCTTCACGCCCGACGCCCACCGGATCGCCCACGTGGCGGACCTGGACGGTGTGGCGTACGTCGACGACTCCAAGGCCACCAACACCCACGCGGCGGAAGCCTCGTTGGCGGCGTACGAGTCGATCGTGTGGATCGCGGGCGGCCTCGCCAAGGGGGCCACCTTCGACGAGCTGGTCACCAAGTCGGCGAAGCGGCTCCGCGGGGTCGTGCTCCTCGGCGCCGATCGTGCCCTGATCGGTGAAGCCCTGGCGCGACACGCCCCGGAAGTACCGGTCGTCGACCTCGACCGGACCGACACTGGGGCGATGCTCGCGGCTGTCCAGGAAGCCCGCCGACTCGCCGCCGAAGGCGACACGGTACTGCTCGCACCGGCCTGCGCCTCCATGGACATGTTCGTCAACTACAACCAGCGCGGTGACGCGTTCGCGCAGGCCGTTCGCGAACTCGGCGCCTGACCCGGCCGCCTGCCGGGCGGACCTTGGGAGGGACGCGTGGGACTGTCGAGGCCGACGTACACCGGAGGCTGCGGTGCCCGGTAGCCGTACCGGGCGGCCGCCCGTCCGGCGGCCCGTCCGCGGACCCGTCGCCCGGCCGCCGCGGGACAACCCCGCGCTGCGGCTCTACACGCGCGCCCGCAAGGCCTGGGACCGGCCGCTGACCGCCTACTACCTGATCCTGGGCGGCAGCCTGCTGATCACCGTGCTGGGCCTGGTGATGGTCTACTCGGCCTCGCAGATCACCGCGCTCCAGATGTCGTTGCCGGGCTCCTTCTTCTTCCGCAAGCAGTTCCTCGCGGCCGCCATCGGCGGGCTGCTGATGCTGGCCGCCTCCCGGATGCCGGTGAAACTGCACCGGGCGCTGGCCTACCCGATCCTTGCGGGCGCCGTCTTCCTGATGGCACTCGTGCAGGTGCCGGGGATAGGGATGTCGGTCAACGGCAACCAGAACTGGATCTCGCTCGGCGGCTCGTTCCAGATCCAGCCCAGCGAGTTCGGCAAGCTCGCGCTGGTGCTGTGGGGCGCCGACCTGCTGGCCCGCAAGCAGGACAAGAGGCTGCTGAGCCAGTGGAAGCACCTGCTGGTGCCGCTCGTGCCCGTCGCGTTCATGCTGCTCGGACTGATCATGCTCGGCGGCGACATGGGTACGGCGATCATCCTCACGGCGATCCTGTTCGGCCTGCTGTGGCTGGCGGGCGCGCCCACCCGCCTCTTCGCCGGCGTGCTCTCGATCGCCGCGCTGATCGGCGTGATCCTCATCAAGACCAGCCCGAACCGGATGGCCCGGCTCGCCTGCATCGGCGCCACCGAACCGAAGTCCGGGGTGGCCGACTGCTGGCAGGCCGTGCACGGGATCTACGCCCTCGCCTCGGGCGGGATCTTCGGGTCCGGGCTCGGGGCGAGTGTGGAGAAATGGGGGCAACTCCCCGAGGCGCACACCGACTTCATCTTCGCCGTCACCGGTGAGGAACTGGGTCTGGCGGGGACGCTGTCGGTGCTCGCCCTGTTCGCGGCTCTAGGCTATGCGGGTATCCGCGTGGCCGGACGCACGGAGGACCCCTTCGTCAGGTATGCCGCGGGAGGCGTGACCACCTGGATCACGGCCCAGGCCGTGATCAACATCGGTGCGGTGCTCGGCCTGCTGCCGATCGCCGGTGTCCCTCTCCCGCTGTTCTCCTACGGGGGATCCGCCCTGCTGCCGACCATGTTCGCCATCGGGCTGCTGATCGCCTTCGCACGCGACGAGCCCGCTGCGCGGGCCGCGCTTGCGATGCGGCAACCCCGCTTTGGTAGAAAGCGGGGAGCCGGGGGTCTCACGGGGCCCCGGAGATGGAACACGATGAGACGGCGTGCCTCGGCGGCGCGTACGTCCGGAGAGCGGTGAATTTCGGTGCATGTCGTACTCGCTGGTGGGGGGACCGCCGGCCACATCGAGCCCGCGCTCGCCCTCGCGGACGCCCTGCGCAGGCAGGACCCCTCGGTGGGGATCACGGCCCTGGGCACGGAGCGCGGTCTGGAGACCACGCTCGTACCCCAGCGGGGTTACGAGCTCGCGCTGATCCCCGCGGTGCCGCTGCCGCGCAAGCCGACCCCCGAGCTGATCACCGTCCCGGGCCGGCTGCGCGGCACGATCAAGGCGGCCGAGCAGGTCCTGGAGCGCACCCAGGCCGACTGTGTCGTCGGCTTCGGCGGCTACGTGGCCCTGCCCGCCTACCTCGCCGCCAAGCGCAGGGGCGTGCCGATCGTCATCCACGAGGCCAACGCCCGCCCCGGCCTGGCCAACAAGATCGGCTCGCGGTACGCCGCCCGCGTCGCCGTCTCCACGCCCGACAGCAAGCTCCGCGACGCCCGCTACATCGGCATCCCGCTGCGGCGCACCATCGCCACCCTGGACCGCGCCGCCGCGCGCCCCGAGGGGCGGCACGTGTTCGGCCTCGACCCGAACCTGCCCACGCTGCTCGTCTCGGGCGGTTCCCAGGGCGCCCGCCGCCTCAACGAGGTGGTCCAGCAGGTCGCTCCCTGGCTCCAGCAGGCGGGCATCCAGATCCTGCACGCGGTCGGCCCGAAGAACGAACTGCCGCACGTCCAGCAGATGCCGGGAATGCCCCCGTACATCCCGGTACCGTACGTGGACCGGATGGATCTCGCGTACGCCGCCGCCGACATGATGCTCTGCCGCGCGGGCGCGATGACCGTCGCCGAACTCTCCGCCGTCGGGCTCCCCGCCGCCTACGTCCCGCTGCCCATCGGCAACGGCGAACAGCGGCTGAACGCCCAGCCGGTGGTCAAGGCCGGCGGCGGCCTCCTGGTCGACGACGCGGACCTGACCCCGGAATGGATCCGGGAGAACGTCCTGCCCGTGCTCGCCGACCCGCACCGGCTGTACGAGATGTCCCGCGCGGCCGGCGAGTTCGGCCGCCGCGACGCCGACGACCTGCTCGTCGGCATGGTGTACGAGGCGATCGCCGCCTCGCGTGCGCACCGTTAGGCACGAATGACGAAAGGGCAGGGAGCGTGGCCGGATCCGCCACCGCCGAGCGCGGGGCACGTCAGCAGGAGTCGTCCGGCCCGCCCCTGGTCCGGCGGCTCGGTCCCCGCCGACTTCGTACGATCATCATCATCGCGCTCGCCGTCGTCCTCCTCGGCGCCGGCGTCACCTGGCTGCTGTACGGCTCCCAGTGGCTGCGCGTGGACCGAGTCTCCGTCTCCGGTACGGCGGTTCTGACGCCGGCGCAGGTCCGCGAGGCCGCCGCCGTCCCGGTCGGCTCACCGCTGGTCTCGGTCGACACCGACGCGATCGAGGAACGGCTGCGGGCGGAACTGCGCCGCGTCGACTCGGTCGAGGTCACCCGTTCCTGGCCCGACGGAATCGGTCTGAAAGTGACGGAACGAACGCCCGTCCTGCTTGTCCGAAAGGGGCGGAACTTCGTCGAAGTGGACGACGAGGGCGTCCGTTTCGCCACCGTCTCCCAGGCCCCCAAGGGCGTTCCGCTGCTGGAAACGGAACTCTCCCCCGCGAGTTCGGCCTCCGCGAGCCTGCGCCGCTTCGGCGAGGACCGCCTCGTCCGCGAGGCCGTGCGGACCGTCGGTTCCCTGCCGCCCGCGGTCGCCCGCGACACCCGCGTCGTCAAGGTCCGTTCCTACGACGACATCTCGCTCGAACTGAGCGGCGACCGGACCGTCGCGTGGGGGAGTGCCGAGAACGGCGCGGCGAAGAGCCGTACCATCCTCGCCCTGATGAAAGCCTCCCCGGACGCACGGCACTTCGATGTCAGTGTTCCCACCGCCCCTGCGTCAGCGGGGAGTTGACGCACATCCGCGCAGGCCAGCACCCTGGTTGGGCAGTGACACGGCTGATCACATAGGGTGAAAAGAAAAACGGGAGGTTCGGCGTGTTCGTTGAACGGGCGCCACTTGTCGACTTAGTGTCCTGTTCAGAAGACTTCAACGAACAGGCACACTGGTAACCCTAAACTTCAGCGTTAGGGTTCGGGTCGGCGAAACGGACCGTCCCATTTCGGCATCAGTCGCCGGATCGTGGAGCGCAGAGCGTCTCGCGAACCAGCGACACGTAACTCGAGGCGAGAGGCCTTCGACGTGGCAGCACCGCAGAACTACCTCGCAGTCATCAAAGTCATCGGTGTCGGCGGCGGTGGTGTCAATGCCATCAACCGGATGATCGAGGTCGGTCTCAAGGGTGTCGAGTTCATCGCCATCAACACGGACGCCCAGGCTCTGTTGATGAGCGACGCCGACGTCAAACTCGACGTCGGCCGCGAACTCACCCGCGGACTCGGCGCCGGAGCCAACCCGGCTGTCGGCCGCAAGGCCGCAGAGGATCACCGCGAGGAGATCGAGGAGGTCCTCAAGGGGGCCGACATGGTCTTCGTGACGGCCGGTGAAGGTGGCGGCACCGGCACCGGCGGCGCACCCGTCGTGGCCAACATCGCACGCTCCCTGGGCGCCCTCACCATCGGTGTGGTCACCCGCCCCTTCACCTTCGAGGGACGGCGCCGCGCGAACCAGGCCGAGGACGGCATCGCGGAGCTCCGCGAAGAGGTCGACACCCTCATTGTCATCCCCAACGACCGGCTGCTGTCCATCTCGGACCGCCAGGTCTCCGTCCTCGACGCGTTCAAGTCGGCGGACCAGGTCCTGCTCTCCGGCGTCCAGGGCATCACCGACCTCATCACCACGCCCGGTCTGATCAACCTCGACTTCGCCGACGTCAAGTCGGTCATGTCCGAGGCGGGTTCGGCCCTCATGGGCATCGGCTCGGCCCGCGGCGACGACCGCGCGGTGGCCGCCGCCGAGATGGCGATCTCCTCGCCGCTCCTCGAGGCGTCCATCGACGGCGCCCGGGGCGTGCTGCTGTCCATCTCCGGCGGCTCCGACCTCGGTCTCTTCGAGATCAACGAGGCCGCCCAGCTGGTCAGCGAGGCCGCGCACCCCGAGGCCAACATCATCTTCGGCGCGGTCATCGACGACGCGCTCGGCGACGAGGTCCGGGTCACCGTGATCGCGGCCGGCTTCGACGGGGGCCAGCCCCCGGCCCGCCGGGACACCGTCCTCGGCTCGGCCTCCTCCTCCTCCTCCTCGCCCCGCCGTGAGGAGCCCACCGCGGCACGGCAGTCCGAGAGCCGTCCGAGCTTCGGCTCGCTCGGCAGCGTGACCCCGAAGGAGGACCCGGCGCCGGCTCCCGAGCCGGTGGCCGACCTCCCGGTCGCCCCGCCGGTACCGCCGTCCCGGAGCTACTCGGACAGCGCGGCCGAGGAACTGGACGTGCCGGACTTCCTGAAGTGATAGGACAGCGCGGACACGCGAGCGGCGCGCACTTCGCCTTCACCGACCGGTGGGGCGGGGTGAGCGCCGCTCCGTATGAGGAGCTCAACCTCGGCGGCGCGGTCGGCGACGACCCCGGGGCCGTGCGGACCAACCGGGAGTCGGCGGCCAAGTCGCTGGGTCTCGAAGCGGGCCGGGTGGTCTGGATGAACCAGGTGCACGGCGCGGGCGTCACCGTCGTCGACGGTCCCTGGGGTGAGCGTCCGGTGCCCGAGGCCGACGCGATCGTCACCACGGAGCGGGGACTCGCTCTCGCCGTACTCACCGCCGACTGCACGCCGGTTCTGCTGGCCGACCCGGTCGCCGGTGTCGTGGCCGCGGCCCACGCCGGCCGGCCCGGGATGGTCGCGGGGATCGTCCCCGCCGCCGTACGGGCCATGGTCGGGCTCGGTGCCGAGCCGTCCCGGATCGTCGCCCGCACCGGGCCCGCCGTCTGCGGCCGGTGCTACGAGGTACCGGAGACGATGCGGGCCGAGGTGGCCGCCGTCGAGCCGGCCGCGCACGCCGAGACGAGCTGGGGCACTCCCGCGGTCGATGTGACCGCCGGGGTGCACGCACAGCTCGACCGGCTCGGGGTGCACGACCGGGAGCAGTCGCCGGTGTGCACGCGCGAGTCGAAGGACCACTTCTCGTACCGCCGCGATCGCACCACGGGGCGACTCGCGGGATATGTCTGGCTGGGCTGATGGTGCATGACGGACCGTAAGGGCGAACTCGCCGCAAATCTGGCGCAGGTGGAGCGGCGCATCACGGCCGCGTGTACGGCGGCCGGGCGCAAGCGCGAAGAAGTGACCCTGATCGTGGTCACCAAGACCTACCCGGCGAGCGATGTGCGGATCCTGTCGGAACTCGGTGTGCGGCACGTCGCCGAGAACCGGGACCAGGATGCGGCACCCAAGGCCGCGGCCTGCTCGGATCTGCCCCTTTCCTGGCATTTTGTGGGCCAGTTGCAGACCAACAAGGTGCGCTCCGTGGTCGGTTACGCGGATGTCGTGCAGTCCGTCGACCGTGCCCGGCTGGTGACGGCCCTCTCCAAGGAGGCCGAGCGGGTCGGACGCGAGGTCGGCTGTCTCATCCAGGTCGCGCTCGACGCGGGCGAAAGCGCGCGGGGGGAGCGGGGTGGCGTCGCGCCGGGCGGTATCGCGGAGTTGGCCGGCCTCGTCGCCGGCGCTCCGGGGCTCCGGCTCGCGGGACTGATGACAGTCGCACCTCTGACCGGGGAGTACGCCGGACAGCAACAGGCGGCGTTCGAGCGGTTGATGGATTTGTCGACTGACCTGCGCCGAACTCATCCGGCTGCGAACATGGTCTCGGCAGGGATGAGCGCGGACCTCGAACAGGCCGTGGCGGCCGGAGCGACACATGTACGCGTCGGCACCGCGGTACTCGGAGTCCGCCCCGGCCTCGGGTAACGTCGCCAGGAAGTCGGACCACAGCAGAAAATATGGTCATTACCGCCGAAAGGCGGCATAAGGGCCACGTGGATCGCGGGACTTGGCAGTCGTCAGCGGATCCACCACAGAGCGGAGGACTCGGAGCATGGCCGGCGCGATGCGCAAGATGGCGGTCTACCTCGGCCTCGTGGAGGACGATGGGTACGACGGCCGGGGTTTCGACCCCGACGACGACTTTGAACCCGAGCTCGATCCTGAGCCCGAGCGTGACCACCGACGGCACGAGCCGTCGCACCAGTCGCATGGAGCACATCAGTCCCAAAGGGACGAAGAGGTGCGAATCACTCAACCGCCCGCACCGCGTGAGCCGGTGGCCAGATCCGCTTCGCCAGGCGCGGAATCCGGGCGGTCGGCGCGTATCGCGCCCGTGGCATCCATCACACAAGAACGTCAGTCCCTGGAGAAGAACGCACCGGTGATCATGCCCAAGGTCGTGTCGGAACGAGAGCCGTACCGGATCACCACGCTCCACCCCCGGACCTACAACGAGGCCCGTACCATCGGGGAACACTTCCGTGAGGGCACCCCGGTGATCATGAATCTGACTGAGATGGATGACACAGACGCGAAGCGACTTGTCGACTTTGCGGCGGGTTTGGTGTTTGGTCTTCACGGCAGCATCGAGCGGGTGACGCAGAAGGTGTTCCTGTTGTCGCCTGCTAACGTCGATGTCACGGCGGAGGACAAGGCCCGCATCGCAGAGGGCGGGTTCTTCAACCAGAGCTGAGACGCACGACCGGAACAGCAGTGACGAGAAAGTACGTAAGCAGGGGAGAGGGAAGCACCGAACATGAGCGTGGTCCTGGATGTCGTCTACATCGCGCTGATGGTCTTCCTCATCGTGCTCATTTTCCGGCTGGTCATGGACTACGTCTTCCAGTTCGCCCGCTCATGGCAGCCCGGCAAGGCGATGGTGGTCGTTCTGGAGGCCACCTACACTGTCACCGATCCACCGCTCAAGCTTCTGCGGCGGGTAATCCCGCCGTTGCGTCTCGGGGGCGTGGCGCTCGACCTGTCCTTCTTCGTACTGATGATCATCGTCTACATCCTGATCACGATCGTGAGTCGGCTGTGAGCGATGTGAACTACCGTCTTGCCGAATGCCGACGACTACGTTGAGGTGAAGAGATGCCGTTGACCCCCGAGGACGTGCGGAACAAGCAGTTCACGACCGTCCGCCTCCGAGAAGGCTATGACGAGGACGAGGTCGATGCCTTCCTCGACGAGGTCGAAGCCGAACTGACCCGCCTGCTCCGGGAGAACGAGGACCTGCGCGCCAAGCTGGCCGCTGCCACGCGTGCTGCTGCCCAGAACCAGCAGAACATGCGCAAGCCTCCGGAGCCGCAGGACCAGCAGCAGCAGGGGATGCCCCCGCAGCAGCAGGGTATGCCCCAGCAGGGGATGCCGCAGCAAGGCATGCCGCAGCAGGGGATGCCCCAGGGCATGCGCGGACCGGGCGCCCCGGTGCCCGCCGGCATATCGGGCCCGCCGCAGCAGCAGATGGGCGGCCCCATGGGTGGCCCGCCCCAGCTGCCGAGCGGTGCCCCGCAGCTGCCCGCCGGTCCCGGCGGTGGCCAGGGTGGTCCGCAGGGTCCCGGCCAGATGGGCCAGGGACAGATGCAGGGCCAGATGCAGGGCCAGATGCAGGGTCAGATGGGCCAGGGCCAGATGGGCCAGGGTCCGATGGGCCAGGGCCCCATGGGTCAGGGTCCGATGGGCCAGGGCCCCATGGGTGGCCAGCCCCCCATGCAGCAGCAGCACATGGGCGGTCCGATGGGCGGCCATGGTCAGGGCCCCGGCGGCGACAGTGCCGCCCGTGTCCTCTCGCTGGCCCAGCAGACCGCCGACCAGGCGATCGCCGAGGCCCGTTCCGAGGCCAACAAGATCGTCGGTGAGGCGCGTTCGCGTGCCGAGGGTCTCGAGCGCGACGCCCGTGCCAAGGCCGACGCCCTGGAGCGGGACGCGCAGGAGAAGCACCGCGTCGCGATGGGCTCCCTGGAGTCCGCACGCGCCACGTTGGAGCGCAAGGTCGAGGACCTGCGCGGCTTCGAGCGCGAGTACCGGACGCGCCTGAAGTCGTACCTCGAGTCCCAGCTGCGTCAGCTGGAGACCCAGGCCGACGACTCCCTCGCCCCGCCGCGTACTCCGGCCGCTGCCTCCCTGCCGCCGTCCCCGTCGCCTTCGATGGCTCCGGCCGGCGCGAGTGCCCCGTCCTACGGCGGCGGCAACCAGGGCATGGGTGGACCGGGCCAGGCCGGCCCGTCGTACGGCGGCCAGCAGCAGATGTCTCCGGCGATGACTCAGCCGATGGCGCCGGTGCGTCCGCAGGGTCCCTCCCCGATGGGGCAGGCTCCCTCGCCGATGCGCGGCTTCCTCATCGACGAGGACGACAACTGACGGCCAGTAGTACGCCTTAGGCGTCGGCAGCGTTCAAAGGGCGTGGGCCCCGGATCCCGATCCGGGGCCCCGCCCTTTTTCGCGCGCCGGCCCCGAGGCGGGGCGCGTCGGGCGGGCGCCGGACACGGCGAAGGGCCCGGTCCCCCGCAGCGGGAGACCGGGCCCTGGTGAGCGCGCCGGAGGTGTTACGCCTTGCGCAGGCGGAACGTGAGGGTCAGGGCCTCGTCCGTGAACGGGGCGCCGTAGGTGTCGTCCGCCTCGCCCTGGGCGCTGTGCTCGTTCAAGAAGGTGGTGGCGAGGACCTCGTCCGAGATCAGGGACGCGTGGCCGGTCAGCGCGTCGACGACTTCCGGATCGGTCGCGGTCCAGCGGAGCGCGATGCGGTCGGCGACGTCGAGGCCGCTGTTCTTGCGGGCCTCCTGGATCAGGCGGATCGCGTCACGGGCCAGGCCGGCCCGGCGCAGCTCCTCGGTGATCTCCAGGTCGAGGGCGACCGTCGCGCCTGAGTCGGACGCCACCGACCAGCCCTCGCGCGGGGTCTCCGTGATGATGACCTCGTCGGGGGCGAGGGTGACGGTCTCGCCGTCGACCTCCACCGAGGCCGTGCCCTCGCGCAGGGCGAGGGAGAGCGCGGCCGCGTCGGCGTTCGCCACCGCCTTGGCCACGTCCTGGACGCGCTTGCCGAACCGCTTGCCCAGGGCGCGGAAGTTGGCCTTGGCGGTCGTGTCGACCAGGCTGCCGCCGACCTCGGAGAGCGAGGCGAGTGACTCGACGTTCAGCTCCTCCGTGATCTGCGCGTGCAGCTCGGCGGAGAGCGCGTCGAAGCCCGCGGCCGCGATGAGCGCGCGGCGCAGCGGCTGGCGGGTCTTGACGCCCGACTCCGCGCGCGTGGCGCGGCCCAGCTCGACCAGGCGGCGCACCAGGACCATCTGCTTGGACAGCTCCGGGTCGATCGCGGCGAGGTCCGCCTCCGGCCAGGACGCCAGGTGCACCGACTCCGGGGCGCCCGGCGTGACCGGCGCGACCAGGTCCTGCCAGACCCGCTCGGTGATGAACGGGGTCAGCGGGGCCATCAGCTTCGTGACCGTCTCGACGACCTCGTGCAGGGTGCGCAGCGCGGCCTTGTCGCCCTGCCAGAAGCGGCGACGGGAGCGGCGTACGTACCAGTTGGACAGGTCGTCGACGAACGCGGAGAGGAGCTTGCCGGCGCGCTGGGTGTCGTAGGCCTCCAGTGCCTGGGTCACCTGGTCGGTGAGCGCGTGGAGTTCGGACAGGAGCCAGCGGTCGAGGACGGTGCGGTCGGCCGGGGCCGGGTCGGCCTCGGAGGGGGCCCAGCCGGACGTGCGGGCGTACAGCGCCTGGAAGGCGACCGTGTTCCAGTAGGTGAGCAGGGTCTTGCGCACCACCTCCTGGATGGTGCCGTGACCGACGCGGCGGGCTGCCCAGGGGGAGCCGCCGGCCGCCATGAACCAGCGGACCGCGTCGGCGCCGTGCTGGTCCATCAGCGGGATCGGCTGGAGGATGTTGCCCAGGTGCTTGGACATCTTGCGGCCGTCCTCGGCGAGGATGTGGCCGAGGCAGACGACGTTCTCGTAGCTGGACTTGTCGAAGACCAGGGTGCCGATCGCCATCAGCGTGTAGAACCAGCCGCGGGTCTGGTCGATGGCCTCGCTGATGAACTGCGCCGGGTAGCGGGACTCGAAGAGTTCCTTGTTCTTGTACGGGTAGCCCCACTGCGCGAACGGCATCGAACCGGAGTCGTACCAGGCGTCGATGACCTCGGGCACGCGCGTGGCGAGCCGGCCGCAGTTCTCCTGCGGGCAGTCGAAGGTGACCGCGTCGATGTACGGGCGGTGCGGGTCGAGTTCGGACTGGTCGGTGCCGGTCAGCCCGGTCAGCTCCGCGCGCGAGCCGACGACGGTGAGGTGGTCGTCCTCGCAGCGCCAGATCGGCAGCGGGGTGCCCCAGTAGCGGCTGCGGGAGAGCGCCCAGTCGATGTTGTTGTTCAGCCAGTCGCCGAAGCGGCCGTGCTTGACCGTGTCCGGGTACCAGTTGGTCTTCTCGTTCTCCTCGAGAAGGCGGTCCTTGACGGCCGTGGTGCGGATGTACCAGGACGGCTGCGCGTAGTAGAGCAGCGCGGTGTGGCAGCGCCAGCAGTGCGGGTAGCTGTGCTCGTAGGGGATGTGCTTGAAGAGGAGGCCGCGGCTCTGGAGGTCCTCGGTGAGCTTTTCGTCCGCCTTCTTGAAGAAGACGCCGCCGACCAGCGGGACGCTCTCCTCGAAGGTGCCGTTGGGGCGGATCGGGTTCACGACCGGCAGGCCGTAGGCGCGGCAGACCTTGAGGTCGTCCTCACCGAAGGCGGGGGACTGGTGGACCAGACCGGTGCCGTCCTCGGTCGTCACGTACTCGGCGTTGACGACGTAGTGGGCGGGCTCCGGGAACTCGACCAGCTCGAACGGACGTTGATACGTCCAGCGCTCCATCTCGGCGCCGGTGAAGGACTCGCCGGTGGCCTCCCAGCCCTCGCCGAGCGCCTTCTCGACGAGCGGCTGCGCGACGACGAGGTTCTCCTCGCCGTCCGTCACGACGACGTAGGTGACGTCGGGGTGTGCGGCCACGGCCGTGTTGGAGACCAGCGTCCAGGGGGTCGTGGTCCACACCAGGAGCGCGGCCCGGCCGGCCAGCGGGCCGGAGGTGAGCGGGAAACGGACGTACACCGAGGGGTCGACGATCGTCTCGTAGCCCTGCGCCAGCTCGTGGTCCGACAGGCCCGTCTCGTCGCGGGGGCACCAGGGGGCCACGCGGTAGTCCTGCACCAGCAGGCCCTTGTCGAAGATCTCCTTGAGCGACCACCACACCGACTCGACGTACTCGGGGTCCATGGTGCGGTAGGCGTCGTCCAGGTCGACCCAGTAGCCCATGCGGTTGGTCAGCTCGGTGAACGCGTCGGTGTGGCGCGTCACGGAGTCACGGCACCGGGCGTTGAACTCGGCGATGCCGTACGCCTCGATGTCCTGCTTGCCGGTGAAGCCCAGTTCCTTCTCCACCGCCAGCTCCACGGGCAGGCCGTGGCAGTCCCAGCCGGCCTTGCGGGCCACGTGGTAGCCGCGCATGGTGCGGAAGCGGGGGAAGACGTCCTTGAAGACGCGCGCCTCGATGTGGTGGGCGCCCGGCATGCCGTTGGCGGTGGGCGGGCCCTCGTAGAAAACCCACTCGGGGCGGCCCTCGGACTGTTCCAGGCTCTTGGCGAAGATCTTCTGCTCGCGCCAGAAGTCGAGCACGGCGTGCTCGAGGGCGGGCAGGTCGACCTGGGCGGGTACCTGGCGGTACTGCGGCTGCGTGTTCAACGAGCTTCCTCCGGCGGATGTGCTGCCTTCCGTCGGAGGGACGAGAGCCTTGTCCACGCCGTGTGCGGCGCGCTCCCGCGGTACCACCCTCCTTGGCCCTCCGGCGCGTCGTGCGCCCCGGGGAGCCCCCTCATTGGGGTCGCGATGCCGGTTCTACCAACCCTGAGAGGGTCTTCTTCCGGCGGCTCCGGGGTGATCTTCACGTCGCGCTCGCCCCCGGGCTTCCACCGTCCCCGGGTCGCTCTGGGCTGCGTACGCCGCTACTCGTCCCCATCCACGCTTCTCGCTCCGCCCAGTGTACGGCGCCGCACGGACAGCGGCCGACCGGTTTTCGGGGCCGTGGGCCGGGCGCTCGCGGCGGGCCCCGGTGACCCGAATGGCGAGGGGCGCCGGTTCCCGCCCCGGGACTGCCGACCGGGCGGATTACCCGGCGGGGAGCTGGGCACAACGGATGCAGGCTTGCCGCGTGACGTGCGCGAGGTGGGCGAATCGGGCGGTGTGCCCCGTTGCCGCGGGACTCAAGTCGATTTATCGTCCCAGCACGATTCGCGTGCAAGATCACAATATGTGAAGGGGCCGCGGCCATGGTGGCGAAGAAGACCGCCGTACAGCAGTCGGCGTCCGGCAGGTCCACCGGCGCCTCCGGCGGTGCGGCCAAGGAGGTCGGTGCGAAGAAGAGCACGCAGGGAGGGAGCACGCGGGGAGGGAGCACGGGCACGGCGGACGCCGAGCGGCCGAAGCAGACGAAGGCGGTGAAGGCGGTGAAGGCCGTGGGCGCGGGGGGAGCCGGGAAGGCGGCGGCCGAGAAGGTGCCGGCGAAGAAGGTGGCGGCGAAGAAGGCCGCGCCTGCCGGAAAGGCCGCGGCCTCCGGCCCGGCTGCGACCTCCGAGGCCGTCGGCGCGTCCAAGAGGACGGGAGCCCCGAAGAGGACGGCGGCTTCCAAGAAGACCGCGGCCCCGAAGAAGGCGGCCACCAGGACCGGGGCCGTCAAGAAGGCCCCGGCGAAGAAGACGGCAGCCGGCGGGAAGGCGGCCACCGCAGAGGAGGGCATGGTCCGCGAGTCGGGCGCCGGTCCGCAGGGTGCAGTCGGCGAGGTGGACGCCGGCACGGAGGGGGCCGGCGGCAGGGGCGGTGCGGCCGGGAAGGGGACCGCCCGGAGGAGCACCGCAGGCAAGAGCACGGCCAAGAAGGTGGGCGCGGCCTCGGCCGCGGAGCAGACGGGAGCCACGACAGTGGTTGCGAAGAAGACTCCTGGCACGGCCACGGCGGCGAAGACCGCCGTTCCGAAGGCACGTTTCGCCGCGGCGGAGCCCGGCGAACTGGCGGTGCGCCCCGGCGAGGACCCCTGGACGCCCGAGGAGGTGGCGGAGGCCCGCGCCGAGCTGGACTCCGAGAAGAACCGGCTGCGCGCCGAGCTGGCCTCGTCCGAGGCGGCCCTGGTGGGACTGATGCGGGACTCGGGGGACGGCGCCGGGGACGACCAGGCGGACACCGGGACGAAGAACATCACGCGCGAGCACGAACTGGCGCTGGCCGCCAACGCGCGCGAGATGCTGGTCCAGACCGAGCACGCCCTGGAGCGGCTGGACGCGGGCACCTACGGCCTGTGCGAGAACTGCGGGAATCCCATCGGCAAGGCCCGCATGCAGGCCTTCCCGCGGGCCACCCTGTGCGTCGAGTGCAAGCAGAAGCAGGAGCGCCGGTACTGATCACCCGGCCGTCGTCGAAGCGTGCCGTACCCTCGTCCTCAGTCAGGTACCTAGGTCGAGGGACTCACGTGGCAGAGGCGGAGCGCATCATCGGTACGCCGGACACTCCAGAGGCGGCGGGAGCCGAGCCGGAGCCGTCCGGCGGGAACGCAGGGCAGCCGGAGCGGCCGGATTCGGACGACTCCTCCGGTGCGGACGAGTCCACGGCGCAGGCCGCCGGGCAGCAGCCCCGCGGCAGGCGCCGTATCGCCGTGCTGTTCGGGGTCGCCGCGTTCGCGTACGTCATCGACCTGGTCAGCAAGCTGATCGTGGTCGCGAAGCTGGAGCACCACCAGCCGGTCGAGGTCGTCGGGGACTGGCTGCGATTCGAGGCGATCCGCAACGCGGGCGCCGCCTTCGGCTTCGGCGAGGCCTTCACCGTGATCTTCACGGTGATCGCGGCGGCGGTGATCGTGGTGATCGCCCGGCTCGCCCGCAAGCTCTACAGCCTGCCCTGGGCGATCGCGCTGGGCCTGCTGCTCGGGGGCGCCCTCGGCAACCTCACCGACCGGATCTTCCGTGCGCCGGGGGTCTTCGAGGGCGCGGTGGTGGACTTCATCGCGCCGAAGCACTTCGCGGTCTTCAACCTGGCCGACTCGGCGATCGTCTGCGGTGGAATCCTGATCGTCCTGCTGTCCTTCAAGGGCCTCGACCCGGACGGGACCGTCCACAAGGACTGAGCGTGTGTTCGGGGGTGCCGGACCTGTCCGGCATACTCGACGGGTGAGCACGATTCCCGAGACCCGCAACCTGCCCGTGCCCGACGGCCTGGAGGGCGAGCGTGTAGACGCCGCCATCTCCCGCATGTTCGGCTTCTCCCGTACCAAGGCCGCCGAGCTCGCGGCCGCGGGGAAGGTCACGGTCGACGGGTCGGTGGTCGGGAAGTCCGAACGGGTGCACGGCGGGGCCTGGCTCGAGGTCGAGATGCCGCAGGCGCCCGCGCCGGTGCAGGTGGTCGCCGAGCCCGTCGAGGGCATGGAGATCGTGCACGACGACGACGACGTGGTCGTGATCGTCAAGCCGGTCGGGGTGGCCGCCCACCCGTCGCCCGGCTGGACCGGCACGACCGTCATCGGCGGACTCGCCGCCGCCGGCTACCGCATCTCCACCTCCGGTGCCGCCGAGCGCCAGGGCATCGTGCACCGGCTCGACGTGGGCACCTCCGGCCTGATGGTGGTCGCCAAGTCGGAGCGCGCCTACACCTCGCTGAAGCGCCAGTTCAAGGAGCGCACGGTCGACAAGCGCTACCACGCGCTCGTCCAGGGCCACCCGGACCCCACCAGCGGCACCATCGACGCGCCCATCGGCCGCCACCCCCAGCACGACTACAAGTGGGCGGTCACCGCCGAGGGCAAGCCCTCCGTCACGCACTACGACCTGATCGAGGCCTTCCGCGCCGCCTCCCTGCTGGACATCAAGCTGGAGACCGGCCGTACCCACCAGATCCGCGTCCACATGGCCGCCCACCGCCACCCGTGCGTCGGCGACCTGACCTACGGCGCCGACCCGACGCTCGCCAAGCGGCTGACGCTGACCCGCCAGTGGCTGCACGCGGTCCGGCTGGGCTTCGAGCACCCCGGCGACGGCGAGTGGGCCGAGTTCTCCTGCGAGTACCCGGACGACCTCCAGCAGGCCCTCGACCAGGTCCGTGAGGAGACCTACGGATGAGCGGCCCGCGCGCGTACGTGATCCGCGTCGCGGAGGACCCCGCCGACCGTGAGGCCTGCTTCGCGGTCCGCAAGGAGGTCTTCGTCGGCGAGCAGGGCGTCCCGGAGGACATCGAGTACGACGCCCACGACGCCGGCGCGGTGCATGTGCTGGCGGTCCGCGAGGACGGCGTACCGCTCGGGACCGGGCGGCTGCTGTACGGCGCGCAGGTCGCGGCGAAGACCGGCGGGGACCTGTCGGTCGGGTCGCTGGGGCGGCTCGCCGTCACCAAGGAGGCACGCGGGCTCGGCGTCGGGGCCGCGCTGGTGACGGCCATCGAGGACACGGCACGCGCGCGTGGGCTCACGGCGGTCGACCTGCACGCGCAGACGCACGCCCTGGGGTTCTACGAGCGGCTGGGGTACGAGGCGTACGGCCCGGAGTTCCCGGACGCGGGCATCCCGCACCGGGCGATGCGGCGGGGCCTCCAGCCGTAGCCGGGGTGGCGGGGGCGCCGAACGGGCTGCCGGCGAGGGCGACGTGGCAGGCTTGAGATCCGCCGTGTGACGTCTCAGCCCCCGGAGCACTGACCGTGGATCAGTTGGCCCTGTTGTTCGTCCTGCTGCTCGGGGCCGTGGTGAGTGTCCCGCTGGGCGACCGGTGGAGTCTGCCGGCACCGGTCCTGATGACCCTGCTCGGGATCGTGCTCGTGGTCGTCGACTTCGTGCCCGATGTGAGCGTTCCGCCGGACCTGATCCTGCCCCTGCTGCTGCCGCCCCTGCTGTACGCGGCCGTGCGGCGCACCTCCTGGCGGCAGTTCACGGCCAACAAACGGCCGATCTTCCTGCTCGCCGTGGCCCTGGTGTTCGTCACGATGCTGTGTGTGGGCGCCGTCGCCCACGCGATCGTGCCCGGACTGCCGATCGCCGCGGCCCTGGCCCTCGGGGCGCTCGTCGCACCGCCCGACCCGGTGGCCGCCACCGCCGTGGCCGGAAAGCTCGGGCTGCCGCGCCGGCTGGTGTCCATCCTGGAGGGCGAGGGGCTCTTCAACGACGTCACCGCCATCGTGCTCTACCACGTGGCCATCGCCGCCGTCGTCAGCGGGAGCTTCTCGCCCTGGGAGGCCGGCCTCGACCTGGTGCTGTCCGCCGTCGTCGCGGTGGCCGTCGGGCTGACGCTCGGCTGGGGCGCGAACCGGCTGATGGACCTGCTCGGGGACCCCACCCTGCAGATCGGGCTGACGCTGCTGGTGCCGTACGCCGCCTATGTGCTGGCGGAGGAGTTCCACGGGTCCGGGGTGCTCGCGGTGCTCACCACAGCGCTGTTCCTCGCCGAGTACGCCACCGATCCCGACGACGTGATGACGCGGCTGGCCGGGCACACCTTCTGGGACATCGTCGACACCCTGGTGACCGGGGTGGCGTTCGGGCTGATCGGCCTGGAACTGCACCTGGCGATCCGGACAGCGTCCGGGCGGTGGGGGGAGATGCTCGGATGGGCCGCGGCGGTGGTGGCCGTCGTGATCCTCGTACGGCTGCTGTGGCTGCTGCCGGCCACCTGGCTCGCCCAGCGGCTGCACGCCCGGCGGGACCACGACGAGGACATCCCCGTCAGCTGGCGGGAGACCGTCGTGATGTGGTGGTCGGGGATGCGCGGGGTCGCCTCGGTGGCGCTGGCGCTCGCGATTCCGCTGAAGACCGATGAAGGGACGCCCTTCCCGAACCGGGACGAGATCGTGTTCATCGCCTTCGGGGTCATCATGGCGACGCTCGTGATCCAGGGACTGACCCTGCCGTGGCTGGTGAAACGGCTCGGGGTGCAGGCCGACACCGGGCGTGAGAAGGAGTTCGAGAAGGAACTGGCCGTGCGGGCGGCGAAGGCGGCGAAGCGCCGGCTGCGGGAGATCGAGGCCGAGGAGGATCTGCCGGAGGAACTGTCCGAGCAGATGAGCCGGCGGGCCCTCGACATCGGGCTGCGGATCAGCCCCGACCTGGGGGAGGACGAGCGGCGGGAGGACCATGAGCACCGGGTGCGCCGGCTGAAGCGGGTGCGGCGGATCCAGGGGGAGATGCTGAGCGCGGCCCGGCACGAGGTGGTCGCCGCGCGCAGTGAGCCGGGTGCCGATCCGGAGATCGTGGACAGGGTGCTGCGGCATCTGGACGTGCGCAGCCTGCGGTGACAGGCGATCGGCGACCGGTGGCCGGCGATCGGTGATCCCGGTCGTGCGCGTCGGCGGCGCACGCCGCCGCGGGCGTCGGGCCCGCGGCGGCACGGGCCGTCAGCGGTCCGCGCGCGGTGACTCGTGGGCGCGGCGCTGGGGTGCGATGCCGCCGGGTACGCGGCCGTTGGCGTGGTTCGGGGGCAGCAGCGCGTCGGCGGTGTTGACGCGGGGCAGGGCGTACGGGTGCTCCTCGGCCAGCCAGCGGATCATCTTCTCCCGGACGGTGACCCGGACCGTCCAGATGTCGTCGGCGTCCTTGGCCGTCGCCAGCGCCCTGACCTGAAGGGTGTTGGGGGTGGTGTCGGTGACGTCCAGGCCGTAGGCGCGGCCGTCCCAGGCCGGGCACTCGCGGAGGATGTCGCGGAGCTTCTCCCGCATCGCGTCCAGCGGTGCCGAGTGGTCGACGTGCCAGTAGACGATGCCGGTCATCTGCGGGGTGCCGCGCGACCAGTTCTCGAACGGCTTGGACGTGAAGTACGAGACGGGCATGGTGATCCGGCGCTCGTCCCAGGTCCGCACGGTGAGGAAGGTCAGGGTGATCTCCTCGACGGTGCCCCATTCACCGTCCACCACCACTGTGTCGCCCATGCGCACCATGTCGCCGAAGGCGATCTGGAACCCGGCGAACATGTTGCTCAGCGTCGACTGGGCGGCGACACCGGCGACGATGCCGATGATGCCCGCGGAGGCCAGCAGCGAGGCGCCGGCCGCCCGGAACGCCGGGAACGTCAGCAGCATCGCCGCCACCGCGACCACGCCGACGACGGCGGAGACCACCCGCATGATCAGCGACACCTGGGTGCGTACCCGCCGCACCCGGGCCGCGTCGTGGTGCACGCGCGCGTAACGGGTGTACGTGGTCTCGACGATGGCGCCGACGATCCTGACGGCCAGCCAGGCCGCCGCCCCGATGAGCACCAGGGTGAGCGTCCGGCCGACGCCTACGCGGTGGTTCTCCAGCACCTCGGCCCGGTCGAACGACCCTCTCAGCAGCGCCGCGCAGAGCACGAGCTGGTACGGGATGCGTCCCCGGCGCAGCAGCCCCCACAGGGACGTCTCCGGATGCCGTTCATCGGCCTTGCACAGCAGTCGGTCGGTGGCCCAGCCGATGAACAACGTCAGCACGACCGAACCGCCGACCACGATCAGTGGGCGGAGCAGGTTCTCCATGCCCTCGAACGTAACCGGCCCGGCGGGGTCGTGAACATGCGGGCGGTGTGAAGAGACCCACGTGCGCGGTGGCGGGAGCCGGCTCGTGAGGCGTTGTCGGTGCCGGCTGGCACCATGGCCTCATGAAC
The DNA here is from genome assembly GCF_002154575.1 of Streptomyces bobili. Classification (GTDB taxonomy): domain Bacteria; phylum Actinomycetota; class Actinomycetes; order Streptomycetales; family Streptomycetaceae; genus Streptomyces; species Streptomyces bobili. The sequence continues at coordinate 26,484 of NZ_MUBA01000019.1, forward strand.
ATCATGCTCTTCCACTCGACCTACGGACCGCGCCCCGCGGTGCGCGCCGCGGCGGACCGGCTGCGCGCCGCCGGCCACGAGGTGTGGACCCCGGACCTCTTCGACGGGCGTACGTTCGACACGGTCGAGGAGGGCATGGCCCACAACGAGAAGATCGGCAAGGACGAGTTGCTCAGGAGAGCCGTCCTGGCCGCCGCGCCCTACTCGGAGCGCGGGCTCGTGTACGCCGGGTTCTCGCTGGGCGCGTCGATCGCGCAGACCCTCGCCCTCGGCGACGAGAAGGCACGCGGCCTGCTGCTTCTGCACGGCACCTCCGACCTCGCGCCCAACGCCTCGGTGGACGGTCTGCCGGTGCAGCTGCACGTGGCCGAGCCGGACCCGTTCGAGACCGACGACTGGCTGAGCGCCTGGTACCTCCAGATGGGCCGGGCGGGCGCCGACGTGGAGGTCCACCGGTACGCCGGGGCCGGTCACCTCTACACCGACCCCGACCTGCCCGACTACGACGCGGAGGCGGCCGAGGCCACCTGGCGGGTGGCGCTCGGCTTCCTCGACAGCCTGTAGACGGTCCGTAACCGGCCTGTGGACGGCGGCTACACGGGGTCGTACGTCCGCTCGACCTTCTGCGTGCCGGTGCGGGTGCGGTAGGACCGGGACCAGGACGAGGTCGCGTCCGCCTTCGTGCGGCTGGACACCACGTAGAAGTCCATCTGCGCGCGGTCGGCGGTGATGTCCAGGACGCCGTAGCCGTGCCGGTCGGTGTCCACCCAGTGGACGTGGCGGTTGGCGGCCTTGATGACCGGCGCGGCGATCGCGGAGACCGTGCCCTCGGGGACCTTCACGAGGTCGTCGAGGTTGTCCGAGGTCACCGAGGTGACCACGAACTCCGTGGCGGCCGAGGCGGACAGCGGGTAGGTCCCGGCGTCCACGGGCACGTCGTTGGCCCACGCCATGTGGATGTCGCCGGTGAGGAAGACGGTGTTGCGGATGGCGTTCGCGCGCAGGTGGGCGAGGATCTCGCGGCGGTCGTCCGTGTAGCCGTCCCACTGGTCGGTGTTGAGAGCGAGGCCCTCCTGCGGCAGGCCGAGCAGCTTGGCGAGCGGCTTGAGCAGGGTGGCCGAGAGGGAGCCGATGGCGAACGGCGAGATCATCACCGAGTTGCCGACCAGCCGCCAGGTGGTGTCGGAGGCCTTCAGGCCGGCCTTGAACCAGTCCAGCTGGGCGCGGCCGGTGAGGGTGCGGTCCGGGTCGTCGACGTCACCGTTGCCTACGGAGACCTGCTGGGAGCGGAAGGAACGCAGGTCCAGCAGGGAGAGGTCGGCGAGCTTGCCGAAGCGCAGCCGGCGGTAGGTGGTGCCCGCCAGCGCCGGGCGGACCGGCATCCACTCGAAGTAGGCCTGCTTGGCCGCCGCCTGACGGTTCGCCCAGGTGCCTTCGGCGCCCTCGGTGTGGTTCTCGGCGCCACCCGACCAGGCGTCGTTGGCGATCTCGTGGTCGTCCCAGATCGCGATGACGGGCGCCTTGGCGTGCAGGGCCTGGAGATCGGGGTCGGTCTTGTACTTGCCGTGCCGGGTGCGGTAGTCGGCGAGGGTGAGGATCTCGTGCGTGGGCGCGTGCTGCCGTACGACGGTGTCGCGGGTGCCGTACTCGCCGGTGCCGTACTCGTAGATGTAGTCGCCGAGGTGCAGCCAGGCGTCGAGGTCGCCGCGGGCGGCGAGATGACGGTAGGAGGAGAAGTAGCCGGCCTCCCAGTTGGCGCAGGAGGCCACGCCGAAGCGCAGACCCGCCACGGACGCGTCCGCCGCCGGCGCGGTGCGGGTACGCGCCACCGGGGAGTCGGTCCCGCCGGCCGAGAAGCCGAACCAGTAGTCGGTGGCCGGGGCCAGACCTCGGACGTCGGCCTTGACGGTGTGGTCGGAGGCGGCGGTCGCGGTCACGGACCCCTTGGCGACGACGGTCGTCAGCGCCTTGTCCCTGGCGACGATCCACTCGACCTCGGTGTCCGGGCCGCGCCCGGAGCCGGGTATCGCGTCGGCGGTCGGGGTCACCCGGGTCCACAGCAGGACGCCGTCGGGCAGCGGGTCACCGGAGGCGACACCGTGCAGGAAGGCGGGGGCCTCGTCGGCGGCCCGCGCGGGCAGGGCGGCGGCGAGCGGCCCGGCCAGCACGGCGGTGGCGGCAGCGGCCTTGACGACCGTACGGCGGCGGGGGGCACGGGTGTCGACGCGATCTGACGGCGCGTCGGTGCTCTCTGTTGATCTGTATCGACTGGTCACGGCCGATCAGATTACTGACCAGTACGGCAAAGGGCGGGCGAACTGGCAAAAGTTCGCCCGCTCTTCGGATTTCCGTCTCTCGGGCCGCTCGGCCCGGTCAGGCCTTGAGGGCGGCGTCGAGCGCGGTGGTGAAGTCGGCGACCGTCATCGGGGCGTTGTCGCTGCCCGGCGCGGTCAGGGACTTCCCGTCCATCTTCAGCGTCGGGGTGCCGGACACACCGCTGTCGTCGAACGTCTCGGACATCTCCAGCGCCCACTTGTCGAAGGTGCCGTCCGTCACGGCCTTCTGGAACTTGGCGTTGCTCTTCAGCGCGGGAACCGTGTCGGCCACCTTGATCAGGTAGCTGTCGTCCTTGAACTTGTCGTCGCTCTCCTCGGGGTGCCACTTCGCCGAGTACATCGCGGTCTTGTACTCGAGGAACGCCTCCGGGCTGACGTCGAGCGCGGCGCCCAGCGCGCTCAGCGCGTTCTTGGAGCCCTCACCCGACAGGCCGCGGTCGAGGAAGGTGGCGCCGACGAACTGGAGCTTGAACTTGCCGGCGTCGTAGTCCGACTTCACGGTGGCGCCGACGGTCTGCTCGAACTGGGCGCAGACCGGGCAGCGCGGGTCCTCGTACATCACGAGGGTCTTCTTCGCGGTGCTCTTGCCCATCACGACCGTGGTGCCGTTCTCACCGGTGGTGTTGGCCGGCTTGACCAGGGGGTTGTCCGCGGCCTCCTCCCAGTACGTGGGCTTGTTGTTCTGGACGACCGCGTAACCTATGCCGCCGGCCGCCGCCAGCACTCCGACGACCGAGCAGGCCACGATGACCTGGCGCTTGATCTTGGTGCGCTTGGCCTGGCGTTCGCGCTCGACGCGGAGCCGCTCGCGAGCCGCCGTCTTCGCCGCCGCACTGTTGCGCTTGCTCATGGTGGTGTTCTCCAGGTGGGACGCGCGCAGGGGATGCGCGGGATACGTGTGTGGGGACGGTCGTGCTCGTGGCCGCGCGGGGCAGGGTGATGCTCAGGCGGCAGCGGACGGGCGCGGGGGTCCACGACGTCCCAGGGAGTGCACGAGGATCCGGTCGAGGCCGGTGGCGGCCGGGCGGAGCGCGGGCCGCGGCAGCCGGCGGACGGCCGGGGCGGTGCGGACGGTCACCGCGGCCACGGCCAGCAGCAACGGCCGGAACGTCGTCGCGGTCGCCGCGCGCAGCACCTGGGCCAGCGCGCGCTCGCCCCGCCGCAGCCAGGCGGCGGCGAGGAGGCCGACGCCGATGTGCGCGCCCAGCAGCAGCCAGGCGGTCGACGGGTCGGCGTGGGCGAGGAGGCCGCCGACCCGCTCCGGGTCGGCGCCGCCCCTGCCGAATCGGGCCAGCGGAGCGCCGACCCCGGTGCCGTCGCCGCACAGGAGGTCGAAGCCGACCGAGCGCAGCGGGCCGGTGACCGGGCCGCCCGCGCGGCCGTAGCAGACGTGCTGGCCGGTGGTGAAGACCGTGTCGGCCGCCAGCTCCAGCGGGATCAGCAGGGCGGCGATCCGCCCGAAGCCGCGCTCGCGGCCCGCCAGCGCGTAGGCGAGGAGGAACACGGCGACCGCGAGGGCGGCCACCGTGTTCAGCGGCAGCGGGGCCCGCGACAGCAGCACGTGCGACGCGGTGCTGAGCGTCACGACGACAGCCGTGAAGAGTGCCGCGCGTACGGCTCTGAGGCGGGTCCCGGATATGTCCATGGCGGAGAAGAGTGTGTCACGCGTGCCCGTAAGAGGCTCCTAAACGGTCGCTGTGAGTGCCCTTTCCCTGAGGGATTTCGCTATGGATCCCGTCACAGGCCCGGGATCCGGCCGTTGCGGAACAGGTCGAGGAAGATCTGGTGGTCCGCACGCGCGCGTGCGCCGTAGGAGTGCGCGAATTCCACCAGGAGCGGCGCGAAGCTCTCCTCGTCGCCGGCCAGCGCCGCGTCGATGGCCCGCTCGGTGGAGAACGGCACCAGGGACTCGCCGGAGGTGTCGTCCGCCGCCGCGTGCATCGTGGCCGTGGCCCGGCCGAGGTCGGCGACGACGCCCGCGATCTCCTCCGGGTCGTCGATGTCGCCCCAGTCCAGGTCCACCGCGTACGGCGAGACCTCGGCGACCAGCTGCCCCGCGCCGTCCAGCTCGGTCCAGCCGAGCCACGGGTCGGCGTGCGCCTGGAGGGCGCGCTGGGAGATCACCGTGCGGTGGCCCTCGTGCTGGAAGTACTCGCGGATCGCCCGGTCGGTGATGTGCCGGGAGACGGCCGGGGTCTGGGCCTGCTTGATGTAGATCACCACATCGTTCTCCAGGGCGTCGCTGTTGCCCTCCAGCAGGATGTTGTACGAGGGCAGGCCGGCCGAGCCGATGCCGATGCCCCGGCGGCCGACGACGTCCTTCACCCGGTAGGAGTCCGGGCGGGTCAGGGAGGTCTCCGGCAGCGTCTCCAGATAGCCGTCGAAGGCGGCGAGGACCTTGTAGCGGGTGGCCGCGTCCAGCTCGATGGAGCCGCCGCCGGACGCGAAGCGGCGCTCGAAGTCGCGGATCTCGGTCATGGACTCCAGCAGCCCGAAGCGGGTCAGGGAACGGGCGTCGCGCAGGGCGTCCAGCAGCGGCCCGTCGGCCGTGTCCAGGGTGAAGGGCGGCACCTCGTCCTGCTTGGCACCGGTGGCCAGAGCGCGGATCCGCTCGCGGTACGCGCCCGCGTACACCTGCACCAGCTCGGTGATCTGGTCGTCGCTGAGCGCTTTCGCGTACCCGACGAGTGCGATCGAGGCGGAGAAGCGCTTCAGGTCCCACACGAAGGGGCCGACGTACGCCTCGTCGAAGTCGTTGACGTTGAAGATCAGGCGGCCCTGGGAGTCCATGTAGGTGCCGAAGTTCTCGGCGTGCAGATCGCCGTGGATCCACACGCGCGAGGTGCGGTCGTCCAGGTACGGTCCGGTGAAGGTGTCGGCGTCGCCGCGGCCGCTCCGCTCCGCGTCCAGGTCGTGATAGAAGAGGCACGCCGTGCCCCGGTAGAACGCGAACGCCGAGGCCGCCATCTTGCGGAACTTCACGCGGAACGCGGCCGGGTCCGCGGCCAGGAGTTCGCCGAAGGCGGTGTCGAAGACGGCGAGGATCTCCTCGCCGCGAGGCTCTTCATTGAGCTGCGGAACCGACATCGCGGGGTGCCTCCTGGTGCTTCATGTGTACGACAGCGTTTCTGTCGTCTCCAACGGGCGGACGCGTGCGAAAGTGCCCGCGGCCCCCGCTGTGAAGGTACGCGGGGGAGCCCGCCGGGTGTCAGTGCCGAGGCATAGACTTCGACGCTGACCCCAGGACTGTCCGCCAGCCCGTCGTCGTCCGTTTCCCTTGGAGGCCATGTCGTGTCGAAGCCGCCGTTCACGCACCTGCACGTTCACACCCAGTACTCGCTGCTGGACGGTGCCGCGCGGCTCAAGGACATGTTCGACGCGTGCAACGAGATGGGCATGACCCACATCGCCATGTCCGACCACGGCAACCTGCACGGGGCGTACGACTTCTTCCATACCGCCAAGAAGGCCGGGGTCACCCCGATCATCGGGATCGAGGCGTATGTCGCCCCCGAGTCGCGGCGCAACAAGCGCAAGATCCAGTGGGGCCAGCCGCATCAGAAGCGCGACGACGTCTCCGGCTCCGGTGGCTACACCCACAAGACGATCTGGGCGACCGACGCGACCGGCCTGCACAACCTCTTCAAGCTCTCCTCGGACGCGTACGCCGAGGGCTGGCTGCAGAAGTGGCCGCGGATGGACAAGGAGACCATCTCCCAGTGGTCCCAGGGTCTCGTCGCCTCCACCGGCTGCCCCTCGGGCGAGCTCCAGACCCGGCTGCGCCTCGGCCAGTACGACGAGGCACTGAAGGCCGCCTCCGACTACCAGGACATCTTCGGCAAGGACCGCTACTTCCTGGAGCTGATGGACCACGGCATCGAGATCGAGCGCCGGGTCCGCGACGGCCTGCTGGACATCGGCAAGAAGCTCGGCATCCCGCCGCTGGTCACCAACGACTCGCACTACACGTACGCGCACGAGGCGACCGCCCACGACGCCCTGCTGTGCATCCAGACCGGCAAGAACCTCTCCGACCCCGACCGCTTCCGCTTCGACGGCACCGGCTACTACCTGAAGTCCACGGACGAGATGTACGCCGTCGACTCCTCGGAGGCCTGGCAGGAGGGCTGCGCCAACACCCTCCTGGTGGCCGAGATGGTCGACACCACCGGCATGTTCGAGGCGAAGAACCTCATGCCGAAGTTCGACATCCCCGAGGGCTACACCGAGGTCAGCTGGTTCAAGGAGGAGGTCCGCCGCGGCATGGAGCGCCGCTTCCCCGGCGGCATCCCCGACGACCGGCAGAAGCAGGTCGAGTACGAGATGGACGTCATCATCCAGATGGGGTTCCCGGGCTACTTCCTCGTCGTCGCCGACTTCATCATGTGGGCCAAGAACAACGGCATCGCCGTCGGCCCCGGCCGAGGCTCCGCGGCCGGCTCGATCGTCGCGTACGCCATGGGCATCACCGACCTCGACCCGATCCCGCACGGCCTGATCTTCGAGCGGTTCCTCAACCCCGAGCGCGTCTCCATGCCCGACGTCGACATCGACTTCGACGAGCGCAGGCGCGTCGAGGTGATCAGGTACGTGACCGAGAAGTACGGCGCCGACAAGGTCGCCATGATCGGCACCTACGGCAAGATCAAGGCGAAGAACGCCATCAAGGACTCCGCGCGCGTGCTGGGCTACCCGTACGCGATGGGCGACCGTCTCACCAAGGCGATGCCCGCCGACGTCCTGGGCAAGGGCATCGATCTGAACGGCATCACCGACCCCTCGCACCCCCGCTACAGCGAGGCGGGCGAGATCCGCGCGATGTACGAGAACGAGCCCGACGTGAAGAAGGTCATCGACACCGCCAAGGGCGTCGAGGGCCTGGTCCGGCAGATGGGCGTGCACGCGGCCGGCGTGATCATGTCCAGCGAGCCCATCGTCGACCACGCCCCCGTCTGGGTGCGGCACACCGACGGCGTGACCATCACGCAGTGGGACTACCCGCAGTGCGAGTCGCTGGGCCTGCTGAAGATGGACTTCCTGGGTCTGCGCAACCTCACGATCATGGACGACGCCATCAAGATGGTGAAGGCCAACAAGGGCATCGACCTGGAGATGCTCGCCCTCCCGCTGGACGACCCCACGACCTTCGAACTGCTCTGCCGCGGTGACACGCTCGGTGTCTTCCAGTTCGACGGCGGCCCGATGCGCTCGCTGCTGCGCCAGATGCAGCCCGACAACTTCGAGGACATCTCCGCCGTCTCGGCCCTCTACCGGCCGGGCCCGATGGGCATGAACTCGCACATCAACTACGCGGAGCGCAAGAACGGCCGCCAGGAGATCACGCCGATCCACAAGGAGCTGGAGGAGCCCCTCCAAGAGGTCCTCGCGGTCACCTACGGCCTGATCGTCTACCAGGAGCAGGTGCAGAAGGCCGCCCAGATCATCGCCGGGTACTCGCTCGGCGAGGCCGACATCCTGCGCCGCGTGATGGGCAAGAAGAAGCCCGACGAACTGGCGAAGAACTTCACCATCTTCCAGGCCGGCGCCAAGAAGAACGGCTACAGCGACGAGGCGATCCAGGCGCTGTGGGACGTGCTGGTCCCGTTCGCCGGATACGCGTTCAACAAGGCCCACTCGGCCGCGTACGGACTCGTCTCGTACTGGACGGCGTACCTGAAGGCGAACTACCCCGCCGAGTACATGGCGGCGCTGCTCACCTCGGTCAAGGACGACAAGGACAAGTCGGCCGTCTACCTCAACGAGTGCCGCCGCATGGGCATCAGGGTGCTCCCGCCGAACGTGAACGAGTCCGAGTCGAACTTCGCCGCGCAGGGCGACGACGTGATCCTCTTCGGCCTCTCCGCCGTGCGCAACGTCGGCACCAACGTGGTCGAGTCGATCATCAAGTCCCGCAAGGCCAAGGGGAAGTACTCCTCCTTCCCCGACTACCTCGACAAGGTCGAGGCGGTGGTCTGCAACAAGCGCACCACGGAATCGCTGATCAAGGCCGGCGCCTTCGACTCGATGGGCCACACCCGCAAGGGCCTCACCGCGCAGTACGAGCCGATGATCGACAACGTGGTCGCGGTCAAGCGCAAGGAGGCCGAGGGCCAGTTCGACCTCTTCGGCGGCATGGGCGAGGAGCAGAACGACGAGCCCGGCTTCGGCCTCGACGTCGAGTTCACCACCGACGAGTGGGACAAGACGTACCTGCTCGCGCAGGAGCGCGAGATGCTCGGTCTGTACGTCTCCGACCATCCCCTCTTCGGTCTGGAGCACGTGCTGTCCGACAAGGCGGACGCGGGCATCGCCCAGCTCACCGGGGGCGAGCACTCGGACGGCGCGGTCGTCACCATCGGCGGCATCATCTCGGGCCTCCAGCGCAAGATGACCAAGCAGGGCAACGCCTGGGCCATCGCCACCGTCGAGGATCTCGCCGGCTCCATCGAGTGCATGTTCTTCCCCGCGACCTACCAGCTGGTCTCGACCCAACTCGTCGAGGACGCCGTGGTGTTCGTCAAGGGCCGCCTCGACAAGCGGGAGGACGTGCCGCGCCTGGTCGCGATGGAGCTCCAGGTGCCGGACCTGTCCAACGCGGGCACCAACGCCCCGGTGATCCTCACCATCCCGGCCGTGAAGGTCACCCCGCCGATGATCAACCGGCTCGGTGAGATCCTCACCCACCACCGGGGCGACAGCGAGGTCCGGATCAAGCTCCAGGGCCCCACGAAGACGACCGTTCTGCGCCTGGACCGGCACCGGGTCAAGCCCGACCCGGCCCTCTTCGGCGACCTGAAGGTGCTGCTCGGCCCGTCCTGCCTGGCCGGCTGAGCGGCCGGCCCACGCCCGCGCGGGACACGGCCACGCGCGGGACACGGCCGCGCGCAGGACACACGCAAGGGGCGCACCCGGAGATCCGGATGCGCCCCTCATGCATGTGCAAGGGCGTCAAGGGCCCGTTACGCAGATGCTAGTTGTGGCCGAAGCGCTTGCCGCGTCCCTTGCCGCGGGCCATGTCGCCGGGCGTCGTCTGCGGGGAGCGCGTCTCGTCCTGCGGCTCGAGGGTGGCCTGCGGCGCGGACTGCGCGGTGCGCTCGGACTGCGGCTGCTTGCGGTCACGGTTCTTGTTCTTGGCCATGGGGATCTGCCTCCTGTTGGGGGTCTAGGGGCCAGGGCCGGATTCAGATTCACATAGGCTGACTTATGGCGCATTTCGGATAATTACCGTCGGTGACAGGGTTCGTCGGAGCGTCCCGCCCCGAAACGCCACGCCGAAGATCGAGTTCCGGCCGTTAACCCCCGCGTGGTCGGGCAGACTCGAAGCAGGCCCGAAGCAAATCTCCCGGGAAGAGGGTGAGTCGTGTGGACCGCTGCATCGTCCTGGTGGACGCCGGGTATCTGCTGGGGGCCGCCGCGAGTCTCCTCGCCGGAGAGCCCTCCAGATCCAGAATCACCGTCGATCACGCCGCCCTCGTCCAGGGCCTGCGCGAACAGGCGGAATCCGAGACCGAACGGCCGCTGCTGCGGATCTACTGGTTCGACGGCGCCCCCGACCGCGTCCCCCAGCCCGAACACCGCAGACTGCGTGTGATGCCGCGCGTCACCGTCCGGCTGGGCGCGCTGACCCGCAGCGACGGCCGCTGGGCGCAGAAGGGCGTCGACGCCGCCATGCACGCCGAGCTGACCGAGCTGGCCCGCAACCGAGCCTGCTCCGACGTCGTCCTGGTCACCGGCGACGGCGACCTGCTGCCCGGCATGATGGCCGCCAAGGAGCACGGCGTCGCCGTCCACCTGTGGGCCGTACAGGCCGCCGACGGCGACTACAACCAGTCCGAGGACCTGGTCGCCGAGGCCGACGAGCGGCGCGTTCTGGACCGTACGTGGATCACCAAGGCCGTCCGCGCCAAGGACTTCGGCGGGGTGTGCGCGCCGCCGCCCGTGCCGCGGCCCGAGATCGCCGCCATCCTCTCCGCGCCGTTGCCCGAGTCCACCCTCGCACCGACGTCCGAGCGGCCCGCCGAACAGAGCGAGCACCCCTCCGCCCCCGCCGACCACGGC
>NZ_MUBA01000190.1 GCF_002154575.1 Streptomyces bobili
GCGCGTGCGGGCGCTCCGGCTGGGCCGCGCTGTCCCCGGAGACCGATCCGCAGCAGCTCGTCATGGCGCAGGACCGGATCTGGCGGGCCGGCGTGGGCCGCGACAAGCGCCGTATCCGCTACTTCATCTCCGCGACCGAGCCGGAGCGGCGCCAGGCACTCGACGCGCTGGCCGGGCGACTGCCCGCGGGCAGCGGCGTCGATCCCCTCTCCGTCGTGGTGCTGGACGGGGCGCAGGGCACCTACCGGCTGCCGACTGCGGGAGACGACGGGGACCTGGTGGACGCCTGGTTCGCGCTCGCGCTGCTCGACAAGAAGACCGCCGACAAGGCAGCCAAGGACGACCGCTGTCCGGCGTGCAACACCGACAACAGCATCCGGTTCCTCGGTACGGCACAGGCTGCGCTGGCCTCGGCCACGGTCACCCAGCTCTTCACGGGCGGGGACATCGCGCTGGTACCGGAGGAACGCAAGACACTGCTGTTCAACGACTCCACGCAGGACGCCGCGCACCGCGCCGGATACGTCGCCAACGCCTCGTACAAGTTCTCACTCAGGTCGCTGCTCGCGCACAACCTCGACGAGTCCGGGGAGGCGACCGCGCTCAACGACCTGATCGGCAACGTACTCGACTCGGTGGACGACCCCGACGCGCTGGCCGCCGTCGTGCCCCCGGATCTGCACGACGAGCCGGGTGTCGACCGGGTGTTGTCGGGCCGCGGCACCGGCGACGCCCGCACTTGGCGGCTGATCGGTGAACGGCTGGCGTTCGCCACGATCATGGAATTCGGGCTGCGGTCACGGCTGGGCCGCACCCTGGAGCTCACGCGGACGGCCGCCGCTGAGGTCGTCGTCGACGAACCGGAGCGGGTCACCGACCTCGCGCGTGATCTGCACCTCGCGCTGCCGGGCCAGATGGTGATGACGGGCGGTCTCCCCACACCCGAGCGGTATCTCGCCTACGTGCGAGGCCTTCTGGAGCGGCTGCGGCTGCGCGGCGCGGTCCGGCACCGGTGGCTGGAGCAGTGGATGCGGGAGGCCGGCGCCGACCGATTCCTGATCAGCGGACGGCGGCCCGACGGCATGCCCGCCTTCCCGGAAGGGGTCGCCCCGCCGCGGTTCCTGCTGGACGGGCAGAAGGACAGGACCGAGTTCGACGTGGTCACCGGCCGACAGGCCTGGTTCCAGGACTGGACCCGCCGCTGTCTCGGGCTGGACGCTGCCGGGGCCACCGAATACCTCCGTCGGCTCCTGCCCGCCCTCGCCGACGAGTACGTGCTCAGCGTGCGGACGGCGAAGGACCGCACCACGCGCGTCTACGGCCTCCAGCCCGGCCACATCCAGGTACGGCTGCTGGACGACTCGATCGTCAACAAGGCGTTCGTGGCGTGCGAGGACTGCGGTTGGCAGCAGGTCGTGCCGCCGGAGCGGCGTACTCGCTGGTACGGCCATCCGTGCCCGCGCTACCGGTGCAAGGGATACCTGACGCCGCCGCAACCGGGGATGCACCGCTCGGCGGGGTCCGACCCGCACGGCGGCAGCGGGGGCCTCACGGGCGCGGGCGTCGGTGTACTCCAGGAGCGCGACTACACGAACGACTACTACCGGCGGCTGTACCTGACCGGTGGCACCTTCCGCGTCGTGACGGCCGAACACACCGGCATGCTGACCCGTGCACAGCGAGAGCAGGTCGAACGGACCTTCCGCGCCGGCACGCACTACACCGACCCCAACGTGCTGTCCTGCACCCCCACCCTGGAACTCGGCATCGACATCGGTGACCTGTCTGCCGTGCTGATCGGCTCGCTGCCGAAGGGCCCCGCGAATTATGTGCAACAGGCGGGCCGCGCGGGACGCAAGACGGGTAACGCGCTGGTCGTCGCCTTCGGCGGACGCCGTGCCCGGGACCTGTACTACCTGGACCAGCCGCGGGAGATGATCGCGGGCGACATCGTGCCGCCCGGCTGTTACCTGTCGGCGGTGGAGATCCTGCGCCGCCAGTACACCGCGTGGCTGCTGGACCTGGCCGCTCGCGGCGGGCTCTCGACCTCGGACGGCGAGCGTCTGCAGCCGGTGCCCCGGCTCGCCTCCGCGCTCTTCGGTACGACGGGATGGTGCCAGGACCTCGCTGACGCCGCTCAGACACACGGGGCGACGCTCGTCGAGCAGTTCCTGGCGCTGTTTCCCGAAAGCGGCGCCCCCGCGCCGACCGTGGACGGTCTCGCCACGCCCGACGGTGACGACACCGGGGTGTCGGCGCATGCGGCCGACGAACTCCGGACGTACGCGACCGGCGGCATCGTCCGAGCTCTCCAGGAGGCGGAGGAGGACTGGACGGGGCGACGGGAGGAACTGCGGCGCAGGATCGCCGCGATCGACGAGGCCGTCGACTCCCTGGCCCGCACCGACGAGGTCCAGGACCGAGAACGGCGGGAACTGCTCGCCGAGCGCCGCAGCACCGGGGACCTGCTGCGGGAGCTGAGCCGGACCAGCGCGCACGGCACACTCGTCGAACTGGGGCTCCTCCCGAACTACAGCCTGGCCGACACCACGACCCAGCTGGAAGCCACCCTGTACTGGTCCGAGGTCCCGTCGGACAGCGACGACCCGTCCGAGACAGGAGCCCCGAGGGAAGCCAGGCCGCCCACCGGCACGGAGCGCATTTACCGCAGCGAGACCCGCGACTACGAACGCTCCCGCAAAACGGCCCTCACCGAACTGGCCCCCGGCAACAGCTTCTACGTCAACGGCTACAAGCATGTGGTGCGGGCCCTCGACATCGGCAGTCCGGAACGCCGCGCCTGGTCGGTGTGGCGGCTGTGCCCCTCCTGCGGATACGTGCGCACGCAGGACGCGCAGACCGACACCTCGGCCTGCCCGCGCTGCGACGGACGGGAGATCGCCGACGCGGGCTGTGTCCAGCACGTGCTCCAGCCGCGTCGGGTCGTCGCCCGCGACAAGCGCGACGACGCCCGGGTGCGGGACGACCGCGACGAGCGGGCCCGCCGACAGTACGCGGTGCTCACCACCGTGGACATCGACCCCGACCATCTCGCCATCGACTCCTGGCGGCACGAGACGGCGACCTTCGGCGTGGACTTCTCCCGGAAGGCCGTCATCAGAACGCTGAATCTGGGGCTCGACCGGCAGGACGGCAGCTCCACGGTGCCGCTGGCCGGCGAGGAAGTACGGATCAACCCGTTCTACGTCTGCACGACCTGCGGTGGGGCGACAGCGGAGGGCAAGCCGGTCGTCGACCAGCCACAGCACGCGCTGACCGAATCGGGGGCCGCCACCACGAAGGGCAGCTTCCACCATCTGCTGTGGTGCCCCCGGCGGCGTACTCACGGATCCGCCGGCGCGCAGGGGCGTGGGGCGGGCCAGGACGTACCGCTGCTGCTGGCCCACGAGCTGACCACGGAAGCCGTACGGATCCTGCTGCCCGCCTCGGTGACACGGGCCCGGGAACGGCTCGCCTCCTTCACCGCGGCGCTGTTCGCCGGTATCGCGGCGCGCTACGGCGGCGACCCCGACCACATCGACATCGCCGCCGCCTCCATGCCGGACAGCCCGGACCAGCTCGGCTCGGACTTCCCGCGACGCTTCCTCGTCGTCTACGACCGGTTGCCCGGCGGCACCGGCTACCTGCACCGACTGGCGTCCTCGGACGGTTTCCGCGAGGTGCTCCTCAAGGCGCGCGAGGTCATCGACACCTGCCCCTGCCAGCAGAAGGAGCTGGACGGCTGTCACCAGTGCCTGCTGCGCAGGGTGCCCCCGTCGGACTACGACCGCGTCTCCCGCCGGGAAGTGCAGTCCATGCTGGACGAACTCCTCGGCGCCCACGGCGAGCGCTGGCAGACTTCCCCGGTCTCGACGACCCGTCAGATCCCACTGGAGCGACAGGCGGAGAGCGATCTGGAGGTCATGTTCGTCGACACGCTGGAGGAGTGGGCCAAGCAGCCCGAGTCCCGGGCGACGGCGGACACGTACACCACACCGGCGGGCACCCGCGCGCTGGATCTGCGGCTGACCACCGGCGAGGGAACCACCGTGAGCTGGCGGGTCTCGCAACAGCGCGTCCTCGACGGGACCCGGCCCGACGTACTCTTCGAGCGGCTCGACGCACCGGGCCCGCGGCTCGCCGTCTACCTGGACGGATACCGCTACCACGCAAGCACCGAGCACAACCGTCTAGCGGACGACGCGACGAAACGGGCCCGACTCCGGGCGGACGGGCTGCGGGTGTTCCAACTGACCTACCCCGACATCAAGGAGTGGCGGAACCGGGTCCGCGACACGGGATACGCCGGAGTGGCACCCGCAGACCCGGTGTGGCTGCCCTACGACCAGGAAGCACAGAAGCGGGCACGCGCCTATTACGAGCGCACGCGCGGCGGCCTGCCCGGCGAACTGTCGGAGACCGTGTGGGTCAACCCGGCCGAACTGCTGCTCGCCTACCTCCGTGCCCCCGACGCCCAGCGGTGGCACCACCGGGCCGAGGCCGCCGTCGCCGGATTCATCGGGACGCCGGGCCTGCGGGACACACCGGTGCGAGCGGACATGGTCGGGCGGGCCGTCGAAGGGGCGCTGCGCGGCGAAGTTTCCGACGCTCCGAACGGGCCGCTCCGCGTTCTGACGGCGACGGACCGGTCCGGATGCCGGCTCGTCCTGATCGCCGACGTACGGCACCGGCCACCAACCTGGACGGGACTCACGCTCCTTGACGACAGCGCCCACGCCGTCGCGGACGAGAAGATCCACAAGCGGCGTTGGCAGGCCTGGCTGTACTGGAGCAACGTGCTGCAGTTCCTGGAGCACGGCGGAGGCGACAGCGCACAGCTCACCACCGCGCTGCTGGACGCCTTCACCGCGGACGTGCTCACCGTGACCGGCGGAGCGGGATGGCTGTCCTCGACCCGCATCATCCCGACCACCGCCGACGGCTCACAACGGGAACCGGACAGCCTGGCACCGGTGGCCGTGACCTCCGGACTGCCCGCGGTACCGGCGAGAACGACCGAGGAAGCGCCCTCCGAGTCCCGGCCGAAGCGCGACGGTGCCTGGGACGCGGTGCTGGAGTACGTGGACCCCGACGAGGCGGGGCTGGCCGAACTGGCCCACGCACTCGCCGAACTGGGCGTTCCCGCGCCCGAGGACGGCTTCGAACTCGACGAACACGGCTGGCAGGCTGAACTGGCCTGGCCACACGCCCGAATCGGTGTGGTTCTGGCGCCACAGGGCACGCCCGACGACCCGGACATCGAGGCACAGGACCGCGACCGTGCGTTCGCCGCCGCCCATTGGGACGTACGGCCGGCGGGCGAGTGGACGGCGGAGGAGATCGCCGCCCGTCTCGGCGTCAGTGCCGAGCGGACACCGAACGGCCCTGCAGATCACGGTGGGCAGGGCAACGGCACGACCGGGCACGACGAGAACAAGAACGAGAACGGGGAGTCGGCATGACGAAGACCGGAGGCGTGACGCTGCGCCTGCTCGACAAGGCGGACAAGGAGATCCTCCGGCTGCCGCGCACGGTCAAGGGCGCCCTGTTCGACTTCCAGCACAAGTTCAAGGACAACCCGCGCACTCCGGGGCTGAAGCTCAAGCAGCTCAAGGGCGACAGCAGGATCTGGTCCGCGCGCATCAACGACGAGTACCGGGCTCTGCTGCTCCGGCTGGCCGAGGACGACTGGCTCATCGTCTCGGTCAAGCACCGCAAGGAGGTCTACGACCGGCTGGCCTACGGGATCAACCACGTCACCGGTGGCATCGAGTATGTCGACCTCCAGGTGGTGGAGGACAGCATCCTGCGGCGCATTCCGCCTCAGGGACCGCCGCCTGGAGCGACGCGCAGTTGAGCGAACTGGGTGTGGCGGAGCCCCTGGTGCCGGTCATCCGGACCCTCACCACCGAGGAGCAGCTTCTCGGGCTGATCGAGTACGCACCGCAGCTCACCGGTGAGGTCCTGCTCGCGCTCTACGACGGAAAGCCGTTCGACGAGGTGCGGGACGAGGTCACCGCGCCTGTCGCCGCTCCGGAACCCGTCGACCCGGAGGACTTCCGAACAGCCGCCGAGCGACCCGCCACAGTCGTGACCACTTCCGACGACGCATTGCGCGAGGCGCTGGAGGCCGGGGACTTCGGCCGCTGGAAGGTCTTCCTCCACCCTGCCCAGTCGAAGCTGGTCGAACGCCGCTACTCCGGCCCCGCTCGGGTCGGCGGCGGCCCCGGCACCGGAAAGACCATCGTCGCCCTGCACCGCGTCCGCCACCTGGTGTCGCAGCTGCCGCCCGGTCACACCAAGCCAGTGCTGCTGACCACGTACAACAAGAACCTCGCCGCCGACCTGCGCTCCCGCCTCCTGGAACTGGGCGGCGAGCAACTGCTGTCGCGGGTGGAGGTCAGCCACGTCGACCAGCTAGCACTGCGTGTCGTGCGGGAAGCCGAGCCCGGCAGCCGTAAGCAGACCATCGACGACAGCCAGGCCGTACGGGAATGGCGGGCGATGCTCGACGAACTCGGCGAGAGCGGCTGGGACGCGGAGTTCCTCCACGACGAGTGGACGCAGGTCATTCTCGGCCAGGCCGTCGGCACCCGCACCGACTACTTCCGAGCGCGTCGCGCCGGTCGCGGCAAGAACGTGGGCCGGTCGGATCGAGCCGCCATCTGGCAACTCACCGAGCGCTTCACCCAGCGCCTGGACCGGCTCGGACGCCAAACGTGGGACCAAGTGGCCGAGCGCGCCGCCCGCCTGGAGATAGGGCGGGAGCAGCGTATCCGCGCCATCGAGCAGCAGCGGGAGGAAGCGGGCGGCCTGGACAACATCCACCTCCAGGACGGCTCCGGCGGCTGGCTGCGCTACCGGTACCGGCACATCGTCGTCGACGAGGCACAGGACCTGCGCCCCGCGCACTGGAAAATGCTGCGGGCGATGACGGCCCGCGAGGCGGACGACCTGTTCCTGGTGGGCGACACCCACCAGCGCATCTACAAGAACCAGGTGACACTCGGCAGCCTCGGCATCAACATCCGCGGCCGGTCCGCGAAGCTCAGCCTCAGCTACCGGACGACACGGCAGATCCTGCGTTCCGCGCTGAAGGTACTGGGCGAGGAGACCTACGACGACCTCGACGGCAGCTCGGAGACCCTCGCCGGGTACCGTTCCGTGCTCAGCGGCGGCGCGCCCGGCATGCACCCGTGCCCCGACTGGCAGTCGGAGCGCGAGGCGATCGCCGCACACATCCTGGCCTGGGACGCCCATCCGGACGAGCGGATCGCACACGAGCGGATCGCTATCTGCGTTCCGACCAACCTGATGGCGAGTGAGCTGGGAAACACCCTCGTGGAACACGGCGTCAGGGCCCTGGAGATCGGGGCCGATGGCGCGCGGGGCGAGTCCGGAGTTCACATCGGGACCATGTTCCGGTTCAAAGGGTTGGAGTACCAGCGCATGATCATCGCCGGGGTCAGTGACGGTCTGGTCCCCCGCGAGCAGGTCAATCAGTTGCGTCAGGTGGACCCCGCCCGCTACCGGAGGGAACTCCAGCGGGCGAGATCCCTGCTGTTCGTGGCGGTGACCCGGGCACGCGACAGCCTCGACATCTTCTGGCACGGCACCCCGAGCCCGTTTCTGCATCGCCTGCCTTCTTGAGCCGCGTACCTAAGGAGTTGACTCTTGGTAAGCGTGGAGTGATCACGCTCGGACGCTCACGTTCACGGGTATCCGGCGGGCTGTTCGCCCTCTGTGACTTCAGGGACTTTCAGCGCTGCCCGAGGGGAGTCCCCCAGGGACTTCTCGCCGCCTGACACGGCAAGCTTCCGAAGACCGGAAAGGGCCTCCGTCGCAGTTCAGAGGCCCTTTCCGAGGCAAGCTCGCAGGTGGCGGCAGACGAGTCGGGCTGTACGCCGGGTTCTGTCGCCCGGTCGCCTCGCGGCGGCCGGGGAGACGGCCATCCATCTAGGGCCGGCGTTGCCGCCGGCCTCGTGCGGTCTACCCGCGGACTCGGGCGGGCAGCCCTCGAACGTCCGCGCAGAGTCGCCTTTTACAGCGGCTCCTTTTGACCTTGCTCCGGGTGGGGTTTACCTAGCCGCCTGAGTCACCTCAGGCGCTGGTGGTCTCTTACACCACCGTTTCACCCTTACCTAGGACCGCCCTCTTCGAGAAGAGAACAACCTTGGCGGTTTGTTTTCTGTGGCACTGTCCCGCGGGTCACCCCGGGTGGCCGTTAGCCACCACCCTGCCCTGTGGAGCCCGGACGTTCCTCGGGAAGCCCCTGGGGGCTCCACGCGGCCGTCCGCCCGGCTCGTCTGCCGTATCGACCATGGTACCGGGCGTCGGGTCAGAGAAAATCCGCGGTGTCCAGGTCGAAGGCGAAGGGCTCGGGGAGGGTGAAGGGATCATCAGAGCCGTATGGACACCGTAGGGACTTCGCCCGCTTGACCCTGCCGCGGCGTCAACGTCTGTACTGGTGGCATGCGGATCGGAGAACTCGCCGAGGCCATCGGCGTCACCACGCGGACCGTCCGGCACTACCACCACCAGGGGCTGCTGCCCGAGCCCGAGCGGCGTGCCAACGGCTACCGCGACTACACGCTCCGGCACGCGGTCGTGCTGGCGCGGATCCGGCGGCTGACGGAGCTGGGGCTCGGGCTCGCCGAGGTGCGGGACGTGCTCGCGGACGACGCGGGCAAGGATCTCGTCGAGGTACTGACCGAGCTGGACGAGGATCTGGCCCGGCAGGAGGCGGCGATCCGGGAGCGCCGGGGGCGGCTGCGGGCGCTGCTGGACGGGGAGGTGCTGACCGCCGAGGGGCCCGTGTCGCCCGAGCTGGCCGCGTTGTTCGCGGAGACGGCCCACCTGTACGACTCGCCCATGGCCGCCCGGGACCGTGAGGTGCTGGCGCTGGTCGAGACGGCGGCGGGCCCGGCGGAGCGGGCGCGGCTGATGGCCGCGGTGAGCGCGGTCGCGGGGTCGCCCGAGACGGTGGCCATGGCCAATGAGGCGTACGCGCTGCTGGACGCCCTCGCCGACGCCGCCCCCGACGACCCGCGGGTGGAGACGGCCGCACGCAGGCTGGCCGCGTGCACCCCGCGGAGTCTGCTCCCCGACCCGGTGACCATCGACCGGGACAGCAGCTTCCTGCGGGCCTTCTACGCCGACTTCACGCCCGCACAGGCGGCGGCGATCCGGCGGTCGCTGGAGATCCTCATGGAGGAGGGCGGTACCGGATGAGGACGATCACCGTGCTCCTGCGGCATGAGCTGCGGCTGCTGGCGAGCCTGCTGCTGTGGGTGGGACGGCGGCGGCACGGCGTGGGTGAGGGGCGGGCGTTCGGGTACGCGCGGGGGCAGGGCGCGGTGATGGCCGGGTTCGGGTTCGTGTGTCTGATCGAGACGTTCACGATGTCCGTACTGCTGCGGGACTGGCCCGCCTGGCACACCGCCATGCTGATCCTGGACGTGTACACGCTGTTCCTGCTGGCCGGGGTGTACGCGGCCTGGCAGGTCCGGCCGCACGTCCTGAACGACGACGGCGGCACCCTGCGCGTCCGCCACGCCGCCCATGTCGATCTGCGTATTCCGCTGGACCGGATAGCGGCCGTACGGCACGAGACGCGTTCCACGCACGAGCGGGCCGACGGTGAGCTGAACCTCGCGGTGGGCTCGCAGACCTCCGTCACCCTCGAACTGACCGGGCCGGTCGCCCACGTCACCTTCCTCGGCCGCCGCCGGGACGTGGACGTGGTGCGGCTGCACGCCGACGACGCGCGGGGCCTCGTACGCGAGCTGGTGCGGGTGGTCAGTCCGGGGCGAAACGTACCTTCGCCGTCGTCGGATCCGCCTGGGTGAGGCGGACGCGGAGGCGTTCGCCGAGGGGCAGGGGGGTGTTGCCCTCGGGGGCTGTCTCGATGCGGCCGATGACCGCCGGGGACTCCAGCTGGACCGTGCCGACGGTCGGGTGGCGCTCGTCGAGGTCGACGACGCAGCCGTCGAAGACCTCGCCGATCCGGTCCTTGAGGAGGGCGGCCTCCACGGCGTCGACGCAGGCGCGTTCGACGGCGCCCGCGCGCCTGCCGCCGTCGGCCATCTCGCC
>NZ_MUBA01000191.1 GCF_002154575.1 Streptomyces bobili
CGGCCCGCGAACAGGACCCGGTCCGGGCCGTCGCCGCGGGCCGGGTCCTGTTCGCGGGCCGGGTGGCGGGACGGGGCGTGGTCTCACTGGAACTGACCGGGACGGGCACCCCGCCCCTGCGCACGACCTACGAGCCGGTGACGCCCTCGGTCACCGAGGGCGACGAGATCACCCCTGACCAGCCGGTCGGCACCCTCTCCCCCACGACCTCCCACTGCCCCACCGCGTGCCTGCACTGGGGCCTGCGCAGGGGCGAGACCTACCTGAACCCTCTGTCCCTGCTCCCCACATGGCTGAGGGCAAGGGGCCCGTCGCGGCTGCTCCCCGTACTGGGCGTACCGCTGCCGTGATCCCTTGACCGACGATGGCCCGCGCGGCCCTCCCGCTATCCCCGAACCCCTCGCACGACCATGCCCACCGCCGCCTCCGTCACCGCGGAAAGCTCCTCCACACCCAGCTCGATCCTGCGCACGGCCGCGTCCACGACCCCTTGGACCAGCATCGCCGCCAGCCGCGGCTCCGCATGCCCCAACTCCCCCAGCGCGTCGACGATCATCGCGACGAGCCCTCCGTGGGCGGCCCGGATCTTCTCCCGCGCTCCCGCGTCCAGTTCACTGGCCGAGATCGCCACCACGGCCCGGTGCCGCCGGTCCCCGACCAGCGCCAGCTGGCGCCGCACATACGCCTCGACCTTGGCCTCCGGCCCCTCCGCCGCGGCCATCGCCGCCTCGACCTCCGCCGCCCAGACGGGGAAGTCGACCTCGCACAGCTCCTCGACCACGGCCGCCCTGGACCGGAAGTACTCGTACACGGAGGAGCGCGCGAGCCCCGTCCGCTCGGCGAGGGCGGGGAAGGTCAGCGCCTCCGTGCCGCCCTCGGACAACAGTGAACGAGCCGCGTCCAGCAGGGCGGCTCGCTGCATCGACCGGTGCTCGGCCACGGAGGCCGCTCGAATCCTTGGCACGTCAACCACTCTACGGACGCCGCACCCGCATGGGGAGTGGCTCCGCCCTCACGACCGGTCCCCGGCGCGCTCAGCGACCGAAGCTCGCCAGTTTCGCGCGCAACTGCAGCACGGACTTGGTGTGGATCTGACTGACCCGGCTCTCGGTGACCCCCAGTACGTTGCCGATCTCGGCGAGGGTCAGGCCCTCGTAGTAGTACAGCGTCACGACCGTCTTCTCGCGCTCGGGCAGGGTGTTGATGGCCCGTGCCAGGAACCGCCGCAGCTCCCGGCCCTCGGCCACCTCCACGGGGTTGTCCGCGGCCGTGTCCTCCAGCGTGTCCATGACGCTGAGGCCGCCCTCGCCGCCGACATGCAGCAGCTCCTCCAGGGCCACCACGTTGGCCAGCGACAACTGGCTGAACACGGAGTGCAGGTCGTCCACGCCGATGCCCAGCTCGGCGGCCACCTCGACCTCCGACGGAGTCCGTCTGAGCCGCGCCTCCAGGGTGGCGTAGGCCCGCTCCACGTTGCGCGCCTTCTGCCGTACGGACCGGGGGATCCAGTCCAGCGCCCGCAGTTCGTCGATCATCGCGCCGCGGATCCAGGTGATCGCGTACGTCTCGAACTTGATCTCCCGGTCGATGTCGAACTTCTCGATCGCGTCGATCAGCCCGAAGACCCCCGAGGACACGAAGTCGGCCTGCTCCACATTGGGCGGGAGTCCCACGCTCACCCGTCCGGCCACGTACTTCACGAGCGGTGAGTAGTGCAGGATCAGTTGTTCCCGCAGCCTCTCGTCCCCCGTCGCCTTGTACGACCGCCACAGCTCGTCGAGCGTCGAGGGAGCGGGCGGCCGCACGCTGCCACCGTCGCGGGCGGCTGGGGGGATCGCCGCCCGGTCGGACCCGGAGGTGTGCTGGGGCATTCGTCGCCTTGTGTCGTTCTGCCGTGATGTGCGTGCGGTGGGGGTGCCTGGGGTGAGCTGTCGGTCTGGCGTCGGTCTGATGTCGAGTGGTGCCGAGTGGCCGGTCTGTGCCGGAATCCACGTGAGCGTAGCGTGACTGGGGTGTCGCGGTGTGCGAACTCCATGCCCCGAGCTGTACGCAGATACGTTCCGCTCGGTGCCACCGCGGGGCAGGCCGGTCACCCTGGGCGACCGGCGGGTCGCGTCAACTGCGGGAATTCTCAAGGGGTTCGGCGTTCCCCCGGACGGCCGAACCCTCTCGGTCAACACGGGCCCCGCCCCCCTCGGAGGGAGTCCATCGCCTGGCGTGTCAACTTCCAGTCGTCGCCGTGTCGTTCGACGTAACCGAGTGCCCTGAGTTCGTACAGTCTCGCGATCGCGTCGTCCCTGGTGGTGCCGCCCTCGCGGGCGATCTCGTCGACCGCCGCCGCCCTCCGGCTGGGAAGCGCGGCCAGGACCCGCCGGGCGTCCGGCTCCAGCAGGTCGCGGGGGAGCACCGGGCCACGCCGCTCCGGGGCCAGCTCACCGATGTCGCCGACCAGTTCGACGACCTCGGCCGCGTCGGTGACCAGCACGGCCTCCCCGCGCAGGAGTTCGTGCACGCCCGACGACAGCCCGCTGGTGGCGGGCCCGGGGACGCCCATGGTGTGGCGGCCCAGCCGCTGCGCCGCCCGCGCGGTGACCAGGGAGCCGCTGCGGTAGGCGGCCTCGACGACCACGGTGCCGCAGGTGAGCGCGGCGATGACCCGGTTGCGCAGGACGAACCTGCTCTGCGTGGGGTGGTCGCCCGGCGGTAACTCGCCCACGACCAGGCCCTGATCCGCGATTCTGTTGATCAACTCCGTGTGCCCGCGCGGGTAGGGCCGGTCGACCCCGCAGGCGAGCACGGCGACGGTGGCGCCGCCCGCGGCGAGCGCGCCCCGGTGGGCGGCGCCGTCGACGCCGTAGGCACCGCCGGAGACCACCACCCAGCCGCGCTCGGCGAGGCCGGCGGCGAGGGTGGCCGCCATGTGCGCGCCGTACTCGGTGCAGGCGCGGGCGCCGACCACCGCGACCGACCTGAGCGCCCACATCCGCAGGCTGGGCCGGCCACGGACCCACAGGCCCAGCGGCCGGGCGTCTCCGAGATCGTCCAGCGGGCCGGGCCACTCGACGTCCCCCGGACAGACGAACCGCACCCCGGCCTCCCGGGCGACGGCCAGGTCCCGCTCCGGTTCGGCCCGCGCGGCCCGTGCCAGGAGCCCGGCCCAGCGACGCCCGGTCACTCCGGGCAGGGCGTCTTGGTCGCCGCGCAGTCGGCGTACGACCTCCTCGGCTCCGCGCTCGCGCACCCAGGCCCCGCCCGCCTCGTCACCGGGTTCGAGGACCCGGGTGAGGAAGGCCCGCGCGAGCCGCTCCCCGGCCGGCTCGCCGGCGCCGGTCACGTCAGGGCTCCGAGCGCCATCGGCACACCGCGTGGAACCCCCGTACGCAGTTGGAGGGCCAGGGCGACGTCCCCCGCGTCGGGCCGGTCGTGTCCGACGAGGTCGGCGACGGTCCAGGCGACGCGCAGGACGCGGTCCAGCCCGCGGGCGGTGAGCACCCCGCGCTCCAGGCTCCGCTCGGCATCGTCCATCGCGCCGGTCACGGGATGCCAGCGGCTGCGCAGCTCCCGTCCCGGCACCTCGCTGTTGGTCCGCCAGGGAGTGCCCGTCAGCCGGGCCCCCGCACGCTCCCGTGCGGCGCGGACCCGGTCGGCGACCGTCGCCGTGGAGTCGCCGCCGGGGCCGCGGTGGGCCAGCTCCGCCCGGCTGACGGGGTCGATCTCGACCCGCAGGTCCACCCGGTCGAGCAGTGGCCCCGAGAGGCGGGCCTGGTAGCGGCGGATCGCCGAGGGCGGGCACTCGCACAGGGTGTCGCGCTGCGAGAACCGGCCGCACGGGCAGGGGTTCGCCGCCAGCACCATGAGGAACCGTGCGGGAAACCGCACCACCCCGGCGCTGCGCGCGATCACCACATGTCCGGCCTCCAGGGGCTGCCGCAGGGCGTCGAGGGCATGGGTGCTGAATTCGGGGGTCTCGTCGAGAAAGAGAATTCCGCGGTGAGCCATCGACACGGCTCCGGGCCGGGCGATGTGGGGTCCGCCTCCGACGAGTGCCTGCATCGTGGCCGAGTGGTGCGGGGCGCAGTACGGGGGAACGTCGATCAGCGGCCTGCCCGGCGGCAGCAGTCCCGCGACCGAGTGGACGGCCGTGACCTCCAGGGACTCCTCCCGGCTCAGCCGGGGCAGGACGGCGGGCATGCGCTCCGCGAGCATGGTCTTGCCGGCACCTGGTGGGCCTTCCAGGAACAGGTGATGTCCGCCCGCCGCCGACACCTCCACCGCCGTGCGCGCCGACCTCTGCCCCACGACGTCCGCGAGGTCGTGTCCCTGGTCGTGCGGGGCGGCGCCCAGGCCGTGGACGCCGGTGACGGCGCCGGTGCCGGGCAACCGCAGGCCTGCCATGAGCGGGTCGGGCCGGCCCGGCTCGTCCGGTTCCTCGTGGGGCACGGGCTCGTCGGCGAGTACCGCGATCAGCTGCCGCAGGCTGCGCACGCCGAGCACGGAGATGCCCGGGACGAGCGAGGCCTCGGCCGCGGCGCATTCCGGCACGACCACCTGTTCGTAACCGGCGTCCGCCGCCGCCAGCACCGCCGGGAGGATCCCGCGGACGGGGCGGACCCGTCCGTCGAGGCCCAGCTCCCCGATCATCACGATGTCGGCGAGCACCCGCGGGTCGATCCGCTCGGCCGCGCCGAGCACCGCTGCGGCGATGGCGAGGTCGAAGCCGCTGCCCGCCTTGGGCACGGAGGCGGGGCTGAGGCCGACGGTGAGTTTCTTCTGCGGCCATTCGCCGCCGGAGTTCACCACCGCCGCCCGCACCCGGTCCCGGCTCTCGCTCAGGCTCTTGTCGGGCAGTCCCACCAGCGTGAAGGCCGCCACTCCGGGCTCCAGGTCGGCCTGGACCTCGACGACGACGCCTTCGACGCCCACCAGCGCCACCGAGCAGGTGCGTGCGAAGCCCATCTCAGGCCACCCCCCGCACATGCTCGACGAGTGCGGCCCCGCGCCGGGGCAGGAGGACGCCGACGAGGTCGATGCGGACGCCGCCCGGCGGGGCTCCCCCGTGTGCCTGGATCCATCGCTGGGCGAGGATGCGCAGCCGCTCGGCCTTCTCGGGCGTGACGCCCGCCATCGGGTGCTGGAAGCCGCCGTCGCTGCGGGTCTTCACCTCGCAGACG
Source organism: Streptomyces bobili (assembly GCF_002154575.1). Lineage (GTDB taxonomy): Bacteria > Actinomycetota > Actinomycetes > Streptomycetales > Streptomycetaceae > Streptomyces > Streptomyces bobili. Next base: position 5,172 of record NZ_MUBA01000191.1, read on the forward strand.
ACCAGCACGTCGCCGTCCCGCGCGACGATGTCGATCTCTCCGGTCCTGCCGGAACGCCAGTTGCGCTCCAGTACCGTCATCCCGGCGTCGGCCAGCCGCCGCGCGGCCAGTTCCTCGCCGTACCTGCCGAGTGCCCCTCGTGCCAGATCCGTGTTCATGTCGGCACCACCTCCGGGTGCCAACGTTCACGCATCCGCGCCGCCGGAAAAGGATCTTGGTGCACAACCCGGCGACTGTGGACAACTCCGTCACCCACAGGGGCGACGGCCCGGGAGGGTCACCCGCCCGGCAGCTCCAGGTCGCTCTTGTTCAGCTCCTCAATGTTCACGTCCTTGAACGTGAGCACCCGCACCTGCTTCACGAACCGGGCCGGCCGGTACATGTCCCACACCCAGGCATCCGCCATCGACACCTCGAAGAACACCTCACCCTGGACCGAGTGCACCTGCATCTCGTAGTCGTTGGTCAGGTAGAAACGCCGCTCGGTCTCGATCACGTATTTGAACAGACCGACGACGTCGCGGTACTCCCGGTAGAGCTTCAGCTCCATCTCGGTCTCGTACTTCTCGAGGTCCTCGGCGCTCATGGCATGTTCCCCTTCAGCCGTGCGATCCCCCCATTGTGCGCCAGTCCCGTGAGCCGCTAGACGATTTCCGTGTCAAGGGTTACGGGCAGGGCCGGGGGACCTTCGTCGAGCAGCCTGCGCAGCAGCCCGGCGAGTCTGGTCGGATACACCGTCTCATGTGCCTGGGTCAGTTCCCGACACGTCCACCAACGCGCTCCGGAGACGCTGCGCCGCTCCAGCTCGGTCAGGGCCGTAGCCCGGGTCGCCGTCACCGTCGTACGGGCCAGGTAGTACCACTCGTCCTGGTCCCAGCGGCGGCCGGCGAAGGGGAAGGAGCACCTCCGGCGCCACAGCACCGGGCCCAGATCGACGTCGGTGATGCCGGTCTCCTCGGCGAGTTCCCGCCGCGCGGCCTGTTCACGGGTCTCGTCGCCCTCCACCCCGCCGCCGGGCGTGAACCACCAGTCGTCGGACGGGTCGTCCGGCTCATGGCCGTGCAGCAGCAGGATGCGGTCCTCGGGGTCGAGCAGCACGATCCGGGCGACCCTGCGCAGCCCGCCCTCGTAGGAGTCGGCGCCCGCGTCCGTCGTCTCAGCGGGCACCGGCGGGCTCCGGGCGGGTGCCGGCGCGGCCGCGGGCGGCGAGCTTGGCGACCGGGCCGTACGCGCCGCCGCCGAGGACGAGCACCGCACCGGCCGCGATAAGCCAGCCGATCGTGCGCAGCGGACCCGGCTCGGAGAGCGTGCCCAGCGACTCGAAGCCGGTGGGGCGCTCGAGCATGCCGTTCATGGGCCATACGACGGCGTCCACCCGGGCCTTGACCGAGCTGCGCGCGACCGTGCCGCTGGCGGCGTCCGTGAGGTGGGCGGTGGAGTCCAGGGAGCCCTGGCGTTCGTCGCCGAGCAGGAAGAGGCGGCCGTCGGGGACCTTCACGGTCGGGAAGTCCGTGATCTCGGCGAGGCTGCCCTCGGGCAGATACGGTTCCTCGATCTGCTTGCCGTTGACGGTCAGCTTGCCCTCGGTGCAGCAGGCGACGGTGTCGCCGCCCACCGCGACGACCCGCTTGACCACGGGCGCGTTGCTCACCCACGTCTTGTCGGTGAAGACGACGACGTCACCGCGGCGCACCTCGTCGCCGTCCACGACCTGGGCGAGGACCCGGTCACCGGCGTCGATCGTCGGGGTCATCGAGCTGGTGGGCACGGTGTACGGCCGGTAGATGAGCGCGGCCCAGCCGAATCCGCCGAGGAACAGCGCGAGGCCCAGCGCGACGGCCACACCGGACAGCACGTGTCCGGTCCGGCTGCCCACCGGGCCACTGCTGGTGCCACCGCCACCGCGCGGGGCCGTACGTGTCGTGCTCTCGCCACCCATGGATCCGCACCCTACCCGGCGGTACCGAGCCGGGGCAGCCCCTCTTCCCCGGCCTGGCCCGCGACCTCGGGCAAGCGTGTGCCCGGCGGAGCCGCGGGCCGCGGGCGGATCAGCGGTTCTCGGACGGCTCGGCGCGCCGGCGGCGCCAGAGGACCAGCGGGACGACACCGACGAGGGCCGCGCCCTGCGGTGCGACCGTGAGGGCGGCCGAGGCCGCCGACCCGGCGTTGAGACCGTCCTGGTCGAAGGTGGCCGGCACCGGCAGCGTGCCCCAGCGGTTGATCGGCCAGGCCTTGACGATGGCACGGCCGACGACCTCGTCGACCGGGACCATGCCGTGGTTCTTGTCGGACTGGTTGTAGCGGGAGTCGCGCGAGTTCTGGCGGTGGTCGCCCATCACCCAGATGAAGCCCTTGGGGACCTTCACCGTGAACTGCCCGCCCTGGTCGTCCATGCTGCACGGGGTGTTCCCCGGGTACACGTACGGCTCGTTCAGCGCCTTGCCGTTGACCCTCAAGGGGCCGGTCTTGTTGCAGGAGACGGTGTCGCCGCCGACCCCGATCACCCGCTTGATCAGGTCCTTCTCCTCGACCGACGGCATCAGACCGATCCAGCTGAGGAAGGTCTGGATCGCGTTCGGCTCCGCCGTGGGCTCACCCGCGAGCCAGGCGTCCGGGTCGTGGAAGACGACGACCTCCCCGCGCTCGGGCTCGGAGCCGAACCAGGGAGTGAGCTTGTCGACCAGGACGCGGTCACCCTGCTGGAGGGTGTTCTGCATCGAGTCGGAGGGGATCGAGAACGCCTGCACCAGGAACGTCTTGATGAGCAGCGCCAGGACGAGCGCGATGCCGATCAGGATCGGCAGCTCCTTCCAGAAGGAGCGCGGCTTCTTCGCCTTGGGGGCCCCGTCACCGGAGCCCTGCCCCGTCACCGGGGGCTGCCCGTCCCCCGGCCCGTCGTCTCCGGCCGCCGGGGAGTCATTCCCGGAGGTCACAGCGCTGTCCTGGGCCGGGCCGGCCTCGTCCACGGGGTGTCCGCGGTGCTCCTCGCCGTCGTGCCCGGACCGTGCGCCAACCGCCACATCCCCCACGCCAACTCCTTACTCTGTGCCGCTGCCTGCCCCACATGCGACGCAGGCCCACCACTCCCATAACGAGCGGGAGTTCCGCAGGGCTCGGGAGTCGGATCGTTCCGTTCGGATCGTCGGGGGCAACCCTATGCGACCCGTCGGACCGCGCGGTCGCCCCGGACACCGAGTCGGTCACGGCGGAAAAGGTTTGCGGTTCCTTGAGGGAGTTCCAGTGGCCCAGCGGCCAGGCGATGACCATGGCACGCCCCACCACGCCGTCCTCGGACACCGTGCCGCCGTAGTCCGTGTCCTGGTGGGCCCGGGAGTCCGCGGAGTTCTCCCGGTGGTCGCCCATCACCCACAGGCGGCCCTGGGGGACGGTGATGTCGAAGGGCGTGAGCGAGGGCGCGTTGGCGGGGTACAGATAGTCCGCCTCGTTCAGGGGGACGCCGTTGACCGTGACGCGCCCTTGCGCGTCGCAGCACTGGACGTGGTCGCCGCCCACGCCGACGACCCGCTTGATGAGGTCCTTCTCGTTGTCGGACGGCAGCAGACCGATGAAGGTGAGCCCTTCCTTGATCTGCTTGACGACGATGGGGTCGTCCTTCTTGGTGGTGGGCTGCTCGTCCTGGAGCCAGCCGCCGGGGTCCTTGAAGACGACGACGTCCCCGCGCTGCGGCTTGGAGCCGAACCACGGGGTGAACTTGTCCACCAGGACCCGGTCGCCGATCTGGATCGTCTGCTCCATCGAGCCGGACGGGATCACGAAGGCCTGCACCAGGAAGGTCTTCAGGACGAGCGCTATCAGGACGGCCACCCCGACGAGGAGCGGGATCTCCCGGACGGCGCTGCGCCTGCGTTTGCGCTTGACCTTGCGCTGGAGTTTGCGCCGCTCAGCGCGCGTGCGGCCACCGGACGAGCCGGCGGCGCGCCGGACGCCGGTGGGCAGGAGGTTGTCCGCGGCGCTGTCGGACACGCCGCGTGGCCTTCCGCGGTTACCCATGGGCGCCCGCCGGGTCCGACGCGGTGCTCGCCTCCGGCACGCGCGCGTAGCCGCTCGGGCGGTGCAGGCGGGTGAGGTGGGCGAAGGGCCAGACGATCCAGTCGGCGCGGCCGATCACAGCGTCGACGGGGACCATGCCGCCGCCCGGTGAGCCGAGGCGGTCGCGGGAGTCGCTGGAGTGGCTGCGGTGGTCGCCGAGGAGGAACAGGGCGCCCTCGGGCACGGCCACGTCGAAGGGCACCGTGGACGGACCGTCGCCCGGATACAGGAACGTCGACTCGTCGACCGGTCGGCCGTTCACCTGGATCCTCCCCTCCTTGTCGCAGCAGACCACGTGGTCTCCCCCCACACCCACGACGCGCTTGACGTAGTCGGCGTTCCCGAAATACCCGGTGCCGTCGAACACGACGACGTCGCCGCGCCGCGGCTCGGCACCGAAACGGTACGCCAACCTATTTACGAGAACGCGGTCACCGATCCTCAATCCGTTCTCCATGGATCCGCTGGGAATCTGGAACGGTTTCACCACGAAGAGGTTGAGAAGCAGCGAAAACAGCAGGCAGATCAGCAGCGTGAGAGTGATCCGGCCGCCTGGCAGCCACTGCGTGATCCGCGCCACCAACGCGAAACGCGACCGGCCCTCCGGTCCCTCCGGGTCCGGGATCGCTCCGGGATCGGAAGGGCTGGAGGAGCGGTCGCGCTCCGTCGGCTGAGCTTCGGTGTCCATCGGGGCCAGATGCTATCCGGCCCCGCCATGAACTCCTGAAGGCGCTCAGTTGTCGCGCTTCTCCTTGATCTTCGCGGCCTTGCCGCGCAGCTCACGGAGGTAGTAGAGCTTGGCGCGACGCACGTCACCGCGGGTGACCAGCTCGATCTTCTCGACGATCGGCGTGTGCACGGGGAAGGTGCGCTCGACGCCGACGGAGAAGGAGACCTTGCGGACCGTGAAGGTCTCACGGACACCGGCGCCCTGGCGGCGGATGACTACGCCCTTGAACTGCTGCACACGCGAGCGGTTGCCCTCGATGACGCGGACGTGGACGTTGACGGTGTCACCCGGGCGGAAGGCCGGGACGTCGGTGCGCAGCGACGCGGAGTCGACTGTGTCGAGCAGGTGAGACATTTCGTCTGCTTTCCTCGTTGATGCCACAGGTCATCAACGGAAACTAGGAGTTCTGAAGGAGAGTCGTGCTGTCGGGGCGGGCGTCGTGTCCCCCCGTGGCAGGGGCGCACGCCGGACGGCGCACAACAGCGGCCTATTGTTCCACGCCGTCGGTCCTGCGCCAAAATCGGCCGTCCCGCTCACCCTCCGGGTCCGGTGACCAGCCCAGGATGGAGAGCATCTCGCGGTCCTTCTTGTCGAAGGCCTTGGGGTCGCAGCGCTCGATCAGGTCGGGCCGGTTGGCCGTCGTACGGCGCAGGGCCTCGTCGCGGCGCCAGCGGGCGATCTTCACGTGGTGGCCGCTGAGCAGCACCTCGGGGATCTCCCGGCCGCGCCAGGCGGGCGGCTTGGTGTAGACGGGGCCTTCGAGGAGGTTCGCCATGGCGCCGGGCGCGAAGGAGTCGTCGCGGTGGGACTCGGCGTTGCCGAGCACGCCGGGCAGCAGGCGTGCCACGGCCTCCGTGACGACGAGGACGGCCGCCTCGCCGCCGGCCAGGACGTAGTCGCCGATGGAGACCTCGTAGACCGGGATCCGGGTGGCGTACTCGTCGATGACGCGCCGGTCGATGCCCTCGTAGCGGGCCGGCGTGAAGATCAGCCAGGGCCGCTCGGAGAGTTCGACGGCGAGTTCCTGGGTGAAGGGCCGGCCGCTGGGGGTGGGGACGACGAGTACGGGGGCGTGCGCGCCGCTCTCGTAGCCGTCGGCGAGGACGGTGTCGAGGGCGTCACCCCACGGGTCGGTCTTCATGACCATGCCGGGCCCGCCGCCGTACGGGGTGTCGTCGACCGTGTTGTGCCGGTCGTACGTCCACTGCCGCAGGTCGTGCACCTGCACGTTCAGCTGACCACGCGCGCGGGCCTTGCCGACCAGGGAGACGTTCAGCGGGTCGAGGTACTCGGGGAAGATCGTGACGACGTCGAGACGCATCAGGAGCCGTCCCCGGTCTCGTCGTCCGTCTTCTCCGCCGCCGCCTCGTCGTCGCGTGCGGAGGCGATCTCGGCGCGGTCGTCGATCAGGCCGGGCGGCGGGTCGATGACCGCCCGCTGCTCCTCCAGGTCGATCTCCGTGACGATCGCCTCGACGAAGGGGATCATCACCTCGCTCCCGTCCGGCCGCTCGACGATGAAGAGGTCCTGCGAGGGCAGGTGCGAGATCTCCGTGATCCGGCCGACCTCGACGCCGTCCTTCGTCACCACGTCCAGATCCATGAGCTGGTGGTCGTAGTACTCGTCCTCCTCCTCGGGGAGCTCCTCCGGGTCCACGTCGGCGATCAGGAGGATGTTGCGCAGGGCCTCGGCCCCCGTGCGGTCGGTGACCCCCTCGAAGCGCAGGAGGAGACGGCCGCTGTGCACCCGGCCGGTCTCGATCGTGAGCGGACCCTTGGCGGCGGGATCCGTGGCCAGTACGGCGCCGGGGGCGAGCCGCAGTTCCGGCTCGTCGGTGCGGACCTCCACGGTGACCTCGCCCTTGATGCCGTGAGCGCGGCCGATCCGTGCGACTACGAGCTGCACTGTCGAAGATCTCCTGTCGTACCTGTACGTACCTGTCGTACCTGTCATGCCGGTCGTACGTGTTGCCCTAACGACTGCGGGCCGGGGACGGCCCAGTGGCCCTCCCCGGCCCGAGCCGGTGCTGCAGATGCGTCAGCGGACGTGGTCCACGTCGACGAGGTCGACACGGACACCGCGGCCGCCGATGGCGCCCACGACGGTGCGCAGAGCGCGTGCGGTGCGGCCGTTGCGGCCGATCACCTTGCCGAGGTCGTCCGGGTGGACCCGGACCTCGAGCACACGACCACGGCGCAGGTCACGCGAGGCGACCTGCACGTCGTCAGGGTTGTCGACGATGCCCTTCACGAGGTGCTCAAGCGCCTCTTCGAGCATGCTGCTCAGGCCTCGGTCGACTCGGACTCAGCCGCGGCCTCGTCCTTCTTCTCAGCCTTCTTCTTCTGGGTGATGGCCTCACCCTTGCCCGAGTCGTCGCCACCGAGGGCCTCGAACAGCGGGCGCGCCTTCTTCGGCTCGGCGACGAGCAGCGGAGCCGGGGCGGGCTCGCCCTTGAACTTCTGCCAGTCGCCGGTCTTCTTCAGGATGGCGAGGACGGGCTCGGTCGGCTGCGCGCCGACACCCAGCCAGTAGGCCACGCGGTCGGCGTCGACCTCCATGACCGACGGGTTGTACGTCGGGTGGTACTTGCCGATCTCCTCGATCGCACGACCGTCACGACGGGTGCGGGAGTCGGCGACGACGATGCGGTAGTGAGGCGCACGGATCTTGCCCAGACGCTTCAGCTTGATCTTGACTGCCACTGGAGTGACTTCTCCTGAATTGACGTGTTTGGGCACGGCGAGATTGCCGCGTGGGGTTGCGGTACCCGAGTGCCCGATGGACGCGTCAGCCGGAGGAGAGAGGGGTCCTATGCGGCTGTCGAGTACAGCTGACCATTCTGCCACACCCCGCGGGTCCTCTTGAGCCGCAGGGTTCGCGGGGCATGCGGCAACGGCACCCTGGCGCCACGATCGCCCTGCGGCGGCCGTACGCCGGGTGCGCACACCGGATCACGGGGTGCCGTCGGGTGACGGCTCCCCGCGCCGGCTGTCGAACCGGCAGCCACGAGATGCCGGTGCGTCCGCGCCGCGGATTACGCCGCGCCCATGACCTCCGGGATACGGAACGGCTTGCCGCAGCCGCCGCACACGATCGGAGCCTGGGCCAGGACCGACGGAACGACCCGGACGTTGCGCCCGCAGTCGCAGACGGCCTTGACGCGGACGCCGCCGCCGGAGGAGCCGTGCCGGGCGGCCGGGCCGCGGAAGGCACGGGTCGTCTCGGCGGTGGTGGCGGCCACATGGGCCTTGAGCGCCCGCTGCAGGCGCTCGATCGTCGGGCGGTAGCGGCGCTTGGCCTCGGGGTTGAGCGTGACCAGCGAGAAGCCGCTGCTGGGATGCGGCTCCTCGGGGTGGTCCAGCCCCAGCTCCTCGGCGATCGCCAGGAATCTGCGGTTGTGGTAGCGGCCGGCGCGCGAGGTGTCGCGGACACCGCGGGCGGCGGCGATGCCGTGGACTGCCTCATGGAGCAGCCGCTCGAAGGAGAGCTCGTGACCGCAGGCGGACGACGACTCCCCGATCAGTGACTCTGGCGCGGCAAGGTCCGGCAGCTCGGGGTGGTACCGCTGAATGTCGGCCCACGCCTGTGCCAGCTCTGCGGCGAGAACAGGTGGTGTCTGTGTCGTGCTCACGTAATGACAACGAGCGGGGGTACCGCTGTGTTCCTATTCCGGGGCATCCCAAATAATTTGCACGTACCCGTCAGTTGCCGCTGATGCGTCCTGACGAGGGCGGGTGCGCTGATCTGCGGAGAAGCCTCGCAGCTCGTACCAAGCTGGTGCGTAGCCCCACGTACGCCTCCGCCTGTAGACAACGTCCACAGGCGGAGGGAGGAATGTTCCGCCGGGGCGCAAGGGGCGTTTCGGTCGCTTTTCACCCGGAGGGCGTCGACTCAGTAAGCGCGCGCGACGATCGCGACGTTACCGGGCGCGTCCTCGGCCTCGGGCACCGACCCGTCCGCGGCGACCAGACACCGTACGGTCGCCGCGTGCTCGGCGAGCGCGTTCTCGCCGTCCGGGCCGAGGTCGGCCCAGGGGATGCGGGCCCAGCCGCCGGCGGTGGCCACCTCGACGGCCTCGCCGAGCGTGGACACGTCCGCCGTACGGGACTCACGGCGCTCCCGGGCCTGCCTGAGCAGCAGCGCCTGGTCCTCCTCGAGGATCGCGGGCAGCAGGCCGGCCAGCGCGTCCAGGGCGACCGGCTCCTTGCCCCCGGGGATGCGCCGGGCCAGCATCGCCGTGCCGTCCGCGAGATCGCGCGGGCCGATCTCGACGCGGACCGGGACGCCCTTCAGCTCCCAGTCGACCGCGCGCCGGCCGAACGGGGTGTCGGTGCGGTCGTCGACATGGACCCTGATCCCGGCCGCCCTCAGCCGGTCGCCGACCTCGTGGACCTTGGCCAGAACCGCCTCGTCGCCCTTGATCGCGAGGACGACGGCCTGGATCTGCGCCAGCCTCGGCGGGACGCGCAGCCCGCTGTCGTCGCCGTGCATCATCACCAGGGCACCGATCATGCGGGTCGTCGAGCCCCAGGACGTCTGCCAGACCAGTTCCTGCGTGCCGTCCTTCGACAGGTACGAGGTGTTGAAGGCCTTGGCGAAGTTCTGGCCCAGCTCATGACTGGTGGCCATCTGGAGGGCCTTGCCGTCGCCCATCATGCCTTCGAGGGTGAGGGTGTTGACGGCACCGGCGAACCGCTCCTTGACGGTCTTGCGGCCTGGCACCACGTCCATGGCCAGGACGTTCACCATGAAGTCCTCGTAGACCCGGCGGTGGATGCGCGCGGCGAAGTCACGGGCGTCCTCGTAGGTGGCGTGCGCGGTGTGACCCTCCTGCCACAGGAACTCCGTGGTGCGCAGGAACAGGCGGGGCCGCAGCTCCCAGCGGACCACGTTGGCCCACTGGTTGATGAGCAGCGGCAGGTCGCGGTAGCTCTGCACCCACTTCGCGAAGTACTCGTTGACGATCATCTCGGAGGTGGGCCGGACGACCGCGGGCTCCTCCAGTTCCTTGCCGCCGCCGTGGGTCACCACGGCCAGCTCGGGCGCGAAGCCCTCCACGTGGTCCGCCTCGCGGGCGAGGTACGACTGCGGGATCAGCAGCGGGAAGTACGCGTTCTGGGTGCCCGTCCTCTTGATGCGGGCGTCCATCTCCGCCTGCATCCGCTCCCACAGCCCGTATCCGTACGGCCGGATCACCATGGTGCCGCGCACCGGTCCGTTGTCGGCCAGTTCCGCCTTGGCGATCAGATCCTGGTACCAGCGGGGGAAGTCCACCGCCCGCGGGGTAAGAACGGGTGCCTTTGCCATGGCGCGATGGTACGGGCCCAGGTTGCCGGGATGTGAAATCTCGCCACACGCGCGGACAGCGCGCAAGCAGGCCTCCGCAACCCCTGGACGCGGGGTCGAGTGGGGAGTTACCTGGCATACGGGAGGGAGTGCCGGCGCACTGACGGGGGCCACCTGAACGGGTACTGCGGCAAACTCTCGGCGGATTGGGGCGCTTATCCATGACACCTACGCTCGTGCGGGAGCACCTGTCCCATACGGGGCCGGCGCTCCGCGTGGACCTCGGCGCACGCGCGCGTGACTGGTCCGAGATCCAGGAGCGCATGCTGGTCCCGCTCTACGAGGCCGTCTACGAGCGACTGGAAGTGGGGGCCGGCACCCGGCTCCTGGGCCTCGGCTGCGGCTCCGGGCTGGCCCTGCTGATGGCGGCCTCCAGAGGCGCGGCCCTCACCGGCGTCGAGGCGCTGGCCCCGGAGCGGCTGGCCCTCGCCCGGCAGCGGCTCGCCCCGGAGGCGTGGGGCACACGCGCGCGGGACGGCATGCGCCTCGTCGACGGCTCACCCGCGGACGCGGCCGACGCGGAGACGCCCGCGTACAACCTGGTGACCGCCTTCGAGCCGATCGGATGTCTGGCCGGTGATTCGGAGGGGCTCGGCGAGCTGCTCTCGGCCGCCACGCCGCTGGCCGAGCGCGGGGCGCCCGTGGTGCTGGTGGGCTGGGGCCCGCCGGAGCGCTGCGCGACCTCGTCCGTGCTGCGGGTCGCCACGAGGCTGGCCGATCCCCTGCGGCCCGCGGGCAGTTGGCGGCCGGCGCTGCGCGACGACCTGGAGGAGGTCGCCCAACGGGCCGGTCTCAGGCCCGACGGTTCCGGGCGGGTGGCCTGCCCGTTCGGGTACGCGGGCGTCGACAGCGCCCTCAAGGGCCTGCTGTCCACGGGCCTGTTCGACGCGGCGATCTCCGCGACGGACCAGGCACAGGTGGACAAGGAGGTGGCCGAGGCGCTCCACCCCCACCGGCGCGCGGACGGCACGGTGTGGATGCCGAACGTCTTCCGGTACCTGATCGCCAGGGTCCCCTGACACCTCGTGTCCCCCGAGGGCCGCTGGCTCTCGGTGTCCTTCAGCTCTCGGCGTCCTTGCTCAGCCTGGTGACGCCCGCGATGCGGTACGCGTCCGCCTCGTCCAGCGTCTCGTTCTCCAGGAGCGCCTGGGCGAGTGCGTCCAACTGGCCGCGGTGGTCGCGGAGTTTGCGGCAGGCCTCCTCGTAGCACTCGTCGACGACGCGCCGCATCTCGTGGTCGATGGCGTCGAGGGTCTGCGGGGCGGCGGAGAGCCCGTAGGCCTGCTGGGCGTCGCCGGGCAGGGCCGACATGCGGCCCACGCGCTCGCTCATGCCCCAGCGGGCGACCATGCCGCGCACGATGGTGGTGACCTGCTCCAGGTCGTTCTCGGAGCCGGTCGTGATCATGTCGTAGACGACGTGCTCGGCCGCCATGCCGCCGAGCGCGCCGATGATCCGGCCTCGCAGGTACTCCTCCGTGTACGCGTACCGGTCCGCGTCCGGTGTCGACAGCGTCACGCCGAGTGCCCGGCCGCGCGGCACGATGGTGATCTTGCGGACCGGGTCGGCGCCCGGCTGCAGCATCCCCAGCAGCGCGTGTCCGCTCTCGTGGTACGCCGTCCTGCGCCGCTCCTCCTCGGGCATCACCAGGGAGCGTTCCGCGCCGAGCTGCACCTTCTCCAGGGCCTCGGACAGGTCGCTCCGGCTCACCTGCTGCTGTCCTCGCTTGACGGCGAGCAGGGCCGCCTCGTTGGCGAGGTTGGCCAGTTCGGCACCGGTCATACCCGGCGTCGTACGGGCCACCTGGGCGAGGTCGACGTCCGGGGCGAGCGGGATCTCGCGGGTGTGGATGGCGAGGATCGCCTCCCGGCCGCCGCGGTCCGGGGGCGAGACGCTGACGATCCGGTCGAAGCGGCCCGGCCGGGTCAGGGCCGGGTCCAGGATGTCGGCGCGGTTGGTGGCGGCGAGGACGATCACCCCTTCGGAGCCGGAGAAGCCGTCCATCTCGGTCAGGATCTGGTTGAGGGTCTGCTCGCGCTCGTCATGGCCGCCCATCGCCGAGCCGCCGCCGCGGGCCCGCCCGATGGTGTCGATCTCGTCGATGAAGATGATCGACGGCGCCACCTTGCGGGCCTCCGCGAACAGCTCCCGCACCCGGGAGGCGCCGACGCCCACGATCATCTCGATGAACTCGGACGCCGACGCGGAGAAGAACGGCACCCCCGCCTCCCCGGCCACCGCCCGCGCGAGCAGCGTCTTGCCGGTGCCGGGCGGGCCGGAGAGCAGCACTCCGCGGGGCATCTTGGCGCCCATCCGGCGGTAGGCGTCGGGATTCTTCAGGAAGTCGACGACATCGCTCAGCTCGCCGGCGACCTCGTCGATGCCGGCCACGTCGTCGAACGTCGTCCGCTCCTGCCCGGGCTCCAGCTCGACCGGTTTGGGCGGCGCCTTACGGCCGAGCATGCCGCCCGCCCCGCCCAGGCCTCCCGAGCGCATCCGCCGGGCGATGAACACCCACACGGCGACGAGCAGCACCATCGGCGCCAGGGAGATCAGCAGATTGGCGAGAAAGCTGCGCTGCTTGACGACCGGCTCGGCCGTGACGGTGACGTCGTGCTCGGTGAGTTCGTCCCAGAGCCGGTCGTCCGCGAAGGTCGGCCGCTCGGTGCGGAACTTGGTGTACGTCCCGTCGCCCTCGGGGTTGTCCCGCCCCTTCCGCAGCTGCCCCTGGATCGCGTCGCCCTTGGCGTAGATCTTGCTGACGTTGCCCTCGTCGACCTGCCGGCTGAACTCGGTGTACGAGATGGTCGGCTCGTCGCCCTCGTTGAAGAACGACAGCACCAGCAGCGCGATCAGGAACACGACCAGGGCGGCGAGGATCAGGCTCCACCAGCCGCCGCGCACCCGCCGCCCGCCCGGCGGCGGCTTGGGCGGCTCCTCCGGGGCACCCTCGGTACGCCAGGGCTGGTCGGGCGACTTCCGTGGCGGCGCAGCATTGGTCATATCGGGACGTTACGACACACCGCAGCCGTGAGCACCTGCGGGAACGCAACGGGGGCACCCCCCTTCGAGGAGGGGCGCCCCCGACACCGTACGGCCGTGATCAGCCCATGAACTTCTTGAACTCGTCGGGGAGCTCGAAGTCCTGGCCGGCCTGCTGGCCCGGCAGGCCGAGGGCGCCGCCCTGGGCTCCGGCGGCCCTGCGCTCGGCCTCCTCCAGCTCCTGCTGCCGGCGCTTCATCGGGTTGCCGGAGCGCTGCTTGCCCTTGGCCTTCTTCGGCTGCTTCTTGGCGCGGCCGGGGCCGCCACCCATCCCCGGCATTCCGGGCATGCCCGGCATACCGCCACCCTGGGCCATGCGGGACATCATCTTGCGGGCCTCGAAGAACCGCTCGACCAGGCCCTTCACCGCGCTGACCTCGACACCGGAACCCTTGGCGACACGGGCGCGGCGCGAGCCGTTGATGATCGCCGGGTCCTGGCGCTCGGCCGGGGTCATCGACTTGATGATCGCGGCCATGCGGTCGATGTCGCGCTCGTCGATGTTCTGGATCTGGTCCTTGATCTGGCCCATGCCCGGCAGCATGCCGAGCAGCTTGGAGATCGACCCCATCTTCCTGACCTGTTCCATCTGGGACAGGAAGTCGTCCAGGGTGAAGTCCTGGCCCTTCTTCGACGCCAGCTTGGAGGCCATTTTCTCGGCCTCTTCCTGACTGAACGTCTTCTCCGCCTGCTCGATCAGGGTGAGCAGGTCACCCATGTCGAGGATGCGGGAGGCCATCCGGTCAGGGTGGAAGGCGTCGAAGTCGTCGAGCTTCTCGCCGTTCGACGCGAACATGATCGGCTTGCCGGTGATCTGCCGGATCGACAGGGCGGCACCACCGCGGGCGTCACCGTCGAGCTTGGAGAGCACCACGCCGTCGAAGCCGACACCGTCGCGGAAGGACTCGGCGGTGTTGACGGCGTCCTGGCCGATCATCGCGTCGACGACGAAGAGGATCTCGTCGGGCGAGACGGCGTCGCGGATGTCGGCGGCCTGCTGCATCAGCTCGGCGTCGATGCCGAGCCGGCCGGCGGTGTCCACGATCACGATGTCGTGGACCTTGGACTTCGCGTAGTCGATGGAGTCCTTGGCGACCTGGACCGGGTCACCGACGCCGTTGCCCGGCTGCGGGGCGTAGACGGCCACCCCGGCCCGCTCGGCGACGACGCTGAGCTGGTTGACGGCGTTGGGGCGCTGGAGGTCGGCGGCGACGAGCAGCGGCGAGTGGCCCTGCTCCTTCAGCCAGTGGCCGAGCTTGCCCGCGAGGGTCGTCTTACCGGCACCCTGGAGGCCGGCCAGCATGATCACGGTGGGCGGGTTCTTGGCGAAGCGCAGGCGCCGGGTCTCGCCGCCCAGGATGGTCACGAGTTCGTCGTTGACGATCTTCAGGACCTGCTGGGCCGGGTTCAGGGCCTTGGAGACCTCGACGCCGAGGGCCCGCTCCTTGACGTTCTTGATGAAGGTGCGCACGACAGGCAGGGCCACGTCGGCTTCGAGGAGCGCGATGCGGATCTCGCGGGCCGTGGCGTCGATGTCCGCCTCGGACAACCTGCCCTTGCCGCGGAGATTCTTGAAAGTCGCGCTGAGGCGGTCGGAGAGGGTATCGAACACGGTGGCGTCGGTCCTCGAAGTCGGGGGCAGTGGGTCGCCCTCCAGAGTATCTGGCCCGCAAGACAAACGTCCCCGCCCGCTGCATACAGCGGGCGGGGACGAAACCGCCGCGTCGGCGGGGAGCACACCGGGTGACCTCCCCGCACCGCAAAGGTCACCCCCGCAACATCTCCTCCAGCTTCCGCGTCACCGCCGCCGCCTCGTCGCCCGGCAGCGGGCTGCCCGAGGCTCCCGTGACGTAGAACGCGTCCACCGCGTTCGCGCCCAGCGTGCTCACGTGCGCGCTGCGCATCCGCACGCCCGCGTCCTCCAGCGCCCGCCCGATCCGGAACAGCAGGCCCGGCGCGTCCTGCGCGCGTACCTCGATGACGGTGGCCAGGTGGGAGGCCGCCGAGGCGACGGTCACCCGCGGCGGGGGCGCGACCACGCCCCGGCGCCGGGGGTAGGCCGCGTCGCGTTCCGCGAGCCGGCCCGCGATGTCCAGGGAGCCGTCCAGGGCGCGCACCAGGTCGGCGCGGAGCCGGGCGGCCTGGGGCAGGGAGCCGTACTCCGCGGCGACGCGCCAGTTCAGCAGCAGCACGGAGCCCTCGACGCCGGACGGCAGCGGCAGGGCCCGCAGCTCCGCCGTGCGCACGGTCAGCCGGTGCATGGCGAGCACGCCGGCCACCGCCGGCAGCACCCGCGGCTGGTCGGGTACGGCGATGAGCAGCTCCACGCCGAGCGGCTCGGGGTCGCCGGCCGGCTGGTCCGCGAGGTCGGCCGGGGGTTCGGTCTGGGCGCGCAGGGAGAGGACGGGGCTGCCGGTGGCGACCGCCTCGATGGCGAGCCGTTCCTGCTCTGCGGTGGCCGCGGCGGCCTCGGGCTCCTCCGGCAGCTCCCCGGCGAGCACCGCCGAGACGCGCCTGACCAGGTCCGCCACGAGCGAACCCCGCCAGGACGACCAGGCGGCCGGGCCGGTGGCCAGCGCGTCCGCCTCGGTCAGCGCGTGCAGCAGTTCCAGGGTGCCCTGGGAACCGACCGCCTCGGCGACCGAGCGGACGGTGGCCGGATCCTCCAGGTCCCGTCGGGTGGCCGTCTCGACGAGCAGCAGGTGATGCCGTACGAGGGTGGAGAGGACGGCCACCTCGGTACGGTCGAAGCCGATGCGGGCGGCCACGTCCTTGGCGATGATCTCGCCGGCCACGGAGTGGTCGCCGGGCCAGCCCTTGCCGATGTCGTGCAGCAGGGCGGCGACGAGCAGCAGGTCGGGGCGGCTGACGCGGCGGGTGAACTCGGAGGCCCGCACGGCGGTCTCGATGAGGTGCCGGTCGACGGTCCAGATGTGCACGGCGTTGCGCTGGGGCCGGCAGCGCACCCGCTCCCAGTCGGGCAGCAGCCGGGTGATCAGTCCCTCGGCCTCCAGCGCCTCCCAGACCTCGATGGTGGGCTGCCCCGAGCCGAGCAGGGTCACGAGCTGCTCGCGGGCCTCGGCGGGCCAGGGTGTGGGCAGCGGGCGCACGGTGGCCGCGAGACGCCGTACGGCGTGCAGGGAGAGGGGGAGGCCGGCCTGGGCGGCGGCGGCTGCGGCCCGCAGGGGCAGCACGGGGTCGCGTTCGGGGCGCGCGGCGCGGGCGAGCACCACCTCGCCGTCCTGCTCCACGACACCTTCGGCCAGCGGGGAGCGCTCGGCGACGGGCTTGCCGCCGCCGAGCATGGCGCGCAGCCGGGGCCGCACCGAGCGCGCCCTGAGCACGCGCCCCACTTCACGCCAGGTGACGTCGCTGGCGTACGAGATGACGCGGGCGGCCTCGTACACCTGGCGCAGGAGGGTGTCGGCGTCGAGGAGGCCGAGTTCGGCGGCGACCTGGTCCTGTTCCTGGAGGGCCAGCCGGTCGGTGGCGCGGCCGGTCGTCAGGTGCAGGGCGTCACGGACGTCGAGGAGGCGGCGGCGGGCATCGTCGAGGCCCTCGCGGGGGGCGTCGGCGAGCCAGGAGGCGGCGACGGCGCGCAGGGCGGTGGCGTCGCGCAGGCCGCCGCGGGCCTCCTTGAGGTCGGGTTCCAGCAGGTACTGCAGTTCGCCCTGGCGTTCGGCGCGCTCGGCGCACAGCTCCTGGAGTTCGGGCAGCCGCCTGGGCGCCTGGTTGCGCCAGTCGGCCAGTACGGCGGTGCGCAGTCCCGCCGTCAGCCCCAGGTCGCCCACGAGGTGGCGGGCGTCGAGCAGGCCGAGCTGGACCTTCAGGTCCTCGCCGGCGGTCTTGCGGGCCTCCGCCGGTGTGCGCACGGAGTGGTCCAGGGCGAGGCCGAGGTCCCATACCGGGTACCAGAGGCGGTCGGCGAGGGCGGCGACGGCCTGGGGGGCGCTGCCGTCGTGCAGCAGCAGCAGGTCGAGGTCGCTGCGCGGGGACAGCTCGCCGCGGCCGTAGCCGCCGACGGCGACGAGGGAGACGCCTCTGAGTTCCTCGCTGCCGGCGGTGAACAGGCCCGCCAGCCAGTCGTCGGTCAGTTCGGAGAGGGCGGAACGGCGCGGCGGCCCGGACCGCGCCTCCTCGTTGAGGAGGCGCAGCCGGGCCGCCGCGTAGCCGCTGGGTCCCGAGTCCTCTGCATCCTTGCGCACGTCCGTACTCGTCACCCAGTGGCTCCTGTTCTGTTCTGCGGTCAGAGCGCGTCCGGGCCGCGCTCGCCGGTGCGGACCCGTACGGCGGTCTCGACCGGGAGGGACCAGACCTTGCCGTCACCGATCTTGCCGGTGCGGGCCGCCTTGACGATGACGTCGATCAGCTGCTCGGCGTCGTCGTCCTCGGCCAGCACCTCGATGCGGATCTTGGGGACGAGGTCGACGGTGTACTCGGCACCGCGGTAGACCTCGGTGTGTCCCCGCTGACGACCGTAACCGCTGGCCTCGGTGACCGTGAGGCCGTGGACCCCGAAGGCCTGGAGGGCTTCCTTGATCTCGTCGAGCCGGTGGGGCTTCACGACGGCGGTGATGAGCTTCATGCGTCCACCTTCTTGCTCGCAGTGTCGGCCACCGGGCCCGTGACGTTGGACCGGGCGGCACCGCCACCCGCACCGCTGAAGTCGTATGCGGTCTCGGCGTGCTCGGCCTGGTCGATGCCGGCCACCTCGTCGTCCTCGGGGACGCGCATGCCGATCGTCTTGTCGAGCAGGAAGGCGAGGATCGCGGAGACCACCAGCGAGTAGCCGAGGACCGCGAAGACTCCGGCGCACTGCTTCCAGAACTGGTCGAGACCGCCGCCGTAGAAGAGGCCCTGGACCTCGGACTGGCCCTTGCCGCTGGCGAAGAAGCCGATCAGCAGGGAGCCGACGACTCCGCCGACCAGGTGAACGCCGACCACGTCGAGCGAGTCGTCGTAACCGAACTTGTACTTCAGGCCGACGGCCATGGCGCACAGGACACCGGCGATGACGCCGACGGCGATCGCGCCGAGCGGGGAGACCGCGCCGCCCGAGGGGGTGATGGCGACCAGACCGGCGACCGCGCCGGAGGCGGCGCCCAGCGTGGTGAACGCGCCGTGGCGGATCTTCTCGTAGATCAGCCAGGCCAGCATGGCGGCGGCGGTGGCGACCTGCGTGTTGACGAACATCAGCGCGCCGACGCCGTCGTCGTTGCCGAGCCACGAGCCGGCGTTGAAGCCGAACCAGCCGAACCACAGCAGACCGGCGCCGAGCATGACCAGCGGGAGGCTGTGCGGGCGCATCGGGTCCTTCTTGAATCCGACGCGCTTGCCGATGACCAGGATCACGCCGAGGGCCGCGGCACCGGCGTTGATGTGCACCGCCGTACCACCGGCGAAGTCGATCACGCCGAGCTCGAAGGCCCAGCCGCCGGCGCCCCAGACCCAGTGGGCGACGGGGAAGTACACGATCGTGACCCACAGGGTGATGAACAGTGCCCAGGCGGAGAACTTCACGCGGTCCGCGAGCGCACCGCTTATCAGGGCGGGCGTGATGATGGCGAACATCAGCTGGAAGACCAGGAAGACGAAGACGGGGATCGTGTACCCGTCCCACAGCTCCGTCAGGCCGATGTTGCTGAGGCCGACCCAGTCGGAGTTCCAGCCGATGAGCGAGCCGGAGTCGGTGCCGAAGGCGAGGGAGAAGCCGTAGAGCACCCAAAGGATCGTGACGATCCCCAGGCTGATGAAGCTCATCATCAGCATGTTCAGGGTGCTCTTGACCCGGACCATGCCTCCGTAGAAGAAGGCCAGGCCCGGGGTCATGAGCATCACCAGGGCGGAACAGATGAGCATGAAGCCTGTGTTCGCGGACGACAGCGTGGGTGCGTCCGCCGCAAGCGTGATGGCTGGTGCCATCGGCGTCTCCTCGTCGTTGGTACGGCCCCGTGCGGGCGAAGCCAGAGCGGGATTCGGGGGTGGGCCGGTTATGCGCCATGAGATTGGCGCAGCGCCGTTTCGGTCGACGCCCCTCGTTGTTTCGCCGCCGTGACGAAGGCACCTTGTGGGTTACGCCTCGATGAACTGGCTGATGTTCCGCGAGTGGATCGTTATCGTGGCGCAACCTTCGTCGGAACACGCAAACCGGCCGCGGTCGGCCTTCCGATGACCTGGCACGGGGGAGCCGAGTCGGGCGGTTCGGGAGGGCCGGCCGCGGCCGGGGTTCAGGGGTTTCGCCGTGTGTCAGACCGCCTCGGCGGTCTCCGGCAGCTCCACGGCGAGCCGGTCGGTGAGATCGACGACCTCGGTGAGGTTCCCGAAGTCGCGGACGGCCGTGTCGACGGTCTTTCGGATACGAGTGTTGACACGCTCGGAGCGGACCCGCTTGGCCGCCTTCATGGCCTGCGCGGCCAGCACGGCGCTCTGCGCGGGTTCCTGGCGCAGCAGGTGCACGGTGGCCATGCCGATGAGGTTCAGCGCGTAGGAGCGCTGGTGTTCGCCGTCCTTCGCGAACAGGTCCACCGCCTTCTGCATGAGCGGCTCGGCCAGCGAGGCGTAGGTCGGGCTGCGGCCTGCCACATAGGCCAGATCGCGGAAGGAGTGCGAGTTCTCGCCGTACAGCTCGGCCTCGGAGAAGAAGCGGATCCAGTCGGGGTCGGGCTCGTCCCAGTCGTCCGCGTCGGCGAAGACGTCCTCGGCCATCCTGACGGCCCGCTTGCACCGGCCGGGCTGGCCCATGTTGGCGTAGGCGCGGGCCTCCATCGCATACAGCATCGACTGGGTGCGCGGGCTCGCGCAGTCCCGGCTGCCGTACTGCGCGAGGTGGACCAGCT
>NZ_MUBA01000192.1 GCF_002154575.1 Streptomyces bobili
GGCGTCCCGTTCCGTCTCCATCACGGTGAGGCGGCGACCCCGCCGAGGATCCGGCCCCGTCCGCGACCCTGGCCGCGCAGCACCTCCGCGCGTCCCCCGGTCCTCGTGGAGGGGGGCACGGGGTCCGTCACCACCGCGCCCCGCGCGGCCACCGTGCCTACCGCGACCACCCCGGCCGGATCCGACGCCACGCTCCGCGGCGGCAGCGCGGTCACCGGGTTTCACCCCCGGACGACC
This sequence comes from Streptomyces bobili, assembly GCF_002154575.1. Lineage (GTDB taxonomy): Bacteria > Actinomycetota > Actinomycetes > Streptomycetales > Streptomycetaceae > Streptomyces > Streptomyces bobili. Next base: position 238 of record NZ_MUBA01000192.1, read on the forward strand.
GCCTGCCCCCAGTCCTCGTCGGGCCCGAAGAGCTTGCGCGGCTTCATGGCGTCCAGTTGCTCCGCCAGCAACGCGCTCGGTACGAGCGTGCCCTCCGGGACCGCGTCGGCCACGCAGGGCACCCCGAGTTCCGCCTCGACGGACGCGGCGAGCGACGCCGCGGCGTCCCCGCCGTGCGGGCCGGGCACCTCGATCTGCACGACCAGACGGTCGCGTTCGGCCCTGGCCCGCCAGAACAGCACGCCGTAGGAAGCCGGGAGCCGGTAGACCAGCTCCTCCACCTGGAGCTGCCCGAGACGCTGCCCGCCGACCGTGTAGCCCATGCCGAGCCGGCCCAGGACCCGCACCGTCGGAAGCTTCCACTCGCACGGGCAGTCCTCGTACCGCAGCTCCACCAGGTCCTCGAGGTTGTAGCGCAGCAGCGGCATCGCCTCGCGGTACAGCGGGGTGATGACCAGCTGCCCGGTGCCCTCGGCGGTGACGGCGCCGGTCTGGGGGTCGTAGATCTCCGGCAGCACCCGGTCGGCCCAGAAGTGCATCCGGCCGTACGGGCAGTCACTGGCCAGCGGGCCGACCTCCGTGCAGCCGTACTCCTCGATGACCGGGGCGCCCCAGATCTCCTCGATCCGGCGCCGGCGCGCGCTGCTCATCGGCTCGCCCGCCACGTACAGCGCCCGCAGCGCGGGGAAGGAACCGGCGGGGTGGCCTGCGGCCTTGGCCGCCGCGACCCAGAGCAGGCTCTCGCTCGGCGTCGACCAGGTCAGCGTCACCTCGAGATCGCGCAGCAGGCGTACGACCCGCGAGTAGGGCACCGCGAGCGAACGGCAGTCGCCGGGGACGACGGTCGCACCGCTGCGCATGGCGGCCCAGTGGGCCATGTGCCCGGCGAGCACCAGCCCGTAGGGGATGCGCACCAGCATGGTGTCCTGCGGACCGATCGGGACGGTCTTGCGGACGAATCGGTCGGCGAGATCGGTCCACTCCGCCTCGGTGAAGTAGGCGGGGGTCGGGTTGCCGGTGCTGCCGCTGGACTCGTGGTAGGTGGCCAGGCGCTCCTTGGGCACGCCGAGCATGCCGAAGGGGTAGCTGTCGCGCAGGTCCGACTTCCCGGTGAGGCCGACCTCGGACAGGGCCTGCCCCGCCTCCAGACGCCCGGCGTAGAAGGGCGAGTTGCGGGCGTGTTCGAGCGTCGGCCCGAGCCGCTCCCGCTGTCGTGTCCGCAGGTCGTCGAAGGTCTTCCAGTCACCGATGGCCGGGAGCGAGCCGCTGTTCGGTTCGGTGTTCAGCGCGACGGTCACAGCGCGCCTCCGGCCCGCGCCGCCTCGGTGAGAGCGCCCGAGGAGATCATCTCGACGACCGCGGTGATGTCGCCGTCCATCTGCCGGTCCTTGGCGGCGAAGGGAACCTCCTTGCGGATACGGGTGTGCACGGCCCTGGTGCGGGGGCTCATCTCGTCGACGCCGCGCAGTTCGACGGCCTGGCAGGCGGCGAGGAGGTGGATGGCCGCGACCTCACGGGTCAGTTCGATGACGGTGCGCGCGTCGCGGGCCGCGATCGGGGCCATGCTGACCTTGTCCTGGTTGTGCGCCTCGGTGGACCGGGAGAACGTGGAGGCCGGCCCCGCGTGCTTGAGCGCCTCCGCGGTGAGCGCCGAGCACGCGATCTGCATGCCCTTGAAGCCGTGCTGGAGACCGGCCTCGGTGTCGTCGTCGGCCACCCGGGCGATCAGGTTCGGGGTGAGGCCGTTGTTGAACTTCTCGTCGACCAGGAGCGCGAGCTGCCGGTCGAGGAGGTCGGCGACGCCGGCGACGGCTGTCTTCAGCGAGTCCATCGCGGTGACGACATGACCGCCGTAGAAGTTGCCGCCGCTGTACACGGCTCCCGTGGACGGATCGAACAGCGGGTTGTCGCTGGAGGAGTTGATCTCCACCGTCAGCCAGGGGGCGACCCAGTCGAGCATGTCCCGCAGCACGCCGGTGACGTGCGGGGCGCAGCGCAGCGAGTAGCGGTCCTGGATGCTGCGGGTGAGCTTCTGGTAGTGCCGGCCGTCCAGCGGGTCGTTGAGGTCGACGACCTGGTCGTACGTCATCGCCAGCGTGGAACCTTCGAGCAGCTCGTGGACGAGCGCGGCGCTGGCGCGCTGGCCGTCGTGCGGCTTCTCGTTGTGAATGAACGGCGCGTAGTGGCCGCGGTTGCCGAGCATGCCCTCGCTGGCCAGCGCGGTGCAGATGTCGGCCACTTCGGCCAGTTCGGCCGCCGCCGCGGCGTTCAGGACGGCGAACGCGGAGCTGAAGGAGGTGCCGTTGATCAGGGCGAGCCCGTCCTTGGCCTCGAGCGCCACCGGCTCCAGTCCCAGCTCGGACAGCACGTCCGCGGTCTGCCGGATCTCGCCGTTGTGGCGCACCTGGCCCTGGCCGGTCAGCGCGTGCGCGAGGTAGCAGAGCGGGACGAGGTCGCCGCTCGCGCCGACCGAGCCGCGCTCGGGGATGGTCGGCAGGATGTCGTGCCGCACGAAGTCGAGCAGCCGTTCCACGACGGGCATGCTGACGCCGGAGTTGCCCCGGGCGAGGCAGTTGGCGCGGATCAGCAACGTGGCGCGCACGACCTCGTCGGAGGCCAGCGGGCCGGTGCCGTTCAGGTGGTAGCGGATCAGTTCGTTCTGCAGCCGCGCGGTCTTCTCCGGTGATATCTGCCGGTTGACGCTGTCACCGAAACCCGTCGTCACGCCGTAGATGGGCTTGCCGGTGGCGAGGATTTCCAGCTTCAGGTCGCGGGAGGCGTTCATCGCCCGCGACGCGTCCTCGGAGACTGCGAAATCCGAACCTTCACGAGTTGCGGCGGCCACGGTCTGGCCGATGGTCAGGCCGCGCCCGTCAATCTTCATGGTGGTCACTTGTGGACACCTTTCTCGCCGGTTGTCCACGAGTCTTGACAGCCGATGTTTCCCGTCGATATCGGAAACGCGCCACACGCGATATGAGAAAGAGACACCGAAGATAGCCGCCCGCTGAAGAGTTGATCCAAGACCGGCACGGAGAAAGAGGAAACCCCATGATCTCCAACGGCGCGTTCGGCAGGCGACTTCGCTTGCGGCGCCTCTTCCGAAACGATTCCGAACGGCTGCTGATCGTGCCGCTGGACCATTCGGTGAGCCAGGGTCCGATCACCGGCGGCGAGGGGCTCGACGCGCTCGTGGGCCGGTTGGCCACCAACCGGGTGGACGCGATCGTCCTGCACAAGGGCAGCCTGCGGCACGTCGATCCCGTCTGGTTCTCCAGCACCTCGCTCATCGTCCACCTGAGCGCCAGCACCGTGCACGCCCCCGACCCGGACGCCAAGTACCTGGTGGCCGGCGTCGAGGAGAGCCTGCGGCTGGGCGCGGACGCGGTGAGCGTGCACGTCAACGTGGGTTCGGACAACGAGCAGCAGCAGATCTCCGATCTGGCCGCGGTCGCCGACGCCTGCGACCGCTGGAACGTGCCGCTGCTGGCGATGATGTACCCCCGCGGTCCCAGGATCAGCGATCCGCACGACCCGGCACTGGTGGCGCACGCGGTGTCCCTCGCCGCCGATCTCGGCGCCGACCTGGTGAAGGCCCCGTACGTCGGCTCGGTCACGGCGATGAGGGAGATCACCTCCCGCTCTCCCGTCCCGGTCATCACCGTCGGCGGCCCGCGCAACAAGGACGAGGGCCAGGTCCTGGCCGATGTCTCCGAGGCCCTGAGCGCGGGCGTCGCCGGCGTCGCCATGGGCCGCAACATCTTCGAGGCGCCCGACCCCGGCGTCATGGCCGCGAAGCTGGCCGACCTCATCCACAGTGACTGACTCATCCACAGGGACTGACCTCTAGGAGCCATACGCATGAAGCTCAGTTGGCTGGACATCCGCAACCTCGACGAGGCGAGGAACGCCATCGTCCAAGAGGCCCTGCATCAGCGGGTCGACGGCATCGTGGCGGCGGACCCGGCCGCCCTGCAGGGGCTGCCCCCGACCGTCACCAAGGTGCTGTTCCCCCGTGGCAAGACCCTTCCGGAGGACTTCGGCGAGGCCACGGTGGTCATCGTGGACCCGCGCTTCCACGGAATCACCCCCGCCGAGCTGAGGCTCGAACATCCGGAGCTGGAATTCGGCCGGTTCGTGGAGATCGTGGACGCCGAGACGCTGGAGGACGCCTGCCAGTCGGCGCGCACCGAGCAGTGGAGCCTGCTGCTGTTCCGCGACCCCACCAAGATCCCGCTGGAGATCGTCATCGCGGCGTCCGCGGCGGCCAAGGGCAGCCTGATCACGGTGGCGGCCGACGTCGAGGAGGCCGAGATCATCTTCGGGGTGCTCGAGCACGGCTCGGACGGCGTGATGATGGCGCCGAAGAAGGTCGGCGACGCCACGGCGCTGAAGACCGTGGTGAACGCCGAGACCCCCGACCTGGCCCTGACCGAACTCGAGGTCGTCAGCACCGAGCACGTCGGCATGGGCGAGCGTGCCTGCGTCGACACCTGCACCTACTTCCGCAAGGACGAGGGCATCCTGGTCGGGTCGCACTCCAAGGGCATGATCCTGTGCGTCAGCGAGACGCATCCGCTGCCCTACATGCCGACCCGCCCGTTCCGGGTGAACGCCGGCGCCATCCACTCCTACACCCTGTCCAAGGACGGCCGCACCAACTACCTCAGCGAGCTGAAGGCGGGCAGCAAGATCGTGGCCGCCGACGTCGCGGGCCGTACCCGGCTCGTCACCGTCGGCCGGGTCAAGATCGAGACCAGGCCGCTGATCTCGGTGAACGCGGTCTCCCCGGACGGCCGCGAGGTCAATCTGATCCTCCAGGACGACTGGCACGTACGGGTGCTCGGTCCGGGCGGCACGGTACTCAACAGCACCGAACTCAAGCCCGGTGACAAGGTCCTCGGCTTTCTGCCGACCGAGGACCGGCACGTCGGCTACCCGCTCGACGAGTTCTGCCTCGAGACGTGACGTAGTGGACGCGCTCCTGTTCGTCCCGGTCCGGGCCGACGACTCCGGCGGCGCGCCGGCCGTCGTACGGACGGCTCGGACGGGCGCCGGCCAGGAGCGGGTCGGCCTCGCCTTCACCGGCGAGGAACGGCTCCACGCGGCGCTGGGGCCCACCCAGCGGTGGATCCGGCTGTCCCGGCCCGCCCTCCTGGCGCTGCTCCGGCCGCTGGGCATCGAGGACGTCCGCACCGACCCGCTGTACGTCGGACCGCAGATGCCGCGGATGCCGGAGCTACCCGAGAGCACGGCGCTGGACCTCCGCGCGGCCGGGCCCGTCCTGGCCGGGGCCCGGCGGCTCGCCCAGTGGCTGCCGGACGAGGTGTGGTGACGGCCGGCGACGACGGTGACGGCCGGTGATGACCGGTGATGGCCGGTGACGGCCGGCCGTCACCGGTCCTGTCCGACAAGTAGCGTACGGTGGTGATTAGTTGGTAACTGGCAGCGCTCGCTTCATCATCCGAAGGCGATCCCGGAACGGAGTGCCGGAGCATGCCCATGGCGATCGGTCGCGACGAACTCATCTCACGGGCCGGGCGTGCGGACAGTCCGCACATGCTGTTCAGCACGCTGGCGACGCAACTGCGCAGGGTGGTGCCCTACGACGCGGCCGTCTGGCGGGCCACGGACCCGGACACCGGGATGATCACGTCGCCGATCCTCGCGGAGAACATCGAGGGCCACAGTTGCGCCGTCTACTGGCAGTACGAGCTGTTCACGGAGAAGATCAACCTCTTCCGTGACCTCGCGCTGGCGCCGGTGCCGGTGGCGAGCCTGTGGGACAGCACCGGCGGCGAGCCCGGCCGCAGCTCGCTCTACCGGGGCTTCCTGGCGCCGCGCGGCGTGCACGACGAGCTGCGGGCCGTGCTGCGGGTGGACGGGCGCCCGCACGGCTACGTGAGCCTGTTCCGGGAGAAGGGGCGGGCCGAGTTCAGCGGCGGGGAGCGCCGGTTCCTCGAGGAGCTGGGCACCCCGATCGCGCGCCGGCTCAGGTCGTACGCCAAATACCGCACCGAGGACTCCGGCGCGATGACCGGCACCGGGCTGCTGCTCTTCGACGCCCAGGGCGCCCTCGTCTCGGCCAACGACGACGCACGGCGCTACCTGGAGGAGATGCCGGAAGGCCCCGCCTCGCTCACCGCCCTCGGCATCCGCGTACCGCTGTGGGTGCACGGCACCGCGATGCGGGCCCGCGCGATCGCGCAGGAGCACGGCCGCGACACCGCGCGGATCAGGATGCGCAGCCGCACGGGCCGCTGGCTGGTGTGCCACGCCTCCTGCCTGCGGGAGGCCGACGGACGCCTGGGCGTCTCCGCGGTGATCATCGAGCGGGCCCCGATCTCCGAGGTCACGCCGCTCATCGTGCAGGCCTACGAGCTGTCCGAGCGGGAGCTGGACGTCACGCAGCGGGTGGCGCGCGGCCTGTCCACCAACGGGATCTCCGAGGAACTCCATCTGTCGCCGCACACGGTGCGCGACCACATCAAGGCGATCTTCGAGAAGCTCGGCGTGTCCAGCCGGGGCGAACTGGTGGGCAAGCTGTTCACCGAGCACTACGAGCCGCTGCCGCCCCGCTCCACCGGCCGGCGCGCCTAGCACCTGGCGCCCAGCACCTGGCCACCTACGCAGCTGCCAGGAAGTGGAGACGACGGTGCCGTCCTCGTCCGGGCCGCGGCGGCCGTTAGGATCTACTCCCTGATGACTGCCACCCTCGTCGCCAAGAACCTCGCCGCCGGCCACGGCGACCGCTCCCTCTTCTCCGGGCTCGACCTCGTCGTCGCCCCCGGGGACGTGATCGGGCTGGTCGGAGCCAACGGCGCGGGCAAGTCCACCCTGCTGACGCTCCTCGCCGGGCTCACCGCGCCGGAGCAGGGCGAACTGCGCCTGTCCCCGCCGACCGCGACCGTCGGCCACCTGCCCCAGGAGCCCGAGCGGCGCCCCGGCGAGAGCGTGCGGGACTTCCTCGCCCGCCGCACCGGTGTCGCCGAGGCCCAGCGGACCATGGACGAGGCCACCCAGGCCCTCGTCGACGGGGCGCCGGGCTCCGACGACGCGTACGCGACGAGCCTGGAGCGCTGGCTCGACCTCGGCGGCGCCGACCTCGACGAGCGCGCCGAGGAGATCGCCGGCTCGCTCGGCCTGGGCGTCGGCCTGGACCAGCCGATGACCTCCCTGTCCGGCGGCCAGGCGGCCCGCGTGGGCCTCGCCTCCCTCCTGCTGTCCCGCTACGACGTCTTCCTCCTCGACGAGCCGACCAACGACCTCGACCTGGACGGCCTGGAGCGCCTCGAACGCTTCGTGACCGGTCTGCGCGCCGGCACCGTCGTCGTCAGCCACGACCGCGAGTTCCTCACCCGCACCGTCACCAAGGTCCTCGAACTCGACCTCGCCCAGCAGCAGATCAGGCTCTACGGCGGCGGCTACGACGCCTACCTGGAGGAGCGGGACGTGGCCCGTCGGCACGCCCGCGACGACTACGAGGAGTTCGCCGACAAGAAGGCCGCCCTCCAGGACCGCGCGCAGACCCAGCGCTCCTGGATGGACAAGGGCGTGAAGAACGCGCGCCGCAAGGCGGCCAACGACAACGACAAGATCGGCCGCAAGTTCCGCAGCGAGGCCAGCGAGAAGCAGGCCGCGAAGGCCCGCCAGACCCAGCGCATGATCGAACGCCTGGAGGTGGTCGACGAGCCGCGCAAGGAGTGGGACCTGCGCATGGAGATCGCCTCGGCCCCGCGTTCCGGCGCCGTCGTGGCGACCTTGCGGGACGCCGAGGTGCGGCGCGGCGGCTTCGCCCTCGGCCCGGTGACCCTCCAGGTCGACTGGGCCGACCGGGTCGCGGTGACCGGCGCCAACGGCGCGGGCAAGTCCACCCTGCTCGGCGCGCTCCTCGGCCGGGTCCCGCTGGACGCCGGGCACGCCACCCTCGGCTCGGGCGTCCTGGTCGGCGAGGTCGACCAGGCCCGCAAGCTGTTCCACGGCACCGAGGCGCTGCTGGACGCGTTCGGCGCGGCCGTCCCCGACACCGAGCCGGCGGAGGTACGCACCCTGCTGGCCAAGTTCGGCCTCAAGGCGGACCACGTGCTGCGCCCGGCGGCCACCCTGTCACCCGGCGAGCGGACCCGCGCCGCTCTCGCGCTCCTCCAGGGCAGGGGAGTGAACCTCCTCGTCCTCGACGAGCCCACCAACCACCTGGACCTCCCCGCGATCGAGCAGCTGGAGTCGGCCCTCGACGCCTACGAGGGCACCCTCCTGCTGGTCACCCACGACCGCCGCATGCTGGACGCGGTCCACGTCACCCGCCGCCTGGAAGTGGCCGACGGCAAGGTGACGGAACGCTAACCGCTCACCACAGCGACGGGCCCGGTCCCCGCGGAGTGCGGGGACCGGGCCCGTCGCCGTCGCGTTACCGCTTGCCCTTCGGGTCGGTCAGTCCTGCCCGGCGCAGGGCGTCCGCCATCGCGCTGTTGGCCGGCGGCGGAGCCTGTCGCCCGCCGGCGGCCCGCTGGCCGCCGCCCCCGCCGCGCTGCCCGCCCTGCTGACGCTGTCCGCCGCCCTGCTGCCGCTGCTGCGGCGGACGTCCGCCCCGCTGCGGCCGTCCCTCGCCCGACGGATCGCCCTTCGGGGCGGCCTCGTCGTCCAGCCGGAGCGTGAGCGAGATCCGCTTGCGCGGGATGTCGATGTCGAGAACCTTCACCTTGACGATGTCGCCGGGCTTGACCACGTCCCGCGGGTCCTTGACGAACGTCCTGGAGAGAGCGGAGACATGCGCCAGCCCGTCCTGGTGGACGCCGATGTCGATGAACGCCCCGAAGGCCGCCACGTTCGTGACGACGCCCTCCAGGACCATGCCGGACGCCAGGTCGGAGATCTTCTCCACACCCTCCTTGAAGGTGGCCGTCCTGAAGGCGGGCCGCGGGTCCCGGCCGGGCTTCTCCAGCTCCTTGAGGATGTCGGAGACGGTCGGCAGACCGAACTTCTCGTCCACGAAGTCGGCCGGCCGCAGCGCACGCAGCACCGCCGTGTTGCCCACCAGCGACGCGACCCCCTCCCCGGACGACTTCACCATCCGCCGCACCACCGGGTACGCCTCGGGGTGCACGCTGGAGGCGTCCAGCGGATCGTCGCCGCCGCGGATCCGCAGGAAGCCCGCGCACTGCTCGTACGCCTTCGGGCCGAGCCGGGGCACCTTCTTCAGCGACTGCCGGGACGTGAACGGCCCGTTGGAGTCCCGGTGCGCCACGATGTTCTCGGCGAGACCGGAGGTGATGCCGGAGACCCGGGCCAGCAGGGGGGCCGAGGCGGTGTTCACGTCGACACCGACGCCGTTCACACAGTCCTCCACCACCGCGTCCAGCGAACGCGACAGCTTCAGCTCGGACAGGTCGTGCTGGTACTGGCCGACCCCGATCGACTTCGGGTCGATCTTCACCAGCTCGGCCAGCGGGTCCTGGAGCCGGCGCGCGATCGACACCGCGCCGCGCAGCGACACGTCCATGTCGGGCAGCTCCTGCGAGGCGAACGCGGACGCCGAGTACACGGACGCGCCGGCCTCGGACACCATCACCTTGGTGACGTTCAGTTCGGGATGCCTCTCGATGAGGTCACCGGCGAGCTTGTCGGTCTCGCGGGACGCGGTGCCGTTGCCGATCGCGATCAGTTCGACCGCGTGCTCCTTCGCCAGCCGCGCCAGCTTCGCGATCGACTCGTCCCACCTGTTGGCCGGGACATGCGGGTGGATCACGTCGGTGGCGACCACCTTGCCGGTCGCGTCGACGACGGCGACCTTCACGCCCGTACGGAAGCCGGGGTCCAGGCCGAGCGTCGCGCGGGTGCCCGCCGGGGCGGCGAGCAGCAGATCGCGCAGGTTCGCCGCGAAGACGTTCACCGCCTCGTCCTCGGCGGCCGTGCGCAGCCGCAGCCGCAGATCGAGACCGAGGTGCACGAGGAGGCGGGTGCGCCAGGCCCAGCGGACCGTGTCCTTGAGCCACTTGTCGCCCGGCCGCCCGCGGTCCGTGATGCCGAAGCGGTGCGCCACGATCCCCTCGTACGAGGACGGCCCGTCCGTCGGCTCCTCCGGCTCCAGGACGAGGTCGAGGACCTCCTCCTTCTCGCCGCGCAGCATCGCCAGGACCCGGTGCGAGGGCAGCGCGGTGAACGGCTCGGCGAAGTCGAAGTAGTCGGCGAACTTCGCTCCCGTCTCCTCCTTGCCCTCCCGCACCTTCGCCGCCACCCGGCCCCGCACCCACATGCGCTCGCGCAGCTCGCCGATCAGGTCGGCGTCCTCCGAGAACCGCTCGGTGAGGATCGCCCGCGCGCCGTCCAGCGCGGCCTGCGGATCCGCGACGCCCTTCTCGGCGTCGACGAAGGCCGCCGCCGCGGCGAGCGGCTCCACCGAGGGGTCACCGAGCAGCCCGTCGGCGAGCGGCTCCAGGCCCGCCTCCCGCGCGATCTGCGCCTTCGTCCGCCGCTTCGGCTTGAACGGCAGGTAGATGTCCTCCAGCCGCGCCTTGGTCTCGGCGCCCCGGATCCGCGCCTCCAGCTCGTCGCTCAGCTTGCCCTGCTCGCGCACGGACTCCAGGATCGCCGTCCGGCGCTCCTCCAGCTCCCGCAGATAGCGCAGCCGCTCCTCGAGCGTGCGCAGCTGCGCATCGTCGAGCATCTCGGTCGCTTCCTTGCGGTAACGGGCGATGAAGGGCACCGTCGAGCCGCCGTCGAGCAGCTCCACGGCGGACCTCACCTGCCGCTCCCGTACGCCGAGTTCCCCGGCGATCCTGCTTTCGATGGACCCTACGAGGGGTGGCAGCTCTGTCGTCACGATTCCCGTACCGCCTTCTCCACTGAGGTTGCGCGGCAATTGTGGCAGGCGGCGCCGACACCCGTGGATCAGGGCGCGGACCGGCGGGCCTCACGCCCTCCCGTGCCGCGTGGTGGAGGAGGCCCCGCCGAACAGCCGGGCCAGGGCCCGGAAGGGCAGCGTCACGACGGTGGCGACGGCACCACCGATCTGCCGCAGTACGTCTGCGATCGCACGGAACACGGAGTTCTCCCTTCGTCTCCCGGCCGTCCGGCCGGCGGACGGCCGGGTACCTCGACCGCGCCGGATCATGCCGCGTCCGGGCCGGCCGGGTGGCAGGAAAGGTGGGGTACTCGTCGTTGCGGCCGTCGCGTGGGCCGCGAAGAATCGACCGCATGGCCCAGCGCACCGTCCTCGTCGTCCTCTTCGACGACGTCCAGAGTCTCGACGTCACCGGTCCCGTGGAGGTCTTCGCGGGGGCCGACAAGCACGTGCCGGGCACGTACCGCGTCCGGACCGCCTCCCTGGACGGCGGTGCGGTGCGCACCTCCAGCGGCCTCACCCTCGTACCGGACACGGCCCTCGCCGACGCGCCCGACCCGCACATCCTGCTGGTGCCGGGCGGGCAGGGCACCCGCGGGCCCGATCCGCGGCTGACCGACTGGCTGCGTGAGCACGGCCCGCGGGCCGAGCGCCTCGTCTCCGTGTGCACCGGCGCGATCCTGCTCGCCGAGGCGGGCCTGCTCGACGGCCGCCGCGCCACGACCCACTGGGCGTACGCCGACACCCTCGCCCGCGACCACCCGGCGGTCGAGGTCGACGCCGAGCCCGTCTACGTGCGCGACGGACGCGTCTCCACCTCGGCCGGCGTCACCGCGGGCATCGACCTCGCGCTCGCCCTGGTCGAGGAGGACCTGGGCCGGGACGTGGCGCTCGGTGTCGCCCGCCATCTGGTCGTCTTCCTGCGCAGGCCCGGCAACCAGGCCCAGTTCAGCGCCCAGCTCCGCGCGCAGACCGCCCGCCGGGAGCCGCTGCGCGAGGTCCAGCGGTGGGTCACCGAGCACCCCGACGGCGACCTGAGCGTCGAGTCCCTCGCCGCCCGCGCGCTGCTCTCGCCCCGCCACTTCGCCCGCGCCTTCCGCGCCGAGACCGGCCTGACGCCCGGCCGCTACGTCGACCGGGTACGCCTCGAACACGCCCGCCGGCTGCTGGAGGACACCGGCGACGGCGTCGAGGAGGTCTCCCGCGCCAGCGGCTACGGCACCCCCGAGGCGATGCGCCGCGCCTTCGTCAAGGCTCTCGCCACCTCCCCGGCCGAGTACCGGCGCCGGTTCCGCCCCGCCGCCCCCGTCCGCTGAACGCCCACCGGCCCCCTCGAAAGGCAGCCCATGCAGATCGCCATCGTCCTCTTCGACCGCTTCACCGCCCTGGACGCCGTAGGCCCCTACGAGACCCTCGGCCGCCTCCCCGACGCGACGACCGTCTTCGTCGCCGAGCGGAGCGGCCCGGTGC
>NZ_MUBA01000193.1 GCF_002154575.1 Streptomyces bobili
CGTGTGCGAAGTCCGGTGCGGCAGCACAACAACTGGCACTGCTGGACGCGTTCACCGACGGGAAGTGCTCCGCACCGGACTTCGCACACGGCTGGTGGAAGGCGCGACGCGCTTCCCAGGCGAACGGGGAACGTCTCCAAGGCGCGCTCGGCGGTCTCTTCGACCACGTGTTCATGATCCTTGAGGACTACGCGGTCGACCCCGACCTCACGGAACCCGGCGATCTCGACGACGCCGGGCTGCGGATCGCCGTAGGCGCGGCCTGGGAGGGGTTTCGCCGCCGATGACGACACGACTGACCTTCGACGGCGGCTGGCGTGCAACGGTGACGGACGATCCGCTGCACATCACCCCCTGCTTCGGCCACTCCGTGGACATCGCGCACTTCGCGAACGTGATGGAGCGTGAGCGGTCCTCACGGACACCTTCGGCAGCTAGGACTAGCTACGGGACGCGCCCGACATCATCCGGTTCGACAAGGCAGGCCGAGAGCTGGTCAGGGCTCGATTCCACTGGCCGGAAGAGTCCGCATCCGCCGAGGAGGCCGCCTGCCTTCCCCTCACACCCGCAGTACGCGCGGGCGGGCTGCGTGCCGATGAGGTCCGGGACTTCCGGCATGAGAGGTGCGCGGTGCTGTGCCGCGCCCCCAGGGACACCCTGCTGACCTGTCTGCGCGACCTCGACGTCCTCGACGAGCCACTGGACGCCCGCATCGGCATCGCCCCTGACGTGGCGCTCCTCGTCCAGCACGGCAACGTCGTCGGCTGGAGCCTCGCCGACCCCGCGCGCCACCTCACCACCGCATACACCGACCCCGACCCCGACCCGTGGTGACTGCCAACCGAGAAGCCGCCGTACGGCTGCTCGAGCGCTCCGGCCTCGTGGAGAGTCGCAGCCCTGCCAGGTCCGGGCTCCGTGGATCGCTCGCCGGCTTGACCGGATGCTGCCTCCGCTTTACGCTCGAACCTGTACGGAGGCAGCATCCGTTTTTGCTGCGTCCGCGTACACCCGAGACAGGAGGACGCATGGCCACCAGCGGACAGCAGGGGCGCAAGCCCCGTGCGGACGTCCAGCGCAACCGTGCGACCCTCCTGGAGACCGCGCAGCGGCACTTCCTGCGGCACGGGGTCGGCACGTCCCTGGAGGCGGTGGCCAAGGAGGCGGGCGTCGGGCCCGGCACCCTGTACCGGCATTTCCCCACCCGCGAGGCGCTGCTCGCGGCGGTGCTGCAGACCCGCTCCGAGGAACTCGTGGCCCGCCAGGCGGACATCGAGCAACTCGGCGACGCCGCCGAGGCGTTGGAGCAGTGGCTGCGGGCGATGGAGGAGTACTTCAGCGCCTACAGCGGCCTTCCGGAACCGCTCATGGCCGCGGCTCGGGCGCAGGAGCCGGACAGCCCGCTCACGATTCCCTGCGACATCCTCATCACCGCCACCGACCAGTACGTGCGAGCGGCCCAGCGCGCGGGGCACGTGCGGGCGTCGGTCCAGGGGTACGACCTGTTCCTCGCGGCCTGCTCCCTTGCCTGGATCAAGGGCAACGACACCGACGAGGAGTCGCTCGGACGACTTCGCGCGCTGATCGCGAGCGGTTACCGCGAGCGAGCGGACGCCACGGCGTAACCGCACACCCAGGCGTAACCGCCGGACACCCCGGCCGGCCCGGCACGGCACGGCACGCAAGCGCCAGGCCGCTCGACCACACACAGCCGTCACCTTGCTCCGCCCTCCCGGGCGGCAGCACGACCCAGCAGAGGACAAATCATGAAAATCACCGTTATAGGCGCCGGAGCCATCGGCGGGAATCTCGCCGCCAAGCTCAGCGCGGCCGGTCACGACGTCCGAGTCGCCGACGCCCGCGGCCGTGAGGCCGTAGCGGCCGAGGTGCTGGAGTCCGGAGCCCGCGCGGTGGCCCTGGAGGAGTCGGTCCAGGGCAGCGACGTGATCGTCCTGTCGATCCCGTTCGGGGTGGCGGGGCAACTGGCGGACCTGTTCGCGTCAGTGCCCGACGAGACGGTGGTCATCGACACCGCGAACTACTACCCCGGCATGCTCAGCGAGCCGATCGAGGCGGTGGACAACGGCCAGGTGGAGAGCGTGTACACCGCCGAGCAGCTCGGCCGTCCCGTCGTCAAGGCATGGAACGCCGCACTGGCCGGCACCCAGCGCACTCGGGGCGTCCCGGCGGGAACCGCCGGCCGTATCGCCATCCCGGTCGCCAGCGACTCCGAAGAGGCGCGGAAGCTGGCGATGAGCCTGGTGGACGACACCGGCTTCGACCCCTACGACGCCGGCACACTGGCCGACTCCTGGCGCCAGCAGCCGAACAGCCCCGCCTACTGCACCGAACTGACCCTCGACGAGCTCCCCGCCGCCCTGGCCGCGGCCGACCGCGCCAAGGACGCGCGCGTCCGCGACAGCCTCCCGGAACGCTTCGCCGCCCTCGGTGCCGATCCCACCGTCGACGACGTCGTCGAGATGAACCGCGCCGCCCACCGCTGAGCAACTGAGCCACCGCCCGGCACCACCGCCCGGGACCACCACCCCGCGAGGCCACCCGCGCGCACACCACGCCACGCGAGCGGCCTCGCCGGCATGTCACCAACACCGACGCGAGCACGAAGAGCGCGTGGGCCCGCCACCTTTTGACAATTCGGAGGCAGCCTCCGTATCTTCGAAAAGGTAAACGGAGGCGTCCTCCGTTTATTCTCGCCCCATCCTCCCGAGGAGCAACCATGACAAGCCGGCAGATGGTCCTGGGCATGCAGTTCAGCGGCGGATACGGGGCCGAGCCCGGGGCCTGGCGGCTGCCGGGCGCAAACCTGAACAGCTACACGGACATGGACCAGTTCGTGCGGTACGCGCAGGCCGCCGAGCGCGGCAAGGTCCAGCTGCTGTTCATCGCGGACACCCCGGTCCTGGACATGGACCTCGACCGCCAGGCCCCGCACCACATGATCGACCCGATGCTGCTCCTGACCGTCCTCGCGCGCGAGACCGAGCGGATCGGCCTGGTCACCACCGCCTCCACCACGTTCAGCGAGCCCTACAACCTCGCCCGCCAGTTCAAGGCCCTGGACGTGATCAGCCACGGCCGGGCCGGCTGGAACGCGGTGACCACCTCCGACCCCGCGGCCGCCGCGAACTTCGGCGCGACGATCCCGCCACGCGCGGAGAAGTACGAGCGTGCCCACGAGGTCATCCAGATCGTGCAGGCGCTCTGGGGCAGCTGGGAGAAGGACGCCTTGCTGCTCGACGTCGAGAACAAGCGGTACGCCGACATGGACAAGATCCAGCCGGTCAACCTCCAGGGCAAGCACGTCGCCTCCCGCGGCCCGCTGCCCATCCCCCCGTCCGAGCAGGGCCAGCCGGTCATCTTCCAGGCGGGAGGCGGCAGTTACGGCCTGGAGATCGCGGGCCGGTACGCGAGTGGCGTCTACGCCAACCCGTACACCGTCGAGGACGCCCGAGCCCAGCGTGAGGCCCTGCGGGACGCCGCCAAGCGCGCCGGACGCGACCCGGACGAGGTGAAGATGCTCGCCGGCTTCATGCCGACCATCGCCGCCTCCCGCCAGGCCGCCCTGGAGCGGCGCCGCTTCCTGGACGAGGTCGTCGACCTGCACCAGCGCGTGCGCTACCTCGGCGCCATGATCGGCCTGCCGCTCGGCCCCGGCCGGCTCGACGAGCCGCTGACCGCCGAGCAGCTGGCCGACGCCGTGCCCAGCCCGCACGATCCGCGCTCCGCCCGCGCCCTCGAAGTGGCCCGGCAGGGCTGGACGTTGCGCGACGTGATCGCCCACGGCGTCATCGACTACCACCCGGTGGTGGCCGGCACCGCCGCCGACGTGGCCGACCACATGCAGGAGTGGTTCGAGGCAGGGGCCTGCGACGGCTTCTCGATCGCCCTGGACGGCTTCCACGACGGCTTCGACGCCTTCAGCGACCAGGTCGTCCCCATCCTTCAGGATCGCGGCCTCTTCCACGAGGACTACGAAGGCTCCACCCTGCGCGACCACCTCGGCGCCCCCGAGCAGTACGGTCTCGACCCGCGCGTCACGAAGCCGGCCCGGTCATGACCACCACCACCGAGCAACCGTCCGGCACCGAGCCCCCGCACGTGTTCCGCGACGCCATGGCCGCCGTAGCCTCCCCGGTAGCCGTGGTCACCGCGATGGACGACGGGCACCCGCACGGCACCACGGTCAGCGCCTTCACCTCCCTGTCCCTGACACCCCCGATGGTGCTGGTGTCCCTGGACAACCACTCCCGACTCCTCGCGCTCGTCCGCCGCACCGGCCGCTTCGGCATCAATGTCCTGGGCGCACACCAGGCCGAGCTCGCCACGGCCTTCGCCCGCTCGGGCCCGGACAGGTTCGACGGCATCCCATGGTCGACGAGCCAGGGACTGCCCCGCCTGCCGGGCTCGGCGTCCTGGATCGCCGCCGAGGTCCAGGAGTACGTCGCGGCAGGGGACCACACCGTTCTGCTCGCCCACGTCACCGCGGCCGAGGCGGCTACGGGCGGCCCACGCCCCCTCACCTACCACCAGCGTTCCTTCGGTACACACACCCCGCGGGCCGTCTGACCACGGATCACCAGTCACCGGTTCGCACCGCGCCGCACCGAAGGCCCTCCCGCGGCCCGTCATCAGGGCCGACAGCAAGGACACACCGACCATGAAGCTCTCCCTCGTCGAACTCGCCGGCGTCGCCCCCGACAGCGACAAACCGCAGGCCCTCAAGGAGGCCGTCGCCGCAGCACAGCAGGCCGAGGATCTCGGATACCACCGCATCTGGTACGCCGAGCACCACGACGCCGCCAGTGCCGCCTCCTCGGCCCCCGAAATCCTCATCGCCCTCGCGGCCACAGCGACTTCCCGCATCCGGGTCGGCTCCGGCGCGGTCCTGCTCAACCACTACAGCCCCTACAAGGTCGTCGAGAACTTCCTCCTGCTCGAAGCCCTCGCCCCCGGCCGCATCGACCTGGGCCTCGGCCGCGCCACCGCGGGCCCCGTCGTCGACCTCGCCCTGCGCCGCGACCGAGGGGTGCCGCCCACCGACGACTTCGCGGACCAGGTGCAGGAGATCCTCGCCCACCTCGAGGGCGGCTTCCCCACCGACCACCCGTTCGCGCGCCTCGACCCGACGGCCGGCATCCCCTCCCGACCCGAGGTGTGGATCCTCGGCTCCTCCGGCTCCAGCGCCCAGATGGCCGGACGGCTCGGCCTCGGCTACGCGTTCGCGGGCTTCATCGACCCCGGCGGCGCCATCCGGTCCCTGCTCCGCCACGGCGCCCACGCTGCCGGAAGTCGGTCCGGGCGGGGCGGAATCCTGTCCCTCAGCGTCGTGGTGGCCGACACCGACGCCGAGGCCCGGCGGCTCAGTTGGACCCGGACGGCCCTGATGGCGCGCCTGGCCCGCAACGGCACCCGTGCACAGGTGCCCACAGTCGAAGAGGCCGCGCGAGAACTCACCCAGGCGCAGAAGGACGCCCCTACGGTCATCACCGACGGACGCTGGCCCCTCCAGATCGCCGGCAGCCCACAGACCGTACGGGACCAGCTGGAGCAGATGACCAAGGCCGCCGGCGTCGAGGAGGTCATGGTCCAGGACATGGTCGCGGATCCCGCAACACGCGCCCACTCCCGCACCCTGCTCGCCCAAGTGGTGAACGGCCGGTAGGTGGCGACGCGTTCGGCTTCACCGACATGCAGGAAGCTGTGCATGTACTTGAGCGCTTCGGCCTGACCAGGCCGGCCACCGCACGGCCGCGAGTGGAGAACCTGCTTGGTGACCAGTGCCGCCGATGCCCTCGAGTACGTCGGGCCCGGTGCTGATGGAGCGGACGCCCCGCCCGCACCCAGGTCAGAGTCCCTTCGCCACCGGCTCCAGAATCGCCACGCACTCCACATGGTGCGTCATCGGAAAGATGTCGGCCTGGACGAGTCACAGAAAAGCACAGGTCAGAGCCGCCCTATCGACTCTCTGTCCAGGGTGCGGGCGCCCAGAGCGTCAAATGAGCGTCATGACCAACCGTCCATCACTCCTCTTCGGGCGGAAGAGGCCGCCACGACCAGCTCACCTGCACGAGCCCGCTCCTGCTCACTCCGGACGCAGGCTCGAACATCATGACCCGCACCGCTTCTGAGACCGCCATATTGGAGTCACGCCCTCCAGCCCACGGCCCGCCCGCACCCACGCCGAGCGACGTCTGGGGCGCAGTCGCCGAGGACCTCGCGCTGTACCGGGAGAAGTTCCGGCTCCGGCTGCCGGAGTCGCTGGACGAGTTGCACGGCCCGGCCCAGGGGGTTGTGGAGCTGCCATTGCACATGGCCCGGCCAGGGATGACTCGTACGACATGAACAAGATTCGCCAGCGCATGGGCCTGTACCGCGCTGTCCTGCACGAGGGTCTGCGGGATGACCTGCCCCGTTACCTCAACCAGGAATTGCTCCTCGAGCTGTGGCCGGTGCTGCGCACACTCGTCGGCCGTACCGCGCGCCGTGTGGGAAGACGCTTTCCGCAAGCTCGCGTCCCACACCCGGGCGGCCGCGTGACGGACATGCCGAACCTGCACACCCGGCTCCTGGCGCGAATCTGCACGTGAGGACTGGCCCTGTTTCCACAGCGGTCTCGAAATGAGGGCGACATGCAGGGCCATAATGCGCTTCCAGGAGAACCACCGACATGTTCGCGTGCCTCTTGATCTACGGTGCCATGAGTCACCTAGGACGAGGAGGGTCCGTGCAGCAGCCCCAGGCCGAGCTCGCCGAGCGGATCGCCGAGCGCAGATGGGGAGGCGACGACCCCCGTGCCCTGGTCGGCGAGATGCGGCGGTCGGTGCTGCTGGTGCCGGTGGCCGACGGGGGGTTGTGGTCGGTGCGTTCGGGCGGGGTGCGGTGGATCTGCGGGTTCACCGACGAGTCCGCGCTGGCCCGGTTCGCCCTGCATCACGGGCCCGGTGACCAGCCCATGGAGTACGCGGCGTTGCTCGGCGCGCGCATCGTGGACGAGATCGTGCCCGCGCTGGGCGAGCCGGCCGGTCTGGCCGTCGACATCGCCACCGAAACAAGCACCTGAAGCACGTGCCGGATTATGTTTACTCACCCGACCCGGCACATTGGGGTAATTTCCGGCAGTTCGAAACAGACAGCGGCTCGCGTGTCGTCGTCGAGCACACCCACGATCCGGCAGGCCCTCACTTCCATGCCGGCAAACCGAAGATTGATGACACCCGGAACCTCGTCAACTTCGGCTGGGACAACGCCAGGGTGCAGCGGCCCGACGGGAGTCTTGGATATCCGGAGTCCATGGAGAGATATGCCAAGGGAAACAAACCGGGTGGCGATCATCACCTGTTCTACGAAGGCGGCTGAATGCCGTGAGGGCCGACGAAAGGTCAGAGATCATGAACGACCGGCAGGAACCGGAGTGGCTGGACGCCCTTGGGCGCTGCGGGCTTGAGGTGACGGGGAAGGCGGCATCTGACGGCCCACCTGTGAACGCCGCCATCTATGCGGTCAGCGGATTCGAGGTGGAGCCGGTCACCGCAACCCCCGCCTCCTCCCCCCACGCCGCCGACGAACTGGACGAGGCGTGGCATCGCCATGCTGCACAAGTTTCGCTCTACGGCGAGCACGGAGAGTTCTTGATCCTCCCGCCTGTACCTGGCGGGAGCCAGGTCGGCTGGGTGCGGGTAAAAGACCCGGTCGGCAAGAACCTCCCGTCCCGTATCTGCGCGGCGACGGGTTCACCCGAGTTCATTGCCGTTTCGGTTAACGGCCGCCACCTGTGTGCCACCTCGGTCGAAGAATCCGACTACTGGGTCGTAGTGCACGAATTCTGAGGTCCGATGAGCGTCACGAGCCTCATTTCCCGGTCGGTTTGAGTGATGCGTTCAGTCGGTGTGCTGGTCAGGGCTCGGTAGATCTACCGGTACGACTACAGGAATCAAGGGACCGGCGGTCGGGTTCATCGACCCGGCATCCCAGAAGATGGTCATGCTGCACGCCGATGGCAGATTCTGGTCGGCCTGGAAACTCGGCGCCAAACAGTTCCAGGGAATCATCGACAAAGGGTTTCTGTGGTGACCGGTCCAGAACACGGAAAGTCATCGGACCTGAGGATCGTGCTCGATACGGACGGCACTTTCACCTCGTCCTGGCTGCTTGGGAAGTCGGTGGCCCCGGCGCCTGTGGGCGCGCAGATCGACGCGACGCTGGCTCGCCGGATCACGGACGGCTGCCGTGCCGCGGGGCCTCCCACATCCTCACCACGAGCCTCGCCGGCAAGCCCGGTGCCACGTCCCGGCTTCCCACCGACGCGGACTGCACGGGCATCCGCCCAGCGCTCCTGCTGGGCACATCCGATGTGCAAGGAGCCGTGCTTTATCCGGAAGAAGGCTATGCACTGATCGCGGAGACCGCCGCTTTCATGGCCGCGGCCGTCAACGAGCACCGACACAGCACGCGCACGCTTCGGCCGTCATGCGCGCGCTCTCCGGAAACGTCACCCCCGCACTCACGGCCGTGGCCACCTCTCACCCCCCGGCCAGAGGGCGTGGTCCCACCCGGGCGACGTCGACCCGGGAAGTCCTGGGGGCGCTCGAGGATCTCTTCGACCAAGTGTTCATGATCCTCGAGGGACTACCCGGTCGACCCTGAACTCGCGGAACCCGGCGATCTCGACGACGCCGGACTCCAGACCGCCGTTCGCGCGGCCCGGGAAGGCGTTTCTAGGCGCGCTGGTGACAGCCCGGAACATTGGGGCGAAAACCGTTGCGCCTCCATGAGCGTGTCTTCCACCGAACAGGACGGTTGACCGCATACGACAGAAACCATGCAACCGAGCGATCTGCCCGCGAATCCGCGCCGGCGAAGTCCGCTACAGGGGCACGTGCGTACCGGAACGTGATCAACGCAACGCGCGCGTTGGCACCGTGTAGCGGACGCAAGCCGGCTTTGCCCATCCGATGCGTCGGCTCAGCGGGGCGGCAGCGGCCCCAGCTGAGGCGGGGCGTGGCGACTCCCGCCCCTCCGCTGCGGCGGCCGTCACCCTGACATCGCATCAGAACAGGCGTCGAATGAGCGTCAGCCCGTGAAGAGAGACTTCCTGTCCTAGCCGCCCCCCTGCTACGCCACCTCGCGTACCGTCTCCCGAAGCGGCAGGTCAGTGACCATCTGAGGGCGGAGACAGAAGTGCCGGGCGCTCCACCTCCTGGTTTCTGGGATACACGTGGGAGTGCGTCCAAGACAAGCCTACTGACCAGCAAACCCGCAGGTCAGTTACCCTTCGCGACCGGTTCAAGGATCGCGACACACTCCACGTGGTGGGTCATCGGAAACAGATCGAACGCCCTAAGAGTCCGCACCCGGTACCCCCCGTCCCGGAAGTACCCCAGGTCCCGGGCCAGCGCGGCGGGGTCGCAGGCGACGTAGGCGATCTTCCGCGCCTTCAGGGACGACAGGTGCTCGACCGTCTTGCGGCCCGCTCCCGCTCGCGGCGGGTCGAGGACGATCAGGTCGACCTCGCTGATCCCCGTACGCGGGAGCACGCTCTCGACCTTGCCCTGCTCGATCCGCACGCGGTCGAAGCCGGCGAGGTTGTGGCGGGCGTCCTCGACGGCGCGCTTGCCGGACTCGATGCCGAGCACCGCGCCCTTGTCGCCGAGGCGGTCGGCGAGGGCGCCCGCGAAGAGGCCGACGCCGCAGTACAGGTCGAGCGCCATGTCGCCCTTGCGCGGCAGCAGGCCCTGCATGACCGCCTTGACGAGGGTGTCGGCGGCCTGCGGGTGGACCTGCCAGAAGCCGCCGCTGCCGACGCGGTACGTCCGGCCGTCGGCGCGCTCGCGCACGAACGCGCGGCCGTGGACGCGGTGGATGCCACCGTCGTGCTCCTCGACGCGCATCACGGAGACGGGCTTGTCGAGTTCGACGAGGGGGAGGCGGGCGCCGGGCCGGGGTTCGAGGATCACCATGCGGTCCTGTGATCCCGTCGCCGCGATGGCGTCGACGGAGACCATGCCGCTCCAGTCCCGCTGCTCGATGCCCAGCTCGCTGACGCCCTCGGCGGCGATCATGCAGTGCTCGATGGGCTCGACCTCGTGCGAGCGGTGGCGGCGCAGTCCGGCGTTGCCGTCGGCGTCGACCGCGTACTGCACGCGCGTGCGCCACTGCGGAACCTGGCCCGGCGGGAGCTTGTCGCCCTCGGCCGGCATCACGGTGCCGTCCCAGCCGGCTTCCTCGGGCGTGAGGCCCGCGAGCCGCTTGAGCTGCTCGGTGATCACCTCGCCCTTGAGCCGGCGCTGGGCGCCCGGCTTGGCGTGCTGCCAGTCGCAGCCGCCGCAGCGGCCGGGTCCGGCGTACGGGCAGGGTGCCTCGACGCGGTCCTTCGACGGTTCCAGCACGCGCACCGCGTCCGCGCGCAGGAACCGCGCGCCTTCCTCGCCGTCCGTCACCCGGGCCACGACCCGCTCGCCCGGCAGCGTGTGCCGGACGAACAGCACCTGGCCCTCGGCGGTGCGGGCGATGCAGTGGCCGCCGTGGGCGACGGGGCCGACCTCGACCTCGTACTCCTCGCCGACGAGGGAGCGTGCCGGCGAGTCCGCCTGCGGGTCCGCCTGCGAGTTCTTCGGTTCTGCCTGCATGGCGGGGTGACTCCACTACTCGAACGAGGTACGGCCGGACAACAGCCCACCAGTCTACGTGGCTGCTGTCCGGCCGCTCACCATGATCAGGTCAGGCCTGGGGACCCGGAGAGTCCGGTCCGGGCGTGTCCGGGGAGCCTGCCGAACCCTTGCCGGACGCCTCCTTCGGGCGCCCCTCGCCCGCGGGACCACGCCGCACGGAACCCGGAGCGTTCCACTCCTGCCGCTTGCGGGCCCGCTTCTTGGCCACCTCGGAGGACTGGAGCTGGTACGGCACCGAGGTCACCATCACGCCCGGCGTGAACAGCAGCCGGCCCTTCAGCCGGAGCGCGCTCTGGTTGTGCAGCAGCTGCTCGTACCAGTGGCCGACCACGTACTCGGGGATGATCACCGACACGGCATCCCGCGGCGACTCCCGGCGCAGGCTCTTGACGTACTCGATGACCGGCCGCGTGACCTCGCGGTAGGGCGAGTCGAGGACCTTCAGCGGTACGTCGATGCCGCGCCGTTCCCACTCCGCGCGCAGCGCCTTCGTCTCGGCCGGGTCGACGTTGACGGTGAGCGCCTCCAGGGTGTCGGAGCGCATCAGCTTGGCGTAGGCGAGGGCTCGCAGCGTCGGACGGTGGATCTTGGAGATCAGCAGCACCGAGTGGACGCGCGAGGGGCGGACGCTGTCGTCGCTGGGTCCCTCGGGTGCGGCCAGTTCGTCGGAGACGCCGTCGTAGTGGCGGCGGATCGCGGACATGACGCCGTAGAAGATCACCATGCCGAGCAGGGCGACCCAGGCGCCGTGGGTGAACTTGGTGACCAGGACGACCACCAGGACGAGGCCGGTGAAGAACGCGCCGAAGGTGTTGATCGCCCGGGAGCGGACCATGCGGCGGCGCTCGGCCGGGTCGGTCTCGGTCGCCAGGTGGCGGTTCCAGTGCCGGACCATGCCGGTCTGGCTGAGCGTGAAGGACACGAACACGCCGACGATGTACAGCTGGATCAGCCGCGTGGAGTCGGCGCCGTACAGGACGATCAGCAGCGACGCCGCGCCCGCGAGGAGCACGATGCCGTTGGAGAACGCCAGGCGGTCGCCGCGGGTGTGCAGCTGGCGGGGCAGGTAGCGGTCCTGGGCGAGGATCGAGCCGAGTACCGGGAAGCCGTTGTAGGCGGTGTTGGCCGCCAGGAACAGCACCAGCGCGGTGGCCGCGGCGAGGACGACGAAGAGGAAGGTGTCCTTGCCGAAGACGGCCTCGGCGACCTGGCTGATCACCGGGTTCTGGACGTAGTCGGAGCCGACCGCGACCCCGTTGCTCAGCAGGTCCACGGCCGGGTTCTCGGCCATCCGGACGTCGGTGACCAGGGCCAGCACGATGATCCCGCAGAACATGGTGACGGAGAGCAGCCCCATCGCGGCGAGGGTCGTCGCCGCGTTCCTGGACTTGGGCTTGCGGAAGGCGGGCACGCCGTTGGAGATGGCCTCCACGCCCGTGAGCGCCGCACAGCCGGAGGAGAACGCGCGCAGCATGAGGAAGAACAGGGCGAATCCGGCCAGGCCCTGGTGCTCCGGCTTGATCGTGTACTCGGCGGTCGGCGCCCGCATGTTGTCGTCCAGGACCAGTCCCCGGAACGCGCCCCACGCGACCATGGTGAAAACGCCCGCGACGAACACGTACGTCGGAATGGCGAAGAGCTTGCCGGACTCCTTGACGCCGCGCAGGTTCATCAGCGTCAGCAGGACGACGACGGCGACCGCGCAGGCCACCTTGTGCTCGATGACGAAAGGGATCGCGGAGCCGAGGTTCTCGATGCCTGAGGCGATGGAGACGGCCACGGTCAGGACGTAGTCGACGAGCAGGGCGCTCGCGACGGTGAGGCCGGCCCTGGGGCCGAGGTTGGTGTTGGCCACCTCGTAGTCGCCGCCGCCGCTCGGGTAGGCGTGGACGTTCTGCCGGTAGGAGGCGACCACCGTGAACATCAGCACGACGACCGCGACGGCGATCCACGGGCTGAAGTGGTAGGCCGACAAGCCCGCGATGGACAGGACCAGCAGTACTTCCCCGGGCGCGTAGGCCACGGAGGACAGCGGGTCGGAAGCGAAGACGGGTAGGGCGATGCGCTTCGGCAGGAGCGTTTCTCCGAGCCGATCACTGCGCAGTGCGCGCCCGATCAGAATCCGTTTGGGCACGTCGGTCAGTTTGGACACAACTGAGCATCGTAGGCCTTCGAACAGGGGCTCGCCCACCCTCCCCCGGGCTCAGTCGGGTGACAGAGTCGCCACGGCCCCGGCGCGCAGGCGTTCCGTCTGCCTCACGGGTGAATTCAGCCACGGCGCGGCTGCGGATTCCAGGGCAGCGCCGATCGCCATGCCTATATGACAATTCCCGTCCGCTGCCGCCCCATCGGAGGTTCCATGCATACGACCGCCGAGCTGATCGGAGCCGTCGGCACCCTCGTCGGCCTCGGAATCCTCACCCTCCTCAGTCTCTGGAGCATCAGCCGTCGCTGAAACCGTCAACCGTGCACAGGGGTGCCCTCCGCGGACCGCGCGTGTGTAGCTTGGGCGGCGGTCTGAGACCCTGTTACAGCCAAGTCAGCAACACTTGACCTCGGAAGGACGGTCGTGCACATCGTCATCATGGGCTGCGGCAGAGTGGGTTCCGCTCTCGCCCAGACCCTGGAGCAGCAGGGGCATACGGTCGCCGTCATCGACCAGGACCCCACCGCCTTCCGACGTCTTGGCTCCTCGTTCGGTGGCCGCCGGGTCACCGGGGTCGGCTTCGACCAGGACACCCTGCGCGAAGCGGGCATCGAGGAGGCCGGGGCCTTCGCCGCCGTCTCCAGCGGCGACAACTCCAACATCATCGCCGCCCGCGTGGCCCGCGAGATGTTCGGCATAGAGAACGTCGCCGCCCGTATCTACGACCCCCGTCGCGCCGAGGTCTACCAGCGCCTGGGCATCCCGACGGTGGCCACGGTCCGCTGGACGGCCGACCAGATGCTGCGCAGGCTGCTTCCCGCGGGTTCCGAGCCGCTGTGGCGTGATCCCACCGGCGGCGTCCAGCTGGCCGAGGTCCACGCCTCCGCCTCCTGGGTAGGGCACAAGATCAGCAGGCTTCAGGAGGAGACAGGCGTCCGCGTCGCGTTCCTCACCCGCCTCGGCGAGGCCATCCTGCCCAGCTCGCAGACGGTGCTGCAGGAGGGCGACCTGGTGCACGTCATGATGCGCACCGATGACGTGGAGAAGGTCGAAGCCTCGTTCGCCGAGGGCCCCAAGGAGGACGGTCACTGATGAGGGTCGCCATTGCCGGAGCCGGCGCAGTCGGCCGCTCGATCGCGGGCGAGCTGCTGGAGAACGGCCACGAGATCCTGCTGATCGACAAGGCGCCGACCGCCATCTCGGTGGAGCGCGTCCCCCAGGCGGAGTGGCTGCTGGCCGACGCCTGTGAGATCACCTCCCTCGACGAGGCGGCCCTGCAGCGCTGCAACGTCGTGATCGCCGCCACGGGCGACGACAAGGTCAACCTGGTCGTCTCCCTGCTCGCGAAGACGGAGTACGGCGTCCCGCGCGTCGTCGCCCGGGTGAACAACCCGAAGAACGAGTGGCTGTTCAACGAGTCCTGGGGAGTAGACGTCGCCGTCTCCACCCCGCGCCTGATGTCGGCCCTGGTGGAGGAGGCGGTGAGCGTCGGCGACCTGGTACGCCTGCTCCGCTTCAGTCACGGCGACGCCAACCTCGTCGAGCTGACCCTCCCCGAGGAGTCCGCACTGGCCGGCACTCAGGTCGGCGACGTGGAGTGGCCGGAGGACACCTCCCTGGTGACCATCATCCGCGGCACCCGGGTCCTCACCCCGTCCCGCGAGGACTCCCTGGAGGCAGGCGACGAGCTGCTGTTCGTGGCCGCCCAGGCCCGAGAGGAACAGTTGGAGGACCTGCTGTCGGTACGCCGCGAGAGCTGATCCTTTCAGCGCTGCCCGGCGTTTGAGGAAGAGGCGCGGAGCGCCGACAGCAGGCCAGGGAGCACAGAACAGGGCCTGGGAGCAGAGCCCCCGGAAACGGGGTGGGTAGGGGCGGCGGGGACGAAATCTCCCCGCCGCCCCTAGCCGTCAGGCCGACCGCCGCCGCACCCCGATGCCACCCGTCCCGCCGATGCCTACCCGTCCCGCCGATGCCGCGGACCGGCGTCCGCGGACTCCGGCCCCGTGGGACCCTTCAGCTCGGCGGCCTTCAGTTCCGCGGCCTTCTCCTCCGCCTCCATCTCGGCGAAGACATCGATCGGCGCGGGCGCCTTCGCCAGGAACACCCAGGTCAGCCACACGGCCAGCAGGAACGGCGGAATCTTCAGCGCGATCAGCACCCACCCGAGCTGAGTGGTGTCGGCCCACCAGTACAGCGGGAAGAGAATCGCGCACTTGGCGAGGAGGATCAGCCCCCAGGCATAACTGGCCTTCGCGTACGCCTTCTTGCGGCCGGGATTGCGGGTCCGCCAGGAGAGGTTCTCCTTGAACACCGGCCCGAGGATCAGCCCGAGCAGCGGAACCCCGCACAGGGTCGTGATGATGTACGCCATCGACAGCCCCAGCGTGTAGAGCATGCCGGGCAGGTAGAAGTCCTTCGCGTTGCCCGTCATCATCGCGAACACGACACCGAAGGCGACACCGAAGACACCGCTGAAGGCGTGCTTCACGGTGTCCTTCATGGCCAGGCGGACCACGACCAGGACCAACGACACCGCCAGCGCGGCGATCGCCGACATGTGCAGGTCTTTGTTGATCGTGTAGATCGTGACGAACAGCAGGCCGGGCACCACCGTCTCGACCATGCCCCGCACTCCGCCGAACGCCTCGAACAGCGCGGCCTCCGTCACCGCCCGCGCGTCGTCCTGCTGAGTGTCTTCGGTCGGCTTGTCGAGCGACGTCACCGGCTACTCCCTACCAAGGGGTCTCAGTTCGTACTTGGGGTTGAACAGCACCCGGCGGCCCCGGCTCAGCGAGATCCGGCCCGATGCTATGAGCTTGCGCCCGGGCTCTATGCCCACGATGGAGCGTCTGCCCAGCCACACCACGTCCAGCGCGGCGGAGCCGTCGAACAGCTCGGCCTCCAGCGCCGGGACTCCGGCCCGCGGCCGCAGGGTGACCGTGCGCAAGGTACCAGTAACCGTCACGACCTGGCGGTCCTGGCAGTCTCCGATCCGCGTGCAGCCCGCGGTCTCGGCGTCCTCGCGCAGCTCCTCGGACTCCAGGTCCTCCTGCGAGGAGGAGAGCCGATCGAGCATGCGCCGGAACCGGCCGGCCGGCTTCTCGGAACGAGGGACAGCACTCATACCTGAAGCGTACCGGGACGCCCCTCCGGGCCCGAACCCGCGTGCCGACGCTCACCTGCCCCTCCCCCAGCCGGTCCCGGCCCTTCGGTGGCACGCACATCTCGTGGCTCACTTCTCGAATCGGTACCCCATCCCCGGTTCCGTGATGAAGTGCCGGGGATGCGACGGATCGGCCTCCAGCTTTCTGCGCAGCTGCGCCATGTACACCCGCAGGTAGTTCGTCTCCGTCCCGTACGACGGTCCCCACACCTCCTGGAGCAGCTGCTTCTGGCCGACCAGACGGCCGGTGTTGCGCACCAGCACCTCCAGCAGATGCCACTCGGTGGGAGTGAGCCGTACGTCCTTTCCGTCTCTGTTGACCTTCTTGGCACCCAGGTCGACCGTGAACCCGGCGGTCTCGACCAGGGCATCGTCCTCTCCCCCGCCCGCGGGTTCGGCCCGGCGGACGGCGGCCCTCAGCCGGGCCAGCAGCTCGTCCATGCCGAAGGGCTTGGTGACGTAGTCGTCGGCGCCGGCGTCGAGGGCTTCGACCTTCTCGTCCGAGGAGTGCCGGGCGGACAGCACCAGGATCGGCACGCGGGTCCAGCCGCGCAGCCCCTTGATCACTTCGACGCCGTCCATGTCGGGCAGTCCCAGGTCGAGCACGATCACGTCCGGGTGCCGGGCGGCGGCGAGCCGGAGCGCGGTGGCCCCGTCGTGTGCCGCGTCGACCTCGTACTTGCGGGCTTGGAGGTTGATCACGAGGGCGCGCACGATCTGCGGTTCGTCGTCGATCACGAGCACCCTCGTGGCGCTCTGCGGGGTCCCCCCGGTCGAGCTCATGAAGCCTGCCTTTCTGGTGGTGCGGGGTGTTCCTGGGGTCGACCGCCGGCGGTGGGGGGCGCAAGGCCGGTGGACGGCCCCGGCCGGGCCGCGCCCCGGTCCTCGGCCGCACGCACGGTGAGCACCATGGTCAGTCCCCCGCCCGGTGTGTCCTCGGCATCGAGCGTCCCGCCCATCGCCTCGGCGAAGCCGCGCGCGACCGCCAGGCCCAGGCCCACCCCGGCTCCCCGGGGAGCGTCACCGTATCGCTGGAACGGCTCGAAGATCCGCTCCTTGGCGTCGTCGGGCACGCCCGGCCCACGGTCCACGACTCGGACCTCGACCCGGCCGGCGAGGGCACTGGCCGACACGAGCACGGGGGTACCCGGCGGGCTGTACTTCACCGCGTTCTCGACGAGGTTGGCGACCGACCGCTCCAGCAGTCCGGCGTCCACAGCGACCATCGGCAGCGTCTCCGGGACGTCCAGCGTCACGCTGCCCGCCGGGACCCCGCCGAGCGCCATCGGCACGACCTCGTCCAGATCGGTCTCCCGGATGATCAGCGTGACGGTGCCGGTCTGGAGGCGGGACATGTCCAGGAGGTTCCCGACCAGGTGGTCGAGCCGGTCGGCGCCGTCCTCGATGCCTTCGAGCAATTCCGCCCGGTCTTCCTCGGACCAGGCCACGTCGTCGGATCTCAGACTCGACACCGCCGCCTTGATCCCGGCCAACGGGGTGCGCAGGTCGTGGCTGACGGCGGCCAGCAGAGCCGTACGGATCCGGTTGCCCTCAGCGAGCGTGCGGGCCTGGTCGGCCTCCTCCTGAAGGCGCCGCCGGTCCAGCACGACGACCGCCTGCGCGGCGAAGGCGGCCAGCACCCGCCGGTCCTCCGCGGGCAGCACCCGCCCGGTGAGTGCCAGTGCCAGACGGTCCCCGACGGGCACGTCCACATCGGCGTCCTCCGGCCGCTCCACGGGAGGCCCGGCGCCGACCCGGCCCGCGCAGGTCCACGGCGCCAGCTGGTCCCCACGCTCCAGCAGGGCCGCCGACTCCATGCCGAAGGTCTCCCGGACCCGCTCCAGCAGCGCCTCCAGGCTGGTCTCGCCGCGCAG
>NZ_MUBA01000194.1 GCF_002154575.1 Streptomyces bobili
CGTAGTCGGAGATCGCCCCGCCGAGCGGCACCAGCGCGGGCAGCGGACGGCGTACGGCCATCAGCGGGGCGATCTCCGACTACGGGGACGTGCTGGTCGACGACGAGCGCACGGAGACGGCAGTGGCCGCGCTCACCGAGGCACTCGCGGCAGCGGCCCGCACCGCGCTGATCGACTTCCGCGAGGTCCGGCCGGGCAGCGCGGTGGAGCGGGTGTACGAGCGCTGGAGCGGACCGAGGCGCCGGGTGAGCGACTCGGTGTGCCTGGAACTGCCCGCCGTACCGATGGACGAGCTGCTGGCGCGGCTGCCGTCGGCGAAGGCGCAGCGGGTGCGGGCCAAGCTGCGCAAGCTGACCGCGCTCGGCGTGCGGCGCGAGGTCGTCCACCCGGACGCGGTGGACTCGGCGCTGCGGCGGCTGCTGGAGCTGCACCGATTGCAGTGGCAGGGCCGCAAGGTGACGAACGAGCATCTGCGCGCCCGCTTCTGCGAGCACCTGGTCCGCTCGGTCGGGCCGATGGTGCGCTCCGGGGACGCCGTGGTCACCGAGTTCCGTCTCGACGACGACGTGGTGGCCGTCGACCTCACCCTCCTGTCGCGCCGCCTGGCTGGCGGATACCTCTACGGCGCTCATCCGCGGCTGCGCGAACACAAGGCGGACGTGGCGGTGATGCTGCTCGACGCCTGCTCGGAGCACACCCGCCACGAGGCGCGCGGCACCCTGAGCCTGCTGCGCGGCAACGAGCCGTACAAGCACCACTGGCGGCCCGAGCCGGTCGTCAACCAGCGGCTGCTGCTCGCCCGTCGGCGCACCGCCCCGCTGCTGTCGGCGGCGGTGTGGGACGTGGCCGCGCGGCGCCGGGGCAAGGAGCTTCTGCGCCGCTGGGACGAGCGGCGGGAGGAGCAGGAACGTGCCGGTGGCGGCAGGCCCTGACATGGGCCTGCCGCCACCGGGCGCGCACCGCGGGTACCACTCAGCCGTTGCGCGACCACCAGTCCAGCCGCACGCACAGCTTGCCGCCGATCCAGTACTCGACCCAGTCGCCGAGATCCAGCGGCGAGCAGTTCACCGCGGGCAGCGGGGTGGGCGGCGGGGTCGGCTCGGTCGTGGGCTCCGTGGAGGGCTCGGGAGTCGCCGGCACCGGAGTCGTGGGTGTGGTCGGTGCGGTCGGTGTCGCCGGTTCGTCCGTTCGGCCGGAGAGCACCGCGCGGTAGATCTCCGACGCCTTGGGGTTCTTCGAGCACTGCCACACACCGTGCGGGCAGTAGTCGGTCACCGTGTTGTACAGCGGTTTGTGCTCGTCCATCCAGGCGAGCATCCGCCGCATGTATTCGACGTTGTCACCGTTGCGGAAGAGCCCCCATTCGGGATAGGAAATGGGCTTGCCGTGACTTTTGGCGAAGTCCACGTGTTCCTGGAGTCCGTAGGGCTCTGTCACCTGCTCGTCGAAGGAAATTCCGCTCGGCTGGTCGTAGGAATCCATTCCCACGATGTCGACGGTGTCGTCCCCCGGATAGCACTGGGTCCAGGGGACGGCGTCCCGGCCACGGCTCGGCGTGAAGTCGAACTTGAATTCCTGGCCCGGCACCGCCCGCATGGCGGTGACGATCCGCTTCCAGTACGTCTTCCAGGCCTCCGGGTCCGGCCCGCAGCGATGGGTGTACGTGATGCCGTTCATCTCCCAGCCGAGCACGATCACCGTGTCCGGTGCACCGGCCTTCACCAGCCGCTCGGCCAGTGCGCGGAAGTGGTGATCGAACTGACCGGCCGCGCCCTGCCACAGCAGCCGCCGCACCTCGGCGTCGGAGACACCCTCCTCGTTGCGCTCCAGCATGGGGACGTTGAGGACGAGCATCCGGTCGTCCTTCTCGGCCCGCCAGTCGGCCCAGACGTCGAGGAAGCCGGGCCGGCCCTCGATGTTGCTCCACCGGTCACCCGGCAGGTAGGTGTGGCCGACCCGCAGCTCGGCCCCGTCGAGCCAGTCGCTGAGCTGGGCCATCCGGGCCACGCCGAGGGGGCCGTAGTCGAGGTAGGCGCCGAAGGCGGGGCCGGACTTGGCGGTCGCCGCAGGGGTCGGAGCCGGAGTCTGCGACGCAGCCGGAGACTGCGGCTGAGCCGAACGGGGATCGGAAGTCGGAGTCGGAGTCGGAGTCGGAGTGGGAGTCGGGTCCGGGGCCGGAGTCGCGCTCTGGGCTTCGGCCGGCGTGGGAGCGGGAGGATCGGCGACCCGCGCCATCCCCGCGCCCGCCGCGAATCCAGGGCCGGACGCCAGTGCCGCCGACGCCGCGACCGCCGCCGCGACAACGGCAAGCCGCCGAGACCGGGCGCGTCGCTGCTGTGGGGCCATGCCTGCTCCTTTCTCCACTCTCGTGCTGTCACCGATGCGCAAGCGCATTACTGACACTCAGTCATATGAAAGTCACAGGAAAAGGAATCCCGCCACCGCCGTTACGGCTTTCGAGTGTCCTGCTCGTCCGCACCGGTGAAACAACCGAAGGAAGAAAGACGTGTCGCAGCTCGACACACGCGTCCCCGCCGTTCTCCTGCGCATCGATCAGAATCCCTTTCACCACGGAACACTGGGGGCCGTGCGCTCCCTCGGCAGAGCCGGAATCGATGTCCATCTGGTCGCCGAGGTGACGGGAAGTCCCGTCGGCAGATCCCGTTTCGTCCGACGGCTGCATCCGCCGCCGCCCGGCGCGGCCCTCGCCGACATCGCCACCGCGCTGCTGCGGGTCGCCGCGCGCATCGAACGGCCGGCCGTCCTGATCCCGATGGACGACGCGGGCGCCGTCGCGGTGAGCCGTCTGCGCACCGAACTCGCCCCCGCCTATCTGCTGCCGCAGCAGCCCGCCGCCCTTCCCGAACGCGTCGCCGACAAGGCCGAACTGGCCGGGCTGTGCGCGGCGGCGGGCGTCCCGCACCCGGTCACCGTCGTCCCGGACAGCGCGGCGCAGGCCGCGTCCGCCGCCTGGCGGCTCGGCCTGCCGGTGGTGGCGAAGTGGAGCCGGCCCTGGCTGCTGCCGTCCGGGTCCGGGCTGCGCAGCACGGTCGTGGTGCGGTCCCCGCAGGAGGTCCGCGAGCTGTACCTGCGCAGCGAGGAGGCCGGCAGCCCGCTGCTGCTCCAGGAGTTCCTCCCGCCGGGCACCGGCCGCGACTGGTTCTTCCACGCGTACGCCGACCGCTCGGGCGCGCTGCGCGGCGGCGGCCCCGGCCGCAAGCTGTGCGCCTGGCCGCGCGGCGCGGGTCTGACCGCGGTCGGTGAATGGGCCCCCGACCCGAAGGTGGTCACCCTCGCGGAACTCCTCGCCGCCCAGCTCGGCTACCGCGGCATCCTCGACCTCGATTTCCGCCGCTGCGCCACGACCGGCCGCCATCACCTGCTCGACTTCAACCCGCGCCCCGGCGCCCAGTTCCGCCTCTTCACCGACACCGCCGGCCTGGACGTCGTACGCGCCCAGCACCTCGACCTGACACATCGTCCGCTGCCGGACGGGCGGGCGCGTCCCGGTCGGACCTTCGTCGTGGAGAACTACGCGCCGCTGACCGCCCTGCGCCGGGCCGCGCCGCACGGCCGCGAACTCGCCTGGTACGCCGCGGACGACGCCGCTCCCGGCCGGGCCATGTGGGGGCTGTGGGCCGCCCACGTCACCCGCCGGCTGCTGGGCCGGCCGCGCCGGACCGGCGCGACGGGCGCGACCGGGACCCTGCCCCGCGTGGTCCGCCAGGGCCCACCGCCCCCGTCGTCGCTGACCGGCCTCCCCGAAGTACCGCATGTACCGTGCCCGGCCGACGACGAGAAGGCGAGCAGCCGCTGATGTACGACCTGCTGGTGGTCGGTGCCGGGCCGTACGGCCTGTCGATCGCGTCCCACGCCGCTGCCGCCGGGCTCAGCCTGCGCGTCTTCGGCCGTCCGATGGCCTCCTGGCGCGACCACATGCCGGCCGGGATGTACCTGAAGTCCGAGCCGTGGGCGTCGAACCTCTCCGACCCCGGCCGGCGCCGGCGGCTCGACACCTACTGCGCGACCCGCGGCGTGACGGCCCGTCACGGCGAGCCGATCCCGGTGGAGATGTTCGCGGAGTACGGGCTGTGGTTCGCCCGCAACGCCGTCCCCGCGGTCGACGAGCGCACGGTGACCCGGATCGCGCCCCTGACCGGGGGCTTCGAGGCGGTCACCGACGACGGGGAGGTCGTCGCGGCCCGTGCGGTCGCCCTGGCCGTCGGCGTCATGCCGTTCGTCGAGATGCCGTCGCCCCTGCGCGGGCTGCCCCGCGGCCTCGTCACCCACAGCAGCCACCACGACGACCTGGCCCGGTTCGGCGGCCGGGACGTCACCGTGATCGGCGGCGGCCAGGCGGCCCTGGAGACGGCGGCCCTCCTCGCCGAGCAGGGCACCCGGGTAAGGGTGCTGGCCCGCGCCGACCGGCTGCGCTGGAACGACGTGCCGCCGCCCTGGCAGCGCCCCTGGTGGCGGTCGGCCCGCGCCCCGCACAGCGGCCTGGGCTGCGGCTGGCGGAACTGGTTCTACGCCGAGCGGCCCGGCCTGTACCGGCGCCTGCCCGAACCGACCCGCGCCCGGATCACGTCGACGGCCCTCGGCCCGGCCGGCGCCTGGTGGGTACGTGACCGGGTCGAGAACGCCGTACCGGTGCGGCTCGGCCAGGAGGTGACGGCGGCCCGCGCGGTACCGGGGGGCGTACGGCTGGAGGTGCGGGGCGCGGGCTCCCTGGAGACCGAGCACGTCATCGCGGCGACGGGGTTCCGGGCCTCGCGCGACCGGCTCGGGCTGCTGGCCGACGAACTGCGCGGGACGCTGGCCGCGGTGGGCGACGGTTCGCCCGAGGTGGGCCGGGATTTCGAGTCGTCGTACCCCGGCCTGTTCCTGGCCGGTCTGGTCACGGCGTCGGCTTTCGGCCCGGCGATGCGCTTCGTGCACGGCGCGACCTTCACCGCGGGGACTCTCGTGCGCGGGGTACGGCGCCGGCTGCGGTCCGGGGTGCCGGGCGGCGACCGGGTTCCGGCGCCGGGCGGGCGGTCACGGCAGGACACGTCGGGCGCCCTGCCGGCCTGAGGACCGGCCTGAGGACCGGCACGAGTGCCGGGCGCGTGCGAGGCGTCCGGCACTCGTCGCCGTCAACGGCGGGTCGCGGCGCGGCCTCGTCGGTACAGCAGGGCACCCGCGGTGATCAGCGCGGCGCTGACGCCCGAGGCGGCCAGCAGAGCCCCGCTGCCGGTGTGCGGCAGCTCGGGCCGGTCACCTCCGTGCGGCGGGTGACTGTGCCCACCGGGCGGCGGGGTGGAATGACCACCGGGCGGGGGCGAGGTATGACCACCCGGAGGCGGACTCGTGTGACCACCGGGAGGCGGGCTCGTGTGTCCACCCGGAGGCGGTGAGGTGTGACCGCCGGGCGGCGGGCTCGTGTGTCCACCCGGAGGCGGTGAGGTGTGACCACCGGGAGGCGGGCTCGTGTGTCCACCCGGAGGCGGTGAGGTGTGACCACCGGGAGGCGGACTCGTGTGACCACCGGGCGGCGGTGAGGTGTGACCACCGGGAGGCGGACTCGTGTGACCACCGGGCGGCGGCGAGGTGTGACCACCGGGAGGCGGACTGGTGTGGCCACCAGGGGGAGGCGAGGTGTGACCACCCGGAGGCGGACTGGTGTGACCACCGGGCGGTGGCGACGTGTGACCACCCGGAGGCGGAGACGTGTGGCCACCGGGCGGCGGCGTCGTTTCGCCGCCACACGTGTCGCCGTAACCTCCGCAGTCCTCCTCGGGGCTGTCGCCGTAGCCGGGCTCCTCACCACCGGAGGGGGAGTCGCCGTAGCCCGGCTCCTCGTCACCGGGGTGGGAGTCACCGTAGCCGGGCTTGTCCTCTCCACCGGAGGGGCTGTCGCCGTAGCCGGGCTCGTCCTCGCCGGACGATGCCTCGTGGGAGCGGTCGTTCCCGTCCGCGTTGGCCGACACGGCTCCGGGCGAGTTCCTGGCGGTGCCGTCCGCGTGTGAGTCGGCGAGGGCGGAACCGCCGTACAGGGACAGAATGCTCGTCGCGGCGGCGGCCGCGACCATTCCCTTGCTCAGGGTCTGTCGCAATCTCGTGGTCTTCCTGCTTGAAGAAGTGGGAAAAGCCGGCCTTGAACGTGGAGCAGTTGTCCAAGACCGGCCTTGACCCAGCCGTGCGGCTGGTGTGACGGCGTCGTCAGTCGTTGACGCAGACGTTGCCGGCCGACGGGTTCAGCAGCGCGATGATGTTGATCGTGTTGCCGCACACGTTGACGGGGATGTGGATCGGGACCTGCACCACGTTGCCCGAGAGGACACCCGGGGAACCGATGGCGGCCCCGTTGGCACCGGAGTCGGCAAAGGCCGGAGCAGCGGCCCCACCCAGGGCCAGAACCAGACCCGCGACGACAGCAGCGCTCTTCTTCATGACGTTCCCTTCATCTGCGGTCATGCCTCGATGACGGTCGGAATAACCGAGCGAGCACAGCCGGAACGGCTCGCACCATGACCTGCAAGGTTGCAAACGAGAGATAGCCGCAGGAGGAAACTGACGAACGCGTGGCGCCGGGTAATTCACTCGAACGCCTTCACATAATCAACTCGTTAGGTCCAGTGAAGAGGAATCGATTCTTCGGAACGGGACCAAAAAAAGATGACGGGACGTCGTCAAAAAAGCGCCGGACGGCCGGTGCACAGCGCACGGGCCGTCCGGCGGACGGGAAGGCGGCGGACGGTCAGCCGTTGCCCGCGCCGTTGCCCGACACGGCCGAGATGTCGTTCAGGATGTGCGACAGCGGCTCGTCGCCCTTGGCCTGGGTGGAGTTCTCGGCGCACTGCTGGTTCTGCGGGGCCGACAGGACCGGGATGTCCTGCACGGCGACCGGCACCAGCACGCCCAGCAGCGACGCAACGTTCGCCTTGACCGGGACGCCCGCGCACAGCTTGTTGACGGAGCCCTGGACCAGGGTGGCCTGCGGGCTCATGTCGCCCTTGGTCACCGAGTTGCCGAACGCCTCGTGCGCACCGTTGCCGCTCGCGGAGGTGGTACCGCTGTCGTCCCCGATGGCAAGCGCCTGGGGCGCGGCCGCCGCCGACATACCGACGACGGAAGCGGCGACCGCCGCCGCGGCCATTGCCTTCTTCAGCATTTCGCTTTTCCTTTCCCTGCCCTGGCTCGGCGGCCAGGAGCATCTGCCTGCCCCCACTCAACCCGGTGCGCCGGTTTTGGTTGCGGCCCGTCACCCGATCGGTTTCGCCGACGCGGGCGGCGGCGGTCGGAAAGTACGCGGATTCCCCGCTCCATTCCCCGCGCCGGCCTGTCCGGCCGTAGGCCATCGGAGTGAAGAAGGGGAACCAAACGGGGCCAAGGCAGTTGATCAGAACGCTCCGGAGGACGGGGTATCTCAGAAGGGACTAGAAGTGATCAAGAAGGTTCTGGCCACGGCCGCGGTCGCCGCCTCCGTCGTCGGCGTTTCCGCTGCTGCCGCCGCCCCGGCTCTCGCGATCGGCAACGACAGCGGCACCACCTCCGCCAGCGGCAACGGTGCCCGCCAGGAGTTCGGCAACTCGGCCACCTACGGCAACATGAGCCCCCAGATGGCGCTCATCCAGGGCTCCCTCAACAAGCCCTGCATCGGCCTGCCGGCCA
This sequence comes from Streptomyces bobili, assembly GCF_002154575.1. Lineage (GTDB taxonomy): Bacteria > Actinomycetota > Actinomycetes > Streptomycetales > Streptomycetaceae > Streptomyces > Streptomyces bobili. The sequence goes on from NZ_MUBA01000194.1 coordinate 7,654, forward strand.
AGGCCAACGTCGGTTCGCTCATCGGTGCCATCCCGATCGCCGTCCAGGACATCCCGATCCTGTCGGCCCCGCAGAACCAGCAGTGCGTCGAGAACTCCACCCAGGCCAAGGGCGACGAGCCGCTGTCGCACATCCTCGACGACATCTCGGTGCTCGCCGGCAACGGCGCCGCGAACCACTGAGCCTGATCGAGGTGAACGGGTTCTCTTCCTGAGCCCGGGGGTGGTTTCTCCACCCCGTCAGCGGGCCGCCGGATCACCGGCGGCCCGCTGTTCTAGCGTGCGGCGCGTGACGATGAAGAGAAACCTCTGGCCCCGCCGCCTGGCGATCCCCTCAGTCGTCCTGGCGACCGCGGGCGCGCTGCTCGGTACCGGCTTCGCGTCGCCCGGCCGGGAGTCCGCCCCGCGCGCGATGAACATCCTGCTGATGGGGACCGACGAGCGGGACACCATCACCGCGGCCGAGAAACGCGAGTTCCACGCGGGCGGTCACCCCTGCGGCTGCACGGACGTCCTCATGCTGGTCCACGTCTCCGCCCGCCGGGACCGCGTCAGCGTGATCGGCCTGCCCCGCGACTCCTACGCCGAGATCCCGCCGTACCGCGACGAGGCGAGCGGGCAGGAGCGGCCGCCGCATCCGGCGAAGATCAACGCCGCGTTCCAGGAGGGCGGGCCGGAACTCGCCGTGCGGACCGTCGAGTCGATGACCGGAGTGTCCGTCGACCGCTATGTCCAGCTCGACTTCCGGCGCTTCATGGACGGCGTCGACGACGTCGGCGGCGTCGAGGTGTGCACGCCGCGGCGGCTCAAGGACTCAGCGACCAAGCTGGACCTCGCGCCGGGCAAGCACCGGCTCGGCGGCGGACGCGCCCTTCAGTACGTCCGCTCGCGGCATGTCGACGGCAGCGCCGACCTCGGCCGGATCCAGCGTCAGCAGCGGTTCCTCGTGCAGGCGCTGCGCGGGGTCCAGTCCGCCAAGGTGCTCGCCGATCCGGGGCGGGCCGGATCCCTGGTGCGCACCCTCCTCGGGTCCGGGCCGCAGGGCTTCTCCGTCGGGGAGCTGGCCGAGCTGGCGGGCGCGCTGCGGGTGCTGCCGTCGTCGGCGACGGAGTTCACCACCGTGCCCATCTCCGGGTTCGCCCCGCCCGAGGCGGGCGTCGGCTCGGCCCTGACCTGGGACCGGCGCCGGGCCGACGAACTGTTCGCCAGGATCCGCGAGGACCGGCCGCTGGTCGCGAAGGGGACCCAGCCCACGCCGAAGGACCCGCCGGACATCCTCGGCACCACCACACCCGTGCGTGGGAGCGCGTACGCATGCCGCTGAGGGGCGCGCGGAACGGGACGGCGGTGCGCTGCGCCAATCGGGGCAAAGCCCGCAACCCCGGGCCACCGGAACACGTTGACGATCATGCAGCTCCTCCCCCGGAGTCCGCTTTTCGAAGGGAAAGAACCATGAAGAAGCTGTGGGCAACCGCGGCCATCGCCGCCTCCGTAGCCGGTGTCGCGGCCATGTCCGCGCCGCAGGCCCTGGCCATCGGCGACGACAGCGGCACCACCTCCGCCAGCGGCAACGGCGCCTCGTCGGAGTTCGGCAACTCGGCCACGTTCGGCAAGATGAGCCCGCAGCTCTCGCTGGTCCAGGGTTCGCTGAACAAGCCGTGTGTCGGCCTGCCGGTCAAGGCCAACGTGGGCTCGCTCATCGGCCTCATCCCGATCGCCGTCCAGGACATCCCGATCCTGTCGGCCCCGCAGAACCAGCAGTGCGTCGAGAACTCCACCCAGGCCAAGGGTGACGAGCCGCTGTCGCACATCCTCGACGACATCTCCGCGCTCTCGGGCAACGGCGCGGGCAACGGCTGAGTCCGGCCGACGACCGCGGGCGGCGGGCACCGGTTCTTCCGGTGCCCGCCGCTTTGTCATGTGGTGCGTGTCGTGCGGTGCGGTGGGCGTCCTAGAAGTCGCCGTCCCGGCGGGCCAGGCCGATCGTGTCGGCGAGGCGGCCGACCTCCGGGTCCTCGGTCCGCCTCGCCAGGGTCCGTGCGGTCTTGCCGAGTTCGGTGAGGGACGGGGCGTCGGGCAGGGGGGCGAAGTCCCCGTCGCCACCGCCGCCGCGCAGGGCATCGGCGAAGTAGGCGGCGGTGGCGGCGACCTGGAAGCGGGCGGGGGCGCTCGTCAGGTCCTCGTGCACGGCGTCCGTCTCCAGCTGGCCCGACGTCTCGTGCGGGGTGCGGGTGGCGGGGTCGAGCCAGCGGACGGTGGCCGTGGCGAGGTGGCCCTCGGCGCCCGGCCTGGTGCGGACGGCGTACAGGGCGGTGACGGTGTGGCCGGGGCCCACCTCGCCGCCGTCGACGCTGTCGTCGCGGAAGTCGTCGTCGGCGACGCGGCGGTTGTCGTAGCCGACGAGGCGGAACTCCTCGACCGTGCGCGGGTCGAAGGCGACCTGGGCCTTGGCGTCGCGGGCGGTCAGGTCGATGTGCCTCGGGAGTTCCTCGCAGAAGACCTTCTCGGCGTCGCCGTCGTTCGAGACGTAGGTGGTGTGGCCGTCGCCCTTGTCGGCGAGGCGTTCCATCAGGGCGTCGCCGTAGTCGCTGCCGACGCCGACGCCGAAGAGGGTGATGCCGTGGTCGCGACGGGCGCCCTCGACGCGTTCGAGGATGGTGTCGGCGTCGGTGTCGCCGGTGTTGGCGAGGGCGTCGGAGACGAGGACGACCCGGTTGGTGGCGCCCTCGCGCAGGCCTTCGACGGCGGTGGCGTAGCCGGTTTCGACGCCGGCGCCGAGGTTGGTGGAGTCGGTCGGTTCCAGGCCGTCGATGGCGTCGTGGACACGGCCGCGTCGGTCGCCGAGGCGGGTCATCGGCAGGACGGTCTCGGCCTCGCCGCTGAAGGTGACGAGGGCGACGGAGTCGTCGTCGCGCAGCCGGTCGGTCATCGTGCCGAGGGACTCCTTGGCGAGGTCGAGGCGGCCGGGTTCGGCCATCGAGCCGGAGATGTCGATCACGAAGGTGAGTGCCGCGGGCGGGCGTTCGCCGGTCCGGGGCGCGGTGCGGGTGGCGAGGCCGACGCGCAGCAGGGACCAGTCCTCGCCGGTGCGGGCGCCGTCGACGGTGACCGAGAAGCCGTCGCCGTCGGGGCGTTCGTAGTCCTGGCGGAAGCTGTTGACGAACTCCTCGGGGCGGATCGTCGACGGGTCGGGGGTGTCACCGTCGGCGAGGGCGCGGCGGGCGTAGCCGTAGGAGGCGGTGTCGACGTCGAGGGCGAAGGTGGAGAGGTGGTCCTTCGCCGGTTCGCGCCGCTGGTCCTCGTCCTCGTATCCCGTGTCGCCTTCCGCGGGGGCGGGGAAGTCGCCGCTGCGCTCGGCGGAGTCGGCACTGCTGTCGGTGCTGCTGTCCGAGCTGCCGGCGCCGCAGCCGGTGAGCAGCAGGAGTGCGGCGGCCGCGGCGGCCAGTAGTCCTCGGATGCGGTGGGTCGTCTCCATCTGTGGTGCCCCCTGTGGTCGTTGACGTCGACATACGTGACTGTGACGGCACAGGGGGCCCGAACGTGCGGCACGGGGTGTTGCGGATGGGTCTCGAAGCGGGCACGGCCGGGGCCCGCCGAGACCGGTAGGTGATCCTCCGGAGAGCTAGGAGACGACGTCCTTGTGGGCGAACCCGCGGAAGGCCAGGGCGAACAGGACGACGGCGTACGTCACCGAGACGGCGGTGCCCTGGATCATGCCGGAGTACTCGGGGGTGGGCTGGATGGCGTCGGCCCAGGCGAACTGCCAGTGCGCGGGGAGGAAGTCGCGCCAGTCGCCGAGGGCGGTGACGGCGTCGAGGACGTTGCCGACGATGGTCAGGCCGACCGCGCCGCCGACGGCGCCGAGGGGGGCGTCGGTTTTCGTCGAAAGCCAGAACGCGAGTCCCGCGGTGACCAGTTGGGACACGAAGACGTAGCCGACGATGACGACGAGCCGCTGGGCGGCGGTGCCCGCGTCGAGGGCGCCGCCGGTGGGGATCTCCAGGGGGCCCCAGCCGTAGGCGGCGGTGCCGACGAGGAGGGCGACCACGGGCAGCAGGACCATCGCGGCCAGGCTCAGGCCGAGTCCGACGACGAGCTTGGACCACAGCAGGCGGGCGCGTGGGACGGGGGCGGCGAGGAGGTAGCGCAGGGAGGCCCAGCTGGCCTCCGAGGCGACGGTGTCGCCGCAGAACAGGGCGACCGGGACGACCAGCAGGAAGCCCGCGGAGACGAACAGGTTGACGGCGGCGAAGTTGGCGCCGGACGCGGTGGCCGTGTCCATCAGGTTGATGCGGTTGCCGCCCTCGCCGCCGTCGCCCGGTTCGCCGCCGATCGCGAAGGCGATGGCCAGGACGAACGGCAGCGCGCCGAGGATGGCGCCCATGACGAGGGTGCGGCGGCGCTTGAGCTGACGGGCCAGTTCGACGCGCAGGGGCAGGGTGCGCGAGGCGCGGTAGCCGGAGGCGGTGGCGACGGGCACGGGGGGCTCGGGGTGCCCGGTGGGCTTGGCCGGCTCGGTCAGCGTGCTCACGCGGAGCCTCCGATCAGGGTGAGGAAGGCGTCTTCCAGGCGGCGGTGCGGGCCGACCGACTGCACGGGCACGTCGAGCCGCACCAGCTCGGCGACCAGGTGCTGGGCGCTGCCGTCCGCGTCGAGGCGGACGAGGAGTCCGTCGTCGGTGGGGACGGCCGAGGCGACGCCGGGCAGCGCGGCCACCTTCTCGGCGAGGGGCTCCTCCACGGGTGTGGCGGTGCCGACGAGGAGGGTGTCGCCGGAGCCGACGATCACGCCGACGGGGCCCGCCTGGACGAGCCGGCCGCGGTCCATGACGACGAGGTGCGTGCAGGTCTGCTCGACCTCCGCCAGCAGGTGGCTGGAGACGATCACCGTGCGGCCGGCCCCCGCGTAGCGGATCATCACCTCGCGCATCTCGCGGATCTGGGGCGGGTCGAGGCCGTTGGTCGGTTCGTCGAGGATGAGCAGGTCGGGCAGGCCGAGCATGGCCTGGGCGATGGCCAGGCGCTGGCGCATGCCCTGCGAGTAGGTGCGCACCGCGCGGGCGAGGGCGTCGCCGAGGCCGGCGATCTCCAGGGCCTCGTCGAGGTGGGCGTCCTCGGCCGGGCGGCCGGTGGCCTGCCAGTACAGCTCCAGGTTCTGGCGGCCGGACAGGTGCGGGAGGAAGCCGGCGCCCTCGACGAAGGCGCCGACGCGGGAGAGGACGGGGGCGCCGGGGCGGATGGCGTGGCCGAAGACGCGGATCTCGCCGCCGTCCGGCCGGATGAGGCCCATCAGCATCCGCAGGGTGGTCGTCTTGCCGGCGCCGTTGGGTCCGAGGAGGCCGAGGACCTGGCCCTTCTCGACGCGGAAGGAGAGGTCGCGGACGCTGTAGCGGTCGCCGCCCGCGTACTTCTTGCTCAGGTCGGTGATCTGGAGGGGGACCTCGGCCAGCTCGGGGTCGGGGGCGGGCGTCGTGGTGCGGCGGCGGCCGGTGACCAGCAGGGCCAGGGCGAGGCCGGCGCCCGCGAGGGGCAGCCACCACACCCAGGAGGGCAGCGGGGCGGCGGCGGTGCTCACGGCGGCGGCGGTCGGCACCTTGAGGTCGCCTTCGAGGGAGACGGTGTACGTCGCCGGGGCGGCCGGGGAGGCGTAGCCGAGGTCGGTGGAGGCGAGGACCAGGCGCAGCCGGTGGCCCTTGTCGACCTCGTGGTCGATGGCCGGGAGGGTGAGTGTGACGTCCTTGCCCGCCTTGGCGCCCTCGACGCGGACGGGGGCGACGAGCTGGGAGGGCAGCACCTGCTGTCGGCCGTCGGGGCCGACGTCGTAGACCTTGCCGAACAGGACGGCGTCCTCGCTGGTCGACTTCACGTGGAGGGTGGCCGTCGGGGAGCCGGTGACGCGCAGGTCCGTGGTGAGGGGGGCGGAGGTGAAGGCGGCGAACTGGCCGGGGAAGTCGAGGGAGACGCCGACGCCGAGGGAGGACAGCTGGGAGAGGCCGCCGCCGCCGAGTCCGGGCAGGGCGGAGACGGCGGGCGGGCTGGCGCCGGGCGGGTTGGCGAAGGACTGCTCGCGGCCGGTCAGGGCGATCGAGCGGTCGCCGGCGGTAAGGCCGGGGTAGGTGTCGTCGCTCGCGCCACGCAGGAGGGCGGCGCCGTCGGTGGAGTCGACGCCTCCGGTGCGGGTGATGCGGAAGGCGGGGCCGGTGTCGGCGCCCTTGTCGTCCTTGAGGTAGCGGTCGAACCAGGAGGTGACGCGGGCCTGGACGCGGCCCGCCTCCAGGTCGCCGCCGTCATGGCCGCCCGCGATCCAGTCGACGTCGACGGGGGCGCCGTTGGCGCGGATGGCCTTCTCGGCGGCGTCGGACTGGGCGAGGGTGAAGAGGGAGTCGGTCTGGCCCTGGAGCAGCAGGGTGGGCACCTTGATGCGGTCGCCGACGGCGGACGGGGAGCGTTCCTCCAGGAGGGCGCGGGCCGCCGCGTCGGGGGTGCCGGACTCGGCGACCCGCTCGTACATCGCGCACAGCGCGGGCTCGAACCTGGCGCAGCCGCCGCCGGTGTTGAAGAAGACGCCGGTCCACAGCTTCTTGAACACGCCGTCGGGGAACAGGGCGTCGGCGAGGTTCCAGTAGGTGATCGCGGGGGCGATGGCGTCGACGCGGGTGTCGTGTCCGGCGGCCAGCAGGGAAATCGCTCCGCCGTAGGAGGCGCCGGCCAGGCCCACGCGGGGGTCGCCGGCCTTGTCGAGCTGGACCTGCGGCTGCTTCGCCAGCCAGTCGATCAGCTGGGAGACGTCGGCGACCTCGCCCTTGGGGTCGTTGAGCCCGATCTTGCCGGTGGACCTGCCGAAACCGCGCGCGGACCAGGTCAGCACCGCGTAGCCGTCGGCGGCGAGGTCCTCGGCCTGCTCTCGGACGTCGTCCTTGGTGCCGCCGAAGCCGTGCCCGAGCAGGACGGCGGGGCGGCGGCCGGAGTCGCCGGAGGTGAAGTAGGAGGTGTCCAGGCGTACGCCGTTGACGGCCATGACCTGGTCGGCTTGGTGCACCGGGGGTGCGTCGTCCGAGGCCACGGCCGTCCAGGTGCCGGCGCCGGCGAGCACGACGACGGCGGCCACGGCAGCGATGATGCGCCGCGGCCGCCGCAGTCCGCGCAGTCGAAGATCCATGCGTCAACGGTACGGGGTGAAACTGTCGGCAAGTTGTCGACCGGAGACCGAACTCCCCGACCTCCCACAGGCGTACGGCGGGGTGCCGGCGTACACCAGGCGCGGTACGGGTCGGTCCCGCGCGCCCTGCGGGAAACGTGCCGCCGTCCGCTATCCGGACGTGTCAGTGGGGGCCGTTAGAGTCTGGTGGCACAGGTGATTCACAGTGGACGGGGTGGGGACGGATGAAGGTCAAGTACACCGCTGCCTGGGTGGGGCTCACGGCGGCGGCGCTGGTGGCGGCGACGGGATGCAGCTCGGACCCGGTCCGCAGCACCGCGCAGAAGGCGGCCGACGTGGCCGACAGCTCGGAGAAGGTCATGGCCGCGCTCACCCGTGCGACCGACCGGACCGAACAGCTCGGCTCGGCCGAGGTGAAGATGTCCACCACCATCGGCACGGGCACGCCGGTCGCCATGGACGGCACGTACTCCTGGGGCGACGGGGCCGCCATGGACGTGGAGATGGACACGGCCGCCGCGCAGCTGAGCGGCCTTCAGGACGACCCCACGACACGCGTCAAGATGGTCGACGGCGCCTACTACTACGGCATCGACCCGCAGGCCAGCGGTCCGCTCGAGGGCAAGCACTGGATGCGGATCGACGTCGCCGCCGTGGCGGGTGAGGCGGGCGCGGACAACATCGCGGACAACGCCGACCCGACGTCGGGCCTGCGCTACATCGGCACGTCCTCGGATGTGAGGGATCTCGGCGAGGAGACGGTCCTCGGCAAGAAGACCACCCACTACCGGGGCAGCGTCGGCGCGGAAGCGATCAAGGACTCGAAGTTCTCCGCCGCGGAGAAGAAGGCCGCCCTCGGCGCCCTGAACGCCGGCGGCGGAAAGCTCACCTACGACATCTGGGTCGACGGCAAGGACCTGCCGGTGCGGATGAAGCAGGCCGGTGGCGGCATGACCGTCACCATCGAGTTCCGGAAGTTCGGCGCCACCGAGCCGATCACGGCGCCGCCCGCCGCCGACACGGGCGACCTCTCCGAGGCGGTCACCGAGCAGCGCGACAAGTCGCTCGGGCAGTGATCGGGAAGTGACATGACGGTGCCCTGCCCCCGGACGGGAGCAGGGCACCGTACGCCCGTGTGTCAGCGGGTCAGTGGTTGCGGGGGAAGCCCAGGTCGACGCCTGCCGGGGTGTCGGCCGGGTCCGGCCAGCGGGTGGTGACGACCTTGCCGCGGGTGTAGAAGTGCGTGCCGTCGTTGCCGTAGATGTGGTGGTCGCCGAAGAGGGAGTCCTTCCAGCCGCCGAAGCTGTGATAGCCGACGGGGACCGGGATCGGGACGTTCACGCCGACCATGCCGGCCTCGATCTCCAGCTGGAAGCGGCGGGCGGCGCCACCGTCACGGGTGAAGATGGCCGTGCCGTTGCCGAAGGGCGACGCGTTGATCAGGGCCACGCCGTCGTCGTAGGTGTCCACGCGCAGGACGCACAGGACGGGGCCGAAGATCTCGTCCTGGTAGGCCTTGGCGCTGGTGGGCACCTTGTCGAGGAGCGAGATGCCGATCCAGTGGCCGTCCTCGAAGCCCTCGACCGTGTATCCGGTGCCGTCCAGGACGACCTCGGCGCCCTCGGCCGCCGCGCCCTCGACGTACGAGGCCACCTTGTCGCGGTGGACCTTGGTGATGAGGGGGCCCATCTCGGAGGTCGGGTCGTTGCCGGGGCCGATCTTGATCTTCTCGGCGCGCTCGCGGATCTTCGCCACCAGCTCGTCGCCGATCGCGCCGACCGCGACCACGGCCGAGATGGCCATGCAGCGCTCGCCGGCCGAACCGTAGGCCGCGCTGACCGCCGCGTCCGCCGCCGCGTCCAGGTCGGCGTCCGGGAGGACCAGCATGTGGTTCTTGGCGCCGCCCAGGGCCTGGACCCGCTTGTGGTTCGCGGCGGCCGTCGTGTGGATGTGGCGGGCGATCGGGGTCGAGCCGACGAAGGAGACCGCCTTGACGTCCGGGTGCTCCAGGAGGCGGTCGACGGCCACCTTGTCGCCGTGGACGACGTTGAAGACGCCGTCCGGCAGACCGGCCTCGGCCAGCAGCTCGGCGATCTTGAGGGAGGCCGACGGGTCCTTCTCGGACGGCTTCAGCACGAAGGTGTTGCCGCACGCGATGGCCATGGGGAACATCCACATGGGCACCATGGCCGGGAAGTTGAACGGCGTGATGCCGGCGACGACACCGAGCGGCTGCCGGATCGAGGCCACGTCGACGCGGCCGGCGACCTCCGTGGACAGCTCGCCCTTCAGCTGCACGTTGATGCCGCAGGCCAGGTCTACGATCTCCAGGCCGCGGGCGACCTCGCCGAGGGCGTCGGAGTGGACCTTGCCGTGCTCGGCGGTGATCAGCTCGGCGATCGCGTCGCGGTTGGCGTCGAGCAGGGCACGGAAGCGGAAGAGGATCTCCGTCCGCTTGGCCAGCGAGGACCGGCCCCAGGTGACGTAGGCGTCCTTGGCGGCGGCGACCGCGGCGTCCACCTCGTCGACGGTCGCGAACGCGACCTTGGTGGTGACCGCGCCGGTCGCCGGGTCGGTGACCGGCCCGAACGTACCCGACGCGCCTTCGACGGACTTGCCGCCGATCCAGTGGTTGACGATCTTCGTCATGACCGAGTGCTCCTTCACAGATGGCGGCGTCGGGTGGAGACGTGCCGTTCGTACAGCTCACGGGCCTTCACCGCGGACGCTCGGGTCGCGGTCTCGGCCACAGGTACATCCCACCAGGCCTGCGCCGGGGGCGCGCCCGACACTGTGTCTGCCGTTTGGGTCTCGACGTAGACACAAGTGGGAGTGTCGGCGGCGCGTGCTTCGGCGAGTGCCGCGCGCAGGTCCTGGACGGTCTTCGCGCGCAGCACGCGCATGCCGAGGCTGGCCACGTTGGCCGCGAGGTCGACGGGGAGCGGGGCGCCGGTGAACGTCCCGTCGTCGGCCCGGTAGCGGTAGGCGGTGCCGTAGCGCTCGCCGCCGGTCTCCTCCGACAGACCGCCGATGGAGGCGTAGCCGTGGTTCTGCACGAGCAGGATCTTGATCGCGATCCCCTCCTGCACGGCCGTGACGATCTCCGTCGGCATCATCAGATAGGTGCCGTCGCCGACGAGCGCCCACACCGGGCGGTCCGGCGCGGCGAGCTTCACGCCGATCGCGGCCGGGATCTCGTAGCCCATGCAGGAGTAGCCGTACTCCAGGTGGTACTGGTCGCGGGAGCGGGCCCGCCACAGCTTGTGCAGGTCGCCGGGGAGCGAACCGGCCGCGTTGATGATCACGTCCGACTCGTCGACGATCGCGTCCAGCGCGCCGAGCACCTGCGGCTGCGTCGGGCGTACGTCGGGCTCCTCCGCCTCGTAGCAGGCGTCGACGCGCTGCTCCCAGCGTTCCTTGTCCTCGCCGTACTCGGCGACGTACGCGTCCGCGACGCGGTGGGCGTGCAGGCCGAGGGCCTGGGTCAGTTCCTGGAGGCCGCTGCGGGCGTCCGCGACGAGCGGCAGTCCGGCCAGCTTGTGGCCGTCGTAGGGGGCGATGTTGAGGTTGAGGAAGCGGACGTCGCCGTGGCCGAAGAGGGTGTGCGAGGCCGTGGTGAAGTCGGTGTAGCGGGTGCCGACGCCGATCACCAGGTCGGCGGTGCGGGCGAGTTCGTCCGCCGTCGCCGTGCCGGTGTGGCCGACGCCGCCGACGTCCTGGGGGTGGTCGTGGCGCAGGGAGCCCTTGCCGGCCTGGGTGGACGCGACCGGGATGCCGGTGGCCGCGGCGAACTCGGCGAGGGCCTCCTCCGCGCGGCTGTGGTGGACGCCGCCGCCCGCGATGAGCAGCGGGCGCTTCGCCGCGCGGATCGCCGTGACCGCCTCGGCGAGTTCGGCGGGGTCGGCGCCCGGACGCCGTACGGACCAGGTGCGCTCGGCGAAGAACGCGTCGGGCCAGTCGTAGGCCTCGGCCTGGACGTCCTGGGGCAGCGCGAGGGTGACCGCGCCGGTCTCCACGGGGTCCGTCAGCACCCGCATCGCCTGGAGGGCGGCCGGGATCAGGGCCTCGGGGCGGGTAACGCGGTCGAAGTACCTCGACACCGGGCGCAGCGCGTCGTTGACCGACACATCGCCCGCGTAGGGGACTTCGAGCTGCTGGAGGACGGGGTCGGCGGCGCGGGTCGCGAAGGTGTCGCCGGGCAGGAGGAGGACGGGGAGGTGGTTGATGGTGGCGAGGGCGGCTCCGGTGACCAGGTTGGTCGCGCCGGGGCCGATGGACGTCGTCACCGCGTGCGTGGACAGCCGGTTCGACTGACGGGCGTAGCCGACGGCCGCGTGCACCATCGACTGCTCGTTGCGGCCCTGGTGGTACGGCATCTCGTCGGCGTACTCGACGAGGGCCTGGCCGAGGCCGGCGACGTTCCCGTGGCCGAAGATGCCCCACGTCGCGCCGATCAGCCGCTGCCGTACGCCGTCGCGCTCGGTGTACTGGGCGGCGAGGAACCGCACCAGCGCCTGGGCCACGGTAAGCCTGGTGGTCATCGGTAACCCCCTGTGGTCGCTGTGTGCTCCGGGTGGAAGCAGATCCGCCACTCCCGGGTCTCGCCCGGTCCCGCCATCACGTTCAGGTAGTACATGGTGTGGCCGGGCTGGGCGATGGACGGGCCGTGCCAGCCGTCGGGTACGAGGACGGCGTCACCGGAGCGGACCTCGGCGAGGACGTCGGAGCCGCCCTCGCGCGAGGGGGACACGCGCTGGTAGCCGACGCCGCCCGGTCCGTCGATCTCGAAGTAGTAGATCTCCTCCAGCTCCGATTCCTCGCCCGGCCGGTGCTCGTCGTGCTTGTGCGGCGGGTACGAGGACCAGTTGCCGCCGGGGGTGATGACCTCGACGGCGATCAGCTTGGCGCAGTCGAAGGCGTCGGCGGAGGCGAAGTTGCGCACCAGGCGGGCGCAGTTGCCGCTGCCGCGTTCCTCGACGGGGACCTCCGGCGCGGGGCCGTAGCGGGCGGGGAGTTGACGCTCGCACTTCGCTCCTGCCAGGGCGAAGCGGCCTCCCGCGCCGGAGGCGATCTGGGCCTGGGCGTCGCGGGGAACGTAAGCGAAGTCGGTCACCGACGCGAAAACGCTTTCCCTGCCCAGGAGTTGGAACTCTTCATCCGCGGTCCGCACGGTACATGCGCCCTCCAGCGGAAGCACGATCCACTCGCTGTCACCGGTGGTGAGGCTGTGGGTGCCGCCCGGCGCCAGCTCGACGATCCGCAGACTGCTGTGCGTCCAGCCGGCCCGCTTCGGGTCGATGTCGAGCACGTGGTCGGCACCGGCGGTGCTGCCGCGGGGGATGTGCAGCTTGTCGTTCATACGGCCCTCACGCTCCCGGTGGCGTTCACGTTCTGCGGGCGCCTCACCATCCACGCGGCGCTCACGCTCGGCGCGGCCCTCACAGCAGTCCTACGGCGGTGTCCACGGCGGCCGTCACATCGCCGTCCGCCGGGTACAGCAGCGAACGGCCGACCACCAGGCCGCGGACGGTGGGCAGTTGCAGCGCCCCGCGCCACTTCTCGTACGCCCCGTCCTGGTCGTCGCCCACCTCGCCGCCCAGCAGGACGGCGGGGAGTGTGGAGGTCGCCATGACCTCGGCCATGTCGTCGGGGTTGTCGGTGACCGGGACCTTCAGCCAGGTGTAGGCGGAGGTGCCGCCCAGGCCGGAGGCGATGGCGATCGACTTGGTGACGGCCTCGGCGGAGAGGTCGTTGCCGAGCTTCCCCTCCGGGGTGCGGCGGCTGATGAACGGCTCGACGAAGAGGGGCAGCCTGCGGGCCGCCATGTCGTCGATCGCGCGGGCGGTCGACTCAAGGGTGGTGAGCGAGCCTGGGTCGTCGTAGTCGATCCGCAGGAGCAGTTTGCCCGCGTCGAATCCGAGACGCTCGATGTCCTCCGCGCGGTGGCCGGTGAAACGGTCGTCGAGTTCGAAGCGGGCGCCCTGGAGGCCGCCGCGGTTCATCGAGCCCATGACGATCTTGCCGTCGAGGGCGCCGAGGAGGAGCAGGTCGTCGAGGATGTCCGCGGTGGCGAGGACACCGTCCACACCCGGTCTGCTCAGCGCCAGGCAGAGGCGTTCCAGCAGGTCGGCGCGGTTGGCCATGGCCAGCTTGCGGTCGCCGACGCCGAGGGCGCCGCGGGCCGGGTGGTCGGCGGCGACGATCATCAGCCGGCCGGCCTCGTCGAGCAGCGGGCGGCGGGTGCGGCGCGCGGCGGCCTCGGCGATGGCCTCGGGGTGGTGGGTGCGCAGGCGGACGAGTTCGGAGACGTCGACGGTGGTGGGGGTGGCTTCGGATGCCCCCGCGTGGGTCTCGTGCGGGGTTCCTCCCGCACGGCCCGCCGTCACCGCACCGCTCCGGCGGCGAGGGCTTCTTCGATCTCGGTGGGTGTCGGCATGGCCGAGGAGCACTCCAGGCGGGAGGCGACGATGGCGCCGGCGGCATTGGCGTGGCGCATGATCTTCTCCAGGTCCCAGCCCGCGAGCAGGCCGTGGCAGAGGGAGCCGCCGAAGGCGTCGCCGGCCCCGAGGCCGTTGAGGACGTCCACGGGGAGCGGGGGGACCTCGGCGGAGTCGCCCGCGCTGTTGACGGCCAGGACGCCCTTGGGGCCCTGTTTGACGACGGCGAGTTCGACTCCGGCGTCGAGGAGGGCGCGGGCGGCGTCGTGCGGGTCGCGCACGCCGGTGGCGACCTCGACCTCGTCCAGGTTGCCCACGGCGACGGTGGTGTGTTTCAGAGCCTCGGCGTAGAAGGGGCGGGCGGCATCCGGGTCGGACCAGAACATGGGCCGCCAGTCGAGGTCGAACACGGTGGTGCCGGCCTTGGCGCGGTGGGCGAGGGCCGCCAGCGTCGCCGTACGGCTGGGTTCCTCGCTCAGGCCGGTGCCGGTGACCCAGAAGACGCGGGCCTCGCGGATGGCGTCGAGGTCGAGTTCGTGGGCGTCGATCTCCAGGTCGGGCGCCTTGGGCCGGCGGTAGAAGTAGAGCGGGAAGTCGTCCGGCGGGAAGACCTCGCAGAAGGTGACGGGGGTCGGCAGGCCGGGAACCGGCGTGACCCAGCGGTCGTCGACGCCGAACTCGCGTAGGGCCTCGTGGAGGTAGGTGCCGAAGGGGTCCTCGCCGGTGCGGGTGATCACCGCCGTGTCCCGGCCGAGGCGGGCGGCGGCGACGGCGACGTTGGTCGCCGAGCCGCCGAGGAACTTCCCGAAGGACGTGACCTGCGGCAGCGGCACGCCCGTCTGCAACGGGTAGAGGTCCACTCCGATCCGCCCCATGGTGATCAGGTCGTAGGCCATCGAGTTCCCTTCGTATCGGCTCTCCACGGCTTTCTAGCCCCGCATGGCGGACCCTGTCAATGTTTTGTCCAGACATTCGGACCAGCTCTTGACACCCTTGCGGCCGCACAGCACGCTGACGGCCATGACGTCGTTGTCACCTCAGCCCTCACTTTCCCGCATCCGGGTCGGTTCGGCCCCCGACAGCTGGGGCGTCTGGTTCCCGGACGACCCGCAGCAGGTGCCCTGGCAGCGCTTCCTCGACGAGGTCGCGCTCTCCGGCTACGAGTGGATCGAACTCGGCCCCTACGGGTATCTGCCGACCGATCCCGCCGTCCTCACCGAGGAGACCGCCAGGCGCGGCCTGAAGGTGTCGGCCGGCACGGTGTTCACCGGGCTGCACCACGGCGAGGCCGTGTGGGAGAAGACCTGGGCGCACGTCGCGGACAACGCGGCGCTCGCGCAGGCCATGGGAGCACGGCACCTCGTGGTCATCCCGTCCTTCTGGCGGGACGACAAGACCGGCGAGGTCCTGGAACCGGACACGCTGACGCCCGAGCAGTGGCGCAATCTGACCTCGCTGACCGAGCGGCTCGGCAAGCAGGTGCGGGAGCGGTACGGGCTGGAGATCGTCGTCCACCCGCACGCCGACACCCACATCGACAGCGAGGAGAACGTCGTCCGGTTCCTCGACGGCACCGACTCCGGCCTCGTGTCGCTGTGCCTGGACACCGGGCACTACGCGTACTGCGGCGGGGACAGCGTCAAGCTGATCGAGACGTACGGGGAGCGGATCGGCTACCTCCACCTCAAGCAGGTCGACCCGGAGATCCTCGCGGAGGTGCGGGCGCAGGAGGTCCCCTTCGGGCCGGCCGTCGCCCGCGGGGTGATGTGCGAGCCTCCTTCAGGGGTGCCGGCCCTCGGTCCCGTACTGGAGGCCGCGCAGAAGCTGGACGTCGATCTGTTCGCGATCGTGGAGCAGGACATGTATCCGTGCGCTCCGGACACGCCGCTGCCCATCGCTCAGCGGACTCGGGCGTTCCTGCGGTCCTGCGGGGCATAGCCCTCCGGGGGCGGGGGCGCGGCCGACACAGGCGCCCCTTTGCGGCGTTTGTGTCATCTGCGTCACAAACGTTGACGTTCCGTCACCGATGTCACGCGTACGCGGATGGCATGTCGCACGCTGTCAACAGCCGCTTCCTCTCTGTCACTGCGCGTCGTTGAGCGGGCACAGGCGTGGTGATCGCCAGCGCAGCGGCGGGCTCCCCCCGGCGGCCTCCCGGCCGCCGCCCCCGCAGGCGCAGGGAGGTGCGACTCATGACCGACCGAGGACTGTGGTCCTACAAGGAGATCGCGGCACACATCCGGGTGCAGACCGACACCGTACGGTCCTATCGCAAGCACGGACTGCTCCCCCCGCCCGACCATGTGGAGGGCGGAAAGCCCTACTGGTACGCCGACACCGTCCGCACCTGGGTCGCCTCCCGGCCCGGCAACCGGGGCCGCCGGACCGACTGAGGGCCCCACTGGAAAAACCGTTCTGTGCCCCGCCCCCGGGTGGGGCACAGTGCTGTCCGTGAATCTGCGCGACGCTCCTGACGCTCCTGACTTCTCCGCGTCCTCGATGGCCTCCGGGGCCTCCGAGGCCTCCGGGTCCGATTTCTCCGTATCCGAGTTCTCCGTCAAACCCTGTCTCACCGGCGAGAGAACGGTGCTGCGGCCCTTCACCGAGGCGGACGCCGAGACCATGTGGGAGATCATCGGCGACCCCGAGGTGATCCGCTTCACCTTCCCGGCGAACGGCGAACTCACCCTGGACCGGCTGCGGTCCTGGTACGCCACGCGCTCCGCGCAGCCCGACCGCCTCGACCTCGCCGTCACCGACCGGGCCACCGGTGAACTCGTCGGCGAGGTCGTCCTGCACGAGTACGACCCCTACACCCGCACCTGCACCTTCCGCACCCTGATCGGACCCCGGGGACGGGGCCGTGGCCTGGGCACCGAGGCCACCCGACTGATCGTCGGCCACGGCTTCGAACAACTGGGCCTGCACCGCATCCAGTTGGAGCTGTACGGCGACAATCCCCGGGCCCGGCGCGTCTACGAGAAGGTGGGCTTCGTGGTGGAGGGCGTGCGCCGGGAGGCCGCGCCGCGGGAGGGGGGCTGGGTGGACGAGGTGCTGATGGCGCTCCTGGACCGGGAGTGGGCCGCCCTCACCGCCACGGCCCGATGACCGTGGCCCCGGCACCTGGCGCCGATCCCATCGCCGCGAGCGCCTCCGGTACGGCGTCCAGCGTGATCGTCGAGGTGACGAGCAGGTCCGGCCGGAGCACCCCCGCCCGGACCAGCTCCAGCATCGGAGGGTAGGTGCGGGCGGCCATGCCGTGGCTGCCCAGCAGTTCCAGCTCCAGGGCGATGGCACGGGCCAGGGGGACGGGTGTCGTGCCGTCAGGGGAGGGAAGCAGACCGACCTGGAGGTGCCGGCCGCGACGGCGCAGGCCGTTCACCGAGGCGGCGCAGGTGGCGGGCGAACCGAGGGCGTCGAGGGAGAGGTGCGCCCCGCCGCCGGTCAGCTCCCGCACCGCCGCCGCGGTGTCCGCGGTGTCCCGCGCGTCCACGCACGCTGCCGCGCCGAACGACCGTGCCAGGTCGAGGGCCTTCGGGGAGACGTCCACGGCGATCACCCGCGCCCCCGAGGCGGCCGCGATCATCACCGCGGACAGGCCCACCCCGCCGCAGCCGTGCACGGCCACCCACTCCCCCGCCGCCACCCGGCCCTGCTGCACGACCGCCCGGAACGCGGTGGCGAACCGGCAGCCGAGGGCGGCGGCTGTGGCGTAGGAGAGGTCGTCGGGGATCGCGACCAGGTTCACGTCCGCGTGGTCCAGCGCCACGTACTGGGCGAAGGAGCCCCAGTGGGTGAAGCCGGGCTGGGTCTGGCGCTCACAGACCTGGTGGTCGCCCGCCACGCAGGACGGGCAGCTGCCGCAGCCGCACACGAAGGGCACGGTCACCCGGTCGCCGGGGCTCCACCGCGTGACCCGGGCGCCCACCTCCTCGACGACTCCGGCGAGTTCGTGGCCCGGTACGTGCGGCAGGGTGATGTCCGGGTCGTGGCCCATCCAGCCGTGCCAGTCGCTGCGGCACAGGCCGGTGGCCTCGACACGGACCACCACGCCGTGCTCCGCGGGCCGCGGGTCGGGCACCTCCCGGACCTCGGCCGGCTCTCCGTACCGCTCGAACACCACAGCCCGCATGCGCGACTCCTTCTGCCCGTCCCCGCCCTCACCGACCGTCCCCGGCCGGGGAGATCACCGCGAATGCTAGAGCCCGGTCCTCGGCCCCCGGGCCCTGGCCCTTGGTCCCTGACCTCTGGCCTCTGGCCTCTGGCCTCTGGCCTCTGGCCTCTGGCCTCTGGCCCGGGGGCCTCTCCCCTACCCGCGCGCACCCACCGCGTCCCGCTCGGAGTCCGTATCGGGGTTCGTCTCGGGGTCCGTATCGGGGTTCGTCTCGCGGTCCGGCTGCTTGGCCGGGGTCGGGTCGGCCTCGCTGAGGCCGAAGCGCTGGTGGAAGCGGCGCAGGGGGCCCGGCGCCCACCAGGTGGCCTTGCCGGTGAGGCGCATGATGGCCGGGACCAGCAGGCTGCGCACGACCATCGCGTCCATCAGGACCGCGAGGGCGATGCCGAGTCCGAGCATCTTGGTGTTGGTGACCCGTGAGGTGCCGATCGCGACCATCACCACGGCCAGGATGACCGCCGCCGCCGTGATCAGGCCGCCCGTGCGCTGGAGGCCCAGGCGTACCGACCGTTCGTGGTCGCCGGTGTGGTCGTACTCCTCCTTGATGCGGGAGAGCAGGAACACGCCGTAGTCCATCGAGAGACCGAAGGCCACGCAGAACATCAGGACCGGCAGGGTCGTCTCGATGGAGCCGGAGCTGGTGAAGCCGAGCAGGCCGGAGAGATGGCCGTCCTGGAAGACCCACACCACGGCGCCGAACATCGCGGTCAGGCTGAGCGCGTTGAGCAGGACGGCCTGGATCGGTATCAGCACACTGCCGGTCAGCAGGAACACCAGCAGCAGCGTGACGACGGTGATGAAGGCCGCCGCAAGGGGAAGCTGGTCGCCTATGGCCTTCTTGGAGTCGACCAGCACTGCGGCGGCACCGGTCACCTTCGTGTCGAAGGGGGCCTCGGTGGCTCGCAGGTCGCCCACCAGGCGCTGGCCCGCCTCGTCCACGGCCTCACCCTCGGGCTGCACGGTGAAGTACGCCGTGTCGCCCTTCACCAGCGGACCGTCCACGCGCGCGACGTCCGGGAGAGCCGCGACGCGCTCCTTGTAGGCGGCGTACTCGGCCTGGGTGGCCCTGCCCTCGGCGAGGACTTCCAGGCCGCCGCCCGGGGTGCCGGGAAAGCCGTCCCTGATGTGCTGCTGCACCACGTGGGACTCGGCGGAGGAGGGCAGCTGACGGTCGTCCGCGGTGCCGAACTTCACGCCCAGGAAAGGCAGTCCGAGCAGGACGAGCACGGCCGTCGTCCCGAGCGCGAAGAAGGGGGCTCGGCGCATGACGAGGGTCGCCGTACGGCCCCAGGCCGTGCGGTCCTCCGTCCTGCCCTCCGTGCCGTTCTGCGTGCTGCCCTCCGTGCCGGGGCCCGTGCTCTTCGCCCGGCCTCGCCGGAACAGGCGGCGCACGTCGAGGGAGTCGACCCGGTGGCCGAGGAGGACGAGGGCCGCCGGGAGCAGGATCAGCGCGGCTGCGGCGGCCAGCAGGACGACCGCTATGCCGGCGTAGGCGAAGGAGCGCAGGAAGTACTGGGGGAAGACGAGCATCGCGGCCAGCGAGACGGCGACCGTGAGCGCCGAGAACAGGACGGTGCGGCCCGCTGTGCGCAGGGTGGTGCCGATGGCGGTGGTCGGGTCGGCGCCGCCGGACACCTCCTCGCGGAAGCGCCGGACGATGAACAGGGCGTAGTCGATGGCCAGGCCGAGGCCCAGGGCGGTGGTGAGGTTCATCGCGAAGATGGAGACGTCGGTGAACTCCGTGAGGGCGCCGAGGACCGCGTTGGTGCCCAGGATGGCGACGATGCCGACGCCGAGCGGCAGCAGGGCGGCGACCGCACTGCCGAAGACCATCACCAGCAGCACCAGGGTGACCGGCAGGGCGATGATCTCGGCGCGGGTGAGGTCCTCCTGGATGATCGTCTGCATTTCGTGCCGCACGGCGACGATGCCGCCGATCTTGACCTCCAGCGTGCCCTGGGTGCCGCGGTAGGAGGGGGCGATGCGGTCGAGCGTCTCGCCCATCGTCTTCTCGTCGCCCGTGATGCGGGCGGCGATCAGTGCCTCGTGGCCGTCCTCCGCGCGCAGGGCGGGGGCCTTGCCGCCCCAGTAGGAGCCGACGCCCACGACGCCCTTCTCGCCGGACAGCCGCTCGGCGAGGCGGGTGGCCTCGGCGGCCACGGCCGGGTCGTCGACGGAGGCGCGGCCCGAGTCGACGAGCAGGATCAGGTTGGGCTGGGAGTCGGGGAACTCGCGCTCCAGTGCCTCGGTGGCATAGGTGGACTCCGCGTCGGGGTCCTCCCAGCCACCGCTGCCCAGCTTGTCGGCGACCCCACTGCCCGCCAGCACCGCGAGCACGGTCAGCACCAGCGCGGCGAGCAGCGACAGCCTGGGCCGGGCGGTCACGAATCGGGTCCATCCTCCGACGCGCGGCGGACTGTCGGCGGGCGGATTGTTGACTGTGGTCATCGTGCGGTGTCCCCTTCACCATGATTCGACGTGACCCGTGCCGACATGAGCAGGCAGCATGGGTCACCACTGCCATAGAATGGCAAACACGAGACCTCGCTCGCGTTTCACTGGAACCAGAATGCGAGCGGACGCTCGCGTTTGTCAATCACGTTCGGAGAGCTGGGGAAAACTCGTGCCCGACACCGCCGAGAACCAGGCGAAGGAACAGCCGCGCCGCCGCCAGGCCCGCGGCGAACGCCGGATCGCCCAGCTCCTCGAGGCCGCCGCCACCGTCTTCTGCAGCACCGGGTACACGGCCGCGAGCACCAACGCCATCGCCCGCGAGGCCGGCGTCTCGCCCGGCACGCTCTACCAGTTCTTCCCGAACAAGGAAGCGATCGCGATCGAGCTGGGCGACCGGCTCATGCACGAGATGCGCGACACCTACGGCGAGGCGCTCGCTCCGATCGATCCCTCGACCACGCTGGAGGCGGCCGTCGGCGCCGCCGTCGACCGGTTCATCTCCTTCAACTGCGATCACCCGGTGTTCTTCGCCCTGATGCACGGCCCCGACATCCCCGGCCGCATCGCCGAGGAGCACGACGCCCTGCACGTCACACTGCTCGCCCGGATCGAGGAGCTGCTCTCCTCACTCCTGCCCGACGCCTCCCCGGCCGACCTCTCCCGCACCGCCCATATGTGCCTCGGCCTGTACAAGGCGGGCCTGGAGCTGGTCCTCGGCCACGAGGGCGCCGAGCAGGAGGCGTACATCCAGGAGCTGAAGAACGTCCTCGTGCGCTACCTGGAACCGCTCACCGGTGGACGAGCCGGCCGCGAAGAGGCGTCTTCGAGACGTACCCCCTAGGGGTATAGTGTGGGTGCAGTGGGGGCTTTCAGGGCCCTTTGGCCGGTACCTTCCGGGGCCTCTCGCAGGTACCTGCGGCCAACCCCTTCGTCCGGCCTCCCACAGACCGCACGCCTCGACGAGGAGTAACGAGATGACCGCCCACACCGACACTCCCGGAACCGTCACGGCCCTCTACAAGGTGAGCGGCATGAGCTGCGGCCACTGCGAGGGCGCCGTCTCCGGCGAGATCTCCGCGATCCCCGGCGTCACCTCGGTGAAGGCCGTCGCCTCCACCGGCGAGGTCACCGTCGTCTCCGCCACCGTGCTGGACGACGAGGCCGTACGCGCCGCCGTCGACGAGGCCGGCTTCGAGCTGGTCGGCCGCGCCTGACCCGCGCCTGAGTCACCGGTACCGGAGCCTGACCCGAACCGGGTCCGAGTCACCCGTCCCGGATTCGGGCCGTGCCGACCGGTGGATGGACACTGGTCGGACACGGCCCGTTCCGCTCCCTGGAGTCACGGACATGTCCAGCACCACCACGACCCCGACCGCCGCCGAGCCCCCCGAGTCCTCCGAGTCCTCCGAGTCCTCCGAAAGCTCCCAGGGCTCCGAGGTCTCCCAGGTCGAGTTGCTCATCGGCGGGATGACCTGCGCCTCCTGCGCGGCCCGCGTGGAGAAGAAGCTCAACCGTATGGACGGCGTCACGGCGACGGTCAACTACGCGACCGAGAAGGCGCGGATCAGCCACCCCGCCGAGGTGCGGGTCGCCGACCTGATCGCGACCGTCGTGAGGACGGGCTACACCGCCGAGGAACCCGCGCCCCCGCCCGCGGTCGCGGCCTCCGAGGAGATGCCGGCCGAGTCGTCCGGATCGTCCGGGGACGCCGAGCTGTCGGCCCTGCGCCACCGCCTCCTCGTCTGCGCCCTGCTCGCCGCGCCCGTCGTCCTGTCCGCCATGATCCCGGCCCTCCAGTTCGACAACTGGCAGTGGCTGTCGCTGACGCTGGCCGCGCCCGTCGTCGTCTGGGGCGGGCTGCCGTTCCACCGGGCGGCCTGGACGAATCTGCGGCACGGCGCCTCCACCATGGACACGCTGGTCTCCGTCGGCACCCTGGCCGCGTTCGGCTGGTCGCTGTGGGCGCTGTTCCTCGGCGACGCGGGCATGCCCGGCATGCGGCACCCCTTCGAGCTGACCGTCTCGCGCGCCGACGGCGCCTCCACGATCTATCTGGAGGTCGCCGCGGGGGTGACCGTCTTCATCCTCCTGGGCCGCTACCTGGAGGCCCGCTCCAAGCGGCGCGCGGGAGCCGCGCTCAGGGCGCTGATGGAGCTGGGCGCCAAGGAGGTGGCCGTCCTGCGGGACGGGCGGGAGACCCTGATCCCCGTGGACCGGCTGACGGTCGGGGACCGGTTCGTCGTCCGGCCCGGCGAGAAGATCGCCACCGACGGCACCGTCACCGAAGGTGTCTCCGCCGTCGACGTCTCCATGCTGACCGGCGAGTCGGTGCCGTCGGACGTGGGCCCCGGCGACACGGTCACCGGCGCCACCGTGAACGCCGGCGGCCGGCTCGTCGTCGAGGCGACCCGGATCGGCGCGGACACCCGGCTGGCCCACATGGCCCGGCTCGTCGAGGACGCGCAGAACGGCAAGGCGGAGGTGCAGCGGCTGGCCGACCGGGTCGCCGCCGTCTTCGTCCCCGTCGTCCTGCTGATCGCCGCCGCCACGTTCGGCGCCTGGCTCGGCCTGACCGGCGACACGGCCGCCGCGTTCACGGCGGCCGTCGCCGTCCTGATCATCGCCTGCCCGTGCGCCCTGGGCCTGGCGACTCCCACCGCGCTCATGGTCGGCACCGGCCGGGGCGCCCAGCTCGGCATCCTCATCAAGGGCCCGGAGGTCCTGGAGAACACCCGCCGGGTCGACACGGTCGTCCTCGACAAGACCGGCACCGTCACCACCGGCCGCATGACCCTCCAGGAGGTCTACGCCGCCGACGGCACCGACGAGACGCTGCTGCTGCGGCTCGCGGGCGCCCTGGAGCACGCCTCCGAGCACCCGGTCGCCCGAGCGATCGCCGCGGGCGCCGAGATGGGGATCCCCCCGCTCGAACGGAGCCGGGAGCAGGGGCCGGCCGGGCGACTGCCGTCGGCCGAGCACTTCGAGAACGTGCCCGGACGCGGCGTACGCGGGCGCGTGGAGGGCCACGAGGTGGCTGTGGGCCGGCTCTTCGACGACCTTCCGCCGAAGGTGGCGCACGCCAGGGACGAGGCTGAGCGCCGCGGCCGTACGGCGGTCGTCGTCGGGTGGGACGGGGCGGTACGCGGGGTGCTCGCCGTCGCCGACGCCGTCAAGGAGACCAGCGCCGAGGCCGTACGGGAGCTGCGCGCGCTCGGGCTCACACCGGTGCTGCTGACCGGGGACAACCGGGCGGTGGCCGAGGCCGTGGCGGCGGAGGTGGGCATCGACGAGGTGATCGCCGAGGTGCTGCCCGAGGACAAGGTCGCCGTCGTGAAGCGGCTCCAGGGCGAGGGGCGGGTCGTCGCCATGGTCGGAGACGGCGTCAACGACGCCGCCGCGCTTGCCACCGCCGACCTGGGCCTGGCGATGGGCACGGGCACCGACGCGGCGATCGAGGCGGGCGATCTGACGCTGGTGCGCGGGGATCTGCGGGTCGCGGCGGACGCGATCCGGCTGTCCCGGCGGACCCTGGCCACGATCAAGGGCAACCTCGTGTGGGCCTTCGGCTACAACGTGGCCGCGCTGCCGCTGGCCGCGGCCGGACTGCTCAACCCGATGCTCGCCGGAGCGGCGATGGCCTTCTCGTCCGTCTTCGTGGTGACGAACAGCTTGCGACTGCGGACATTCCGCTGAGGTGCGGCGAAGTACCCGGAAGTTACCGGCGGTTAGGGCCAAGTCGAAACAACAGCCCCCCTGGAGTCCGGCGCGAGCCTCACATAAGCTCTTCACAAGGCTCGCGCATCATCCTTACGCTTGGGCCTCGATCGCCGTATCCGGGCTCTTGCGCATGTAACGGGACATATGCAAGAGACACAGATCACAGTGACGTGAACGTAACCATCGAAGGGGTCCGACGGTCTAAGTTGACGATGTCAGGAAGCGTCTTGGGGGGCGCCGACTGACATCTGGAGATGTCTTGGGGGACTTCTCCAGAGATGCGTTGCCGGGGCAGGCACACCGGGAAGCTTTGAGCGGCCCTCCCAGCGTGCGCTGTCCCGGCAGATCGCACACCTGGCGGGGATACTGTGTGTTCCGCTCGTTCCGCTCAACTCCCGCCGCAGAACAATCACATATGCATCAGCGAATTCAGGCGCTGTGCTCTCCAGACGCCCGGCCGGATCCCGTGGGGGGAATCCGCACCGGGACATGGGAAGGCGCCCTGGTCGTCGGCCCGTGGGGGGACCGACGCACCAGGGCGCCTTCTTCATGCACTGCTGCAGTACGAGGTGACTACGGGGCTGCCCTTGCGGACAGCCCCTCGCTCACGTGCCCCGACGGCAGGCGTCAGCGCTGCTCGACCGGGACGAAGTCGCGCTCGACGACGCCCGTGTAGATCTGGCGCGGGCGGCCGATGCGGGAGCCCGGCTCCTTGATCATCTCGTGCCACTGAGCGATCCAGCCCGGCAGGCGGCCGAGGGCGAACAGGACCGTGAACATCTCGGTCGGGAAGCCCATGGCCCGGTAGATCAGACCGGTGTAGAAGTCGACGTTCGGGTAGAGGTTGCGCGAGACGAAGTAGTCGTCGGAGAGCGCGTGCTCCTCCAGCTTCAGCGCGATGTCCAGCAGTTCGTCGGACTTGCCGAGGGCCGAGAGGACGTCGTGCGCCGCCGCCTTGATGATCTTCGCGCGCGGGTCGAAGGACTTGTACACCCGGTGGCCGAAGCCCATCAGGCGGACGCCGTCCTCCTTGTTCTTCACCTTGCGGATGAAGGAGTCGACATCGCCGCCGTTGGCCTGGATGCCTTCGAGCATCTCCAGGACGGACTGGTTGGCGCCGCCGTGCAGCGGGCCCCACAGGGCGTTGATGCCGGCCGAGATCGACGCGAACATGTTGGCCTGCGAGGAGCCCACCAGGCGGACCGTGGACGTCGAACAGTTCTGCTCGTGGTCCGCGTGCAGGATCAGCAGCTTGTCGAGCGCGGAGACGACGACCGGGTCCGGGTCGTATTCCTGCGCGGGGACCGAGAAGGTCATGCGGAGGAAGTTCTCGACGTAGCCGAGGTCGTTGCGCGGGTAGACGAACGGGTGACCGATCGACTTCTTGTACGCGTACGCCGCGATCGTGGGGAGCTTGGCGAGCAGCCGGATCGTCGAGAGGTTGCGCTGCTTCTCGTCGAACGGATTGTGGCTGTCCTGGTAGAACGTCGAGAGCGCCGAGACGACCGACGACAGCATCGCCATCGGGTGGGCGTCGCGCGGGAAGCCCCGGTAGAAGTTCTTGACGTCCTCGTGCAGCAGGGTGTGCTGCGTGATGTCGTTCTTGAACGAGCTCAGCTCGTCGACGGTGGGCAGCTCGCCGTTGATCAGCAGGTAGCCGACCTCGAGGAAGGTCGACCGCTCGGCCAGCTGCTCGATCGGGTAGCCGCGGTACCGGAGGATGCCCTGTTCGCCGTCGAGGTAGGTGATGGCGGATTTATAGGCGGCGGTGTTGCCGTAACCGCTGTCCAGGGTCACGAGACCGGTCTGGGCGCGGAGCTTCCCGATGTCGAAGCCCTTGTCGCCGACGGTGCTGTCGATCACCGGGTAGGTGTACTCGCCGTCGCCGTACCGCAGTACTACAGAGTTGTCGCTCACGTCATCCCTCACCGACGTTGTGCCTCTTCTTCGAGGTTGCCCTGACTGTCTCTACCATCCCCCATTTGGCGCAGGAGAGTGCACTCGGGGTCGGCCATTGGGCTTATCCACGGCACTCAGTGCCGCCAACTTGCTCATCCTGCCGCCTTCGTCACGGTTGCGGAAGTGCTCTGTGACCTTCATGACTCATTTGATCGATCATTTTTTGCGCTGCCCGGCGAGCCGGAAGTCGAGTGCCGTGCAACGGCGGCCCGCCGACACCGTGCGTACCGCCTGGCCGATGGCCTTGCGGGAGCCGACGAGAACGACCAGCTTCTTGGCACGGGTGACCGCCGTATACAAAAGGTTCCGCTGGAGCATCATCCATGCTCCCGTGGTGACGGGGATCACCACCGCGGGATATTCACTCCCCTGTGAACGGTGGATCGTCACCGCGTACGCGTGGGCGAGTTCGTCCAGCTCATCGAACTCGTACGGAACCTCCTCGTCCTCGTCGGTCAGCACGGTGAGGCGCTGGTCGACCGGATCGAGTGAGGTGACCACGCCCACGGTGCCGTTGAAGACGCCGTTCGCCCCCTTGTCGTAGTTGTTGCGGATCTGGGTGACCTTGTCGCCGACGCGGAAGACCCGGCCGCCGAACCGCTTCTCGGGTACGTCGGGACGGCCGGGGGTGATGGCCTGCTGGAGCAGCGCGTTGAGGGCGCCGGCGCCGGCCGGGCCGCGGTGCATGGGCGCGAGGACCTGGACGTCCCGGCGGGGATCGAGGCCGAACTTGGCCGGAATGCGACGGGCGGCCACATCCACCGTGAGCCGGCCCGCGTCCTCCGTCTCGTCCTCGACGAACAGGAAGAAGTCCTTCATGCCGTCGGTGAGCGGATGCTGCCCGGCGTTGATCCGGTGCGCGTTGGTCACCACGCCGGACTGCTGGGCCTGGCGGAACACGCGCACCAGGCGCACGGCGGGGATCGGGCCGCCGTCGGCGAGCATGTCGCGCAGCACCTCCCCCGCGCCGACACTGGGGAGTTGGTCCACGTCGCCGACGAAGAGGAGATGGGCACCCGGCGGGATCGCCTTCACCAGCTTGTTGGCGAGCAGCAGGTCCAGCATCGAGGCCTCGTCGACGACCACCAGATCCGCGTCGAGCGGGCGGTCGCGGTCGTACGCCGCGTCGCCGCCGGGCTTGAGTTCGAGGAGCCGGTGGACTGTGGAGGCCTCGGCGCCGGTCAGTTCGGCGAGGCGCTTGGCGGCACGGCCGGTGGGGGCCGCGAGGACCACCTTGGCCTTCCTGGCGCGGGCCAGTTCCACGATCGAGCGGACCGTGAAGGACTTGCCGCAGCCGGGGCCACCGGTCAGCACGGCGACCTTCTCGGTCAACGCCAGCTTGACGGCGGCCTCCTGCTCGGGGGCGAGGTCGGCGCCGGTACGGGTCCGCAGCCAGGCCAGCGCCTTGTCCCAGGCCACGTCACGGAAGGCCGGCATCCGGTCCTCGCCGGTGCGCAGCAGGCGCAACAGCTGGGCGGAGAGGGAGAGTTCGGCCCGGTGGAAGGGGACGAGGTAGACGGCCGTGACGGGCTCCGCGTCGCCGTCCGGGCCCGGCACCTTCTCCCGTACGACGCCGGGGTCCTCGCCCTCCTCCGGGGGCGCGGCGAGTTCAGCGAGGCACTCGATGACGAGGCCGGTGTCGACCTGCAGCAGCTTGACCGCGTCGGCGATCAGGCGCTCCTCGGGGAGGTAGCAGTGGCCCTGGTCGCTGGACTGGGACAGCGCGTACTGGAGGCCCGCCTTGACGCGCTCCGGGCTGTCGTGCGGGATGCCGACGGACTGGGCGATCTTGTCGGCGGTGAGGAAGCCGATGCCCCAGACGTCGGACGCCAGGCGGTACGGCTGGTTCTTCACGACCGCGATCGAGGCGTCCCCGTACTTCTTGTAGATGCGGACCGCGATCGACGTCGACACCTCGACGGTCTGGAGGAAGAGCATGACCTCCTTGATCGCCTTCTGTTCCTCCCAGGCATCGGCGATCTTCCTGGTGCGTTTCGGGCCGAGGCCGGGCACCTCGATCAGGCGCTTCGGCTCCTCCTCGATGATCTTCAGGGTGTCCATGCCGAAGTGCTGGGTGATGCGGTCGGCGAAGACCGGGCCGATGCCCTTGACCAGCCCCGATCCGAGGTAGCGGCGGATGCCCTGGATGGTGGCGGGGAGAAGTGTCGTGTAGTTCTCGACGGCGAACTGCTTGCCGTACTGCGGGTGGGAGCCCCAGCGGCCCTCCATGCGCAGGGACTCGCCGGCCTGGGCCCCGAGGAGCGCGCCGACCACCGTCAGGAGGTCGCCGGCGCCGCGGCCCGTGTCGACACGGGCGACCGTGTAGCCGGTTTCCTCGTTCGCATACGTGATGCGTTCCAGCACGCCCTCCAGGACGGCAAGTTGCCGGTCCCCGCCCGCCGTCGGTCGCTCCATGATCCGACGGTACCTCCCGGCACCGACAGCGTGTCCCTCAGCTCAGGGCCTCAGCTCATAGAGCGTGCTTCCGGCGGCTCATCCGGCCTGGGCGGTCACGTGGTCGATCACCTTCTGGAAGTCCTCGGTGGGGGAGAACTCGACGAGTTCGCAGTCCTCCAGGGCCATCGGTACGTGGCCGGGCGCCCAGTAGTAGGCCTGCCCCGCCTCGTAGACCCGCTCGCCCTCGGCCGTGAGCATCCGCAGCCGGCCCTTGAACAAGTAACCCCAGTGCGGGGCCTGGCACGAGTCGTCGGGCAGGCCCTTCAGCGCCGGGCCCATGTCGGTGCCCTGCGGGAGGGTGAGATAGCCGACGGACAAGCCGCCGCCGATCGGCGCGACACGCAGTTCGACCCCGTCACCTTCGAGCACCACGGGAACGTCGTTCCTGGTCACCGACGTCATGACTCCTCCGTCTCCGGTCCGCCGCACCGATGGGCGGACGGGCCTCGCAGACGTCCCTGCGTGCTTCCAGGCTGTGCCTGCCGCGCCCGGCCTGCGACCGGAGGACGCGGGAGCCTGCCGCGTCACGGTTCGGTCTCGGCCTCGCGAGGGTCTTGATTTACCTCCGTGTAATCGATTCCAATCCTTTCGGTACAGCCTTGTAATCGATTCCACGAGGAGGTGGAGCGGCGATGGCGAGCATCAAGGACGTCGCTGCCGAGGCGGGCGTTTCCGTCGCCACGGTGTCGCGGGTCCTGAACGACCATCCGTCGGTCAGTGCGGACGCGCGCACGCGCGTGCTGGCCGCCGTCGAGGCGCTGGGCTACCGCCCGAACGCCGTCGCCAGGTCGCTGCGCACCGATCAGACCCGCACCCTGGGCCTGGTCATCAGCGACGTGATGAACCCCTACTTCACCGAGCTGGCCCGCTCCGTCGAGGAGGAGGCCCGCGCACTCGGCTACAGCGTCATCATCGGCAACGCCGACGAGCGGCCCGACCTCCAGGACCACCACGTACGGACCCTGCTGGACCGCCGTATCGACGGGCTCCTCGTATCGCCCACCGACGGCGGTTCTCCGCTGATGCTGGACGCCGCGCGCGCGGGGACCCCGATGGTGTTCGTCGACCGGTGGATCCCGGGTGTGGACGTGCCGGTCGTCCGGGCCGACGGACGGGCCGCCGTGCGTGACCTGGTGGCGCATCTGCACCGGCTGGGGCACCGCCGGCTCGCGATCATCGCGGGCCCGGCCGCCACCACCACCGGCAGCGAGCGCGTCGAGGCCTTCCGGGAGGCCCTCGGGGCCTGCGGCATCGACCTGCCGGACGCGTACATCGGGCAGGGGGACTTCAAGGCCGAGAGCGGACGGCGGGTCACCGAGGGCTTCCTCGACCTGCCCGAGCCGCCCGAGGTCGTGTTCGCCGCGGACAACCTGATGGCGCTCGGCGCGCTGGACGCCGTACGCGCGCGTGGGCTGCGTGTTCCCGACGACATCGCGCTCGCCGCGTTCGACGACATCCCGTGGTTCGTGCACACCGATCCCCCGATCACCGCCATCGCCCAGCCGACCGGCGAGCTGGGACGCGCGGCCGTACGCGCGCTGGTCGACCGGATCGAGGGGCGGGCCCCGCGGTCCGTCACCCTCCCCGCCCGTCTCGTCGTGCGCCGCTCCTGCGGCGAGAGCGGCGAGAGCGCTCGGACCGGCGCGGACGGCCAGAGCGGCGAGAACTCAGCTAGGAACAGGAGCCAGTCGTGAGCAACGCGGACGAGTTGCTGCGCATCGAAGGCATACGCAAGACCTTCCCCGGAGTGGTCGCGCTCGACAGCGTCGACTTCGACCTGCGGCGGGGCGAGGTCCATGTGCTGCTCGGTGAGAACGGCGCGGGCAAGAGCACCCTCATCAAGATGCTCTCCGGCGCCTACACGCCCGACGCCGGGCGGATCCTGGCCGGCGGCGAGGAGGTGCGCATCCACGGGGCGCAGCACTCCGAGCGCCTCGGGATCGCGACCATCTACCAGGAGTTCAACCTCGTACCGGACCTGACGGTCGCCGAGAACATCTTCCTCGGACGCCAGCCGCGCCGGTTCGGGATGATCGACCGCAAGCGGATGGAGGCCGACGCCGCCGTCCTGCTGGAGCGGGTCGGCGTCCCCGTGTCGCCCCGCGCGCTGGTGCGCGAACTGGGCATCGCACGCCTCCAGATGGTCGAGATCGCCAAGGCGCTGAGCCTGGACGCACGCGTACTGATCATGGACGAGCCGACCGCCGTGCTCACCTCCGAGGAGGTCGAGAAGCTCTTCGCGATCGTGCGCAGGCTGCGCGAGGACGGCGTGGGCATCGTGTTCATCACCCATCACCTGGAGGAGATCGCGGCCCTGGGCGACCGGGTCACGGTCATCCGGGACGGCAGGAGCGTCGGGCAGGTCCCGGCGTCCACGCCCGAGGACGAACTCGTACGGCTGATGGTGGGCCGTTCCATCGAGCAGCAGTATCCGCGCGAGCCCGCCGACACCGGCGCCGCCCTGCTGTCCGTCGAGGGGCTGACGCGGGACGGCGTCTTCCACGACGTCAGTTTCGAGGTGCGGGCCGGCGAGGTCGTCGGGGTGGCGGGGCTGGTCGGCGCGGGTCGTACCGAGGTCGTACGGGCCGTGTTCGGGGCGGACCCGTACGACCAGGGAGCCGTGCGGGTGGCGGGCGCGCGGCTGCGCCGCCATGACGTGAGTGCGGCCATGGCTGCCGGGATCGGCCTCGTGCCGGAGGACCGCAAGGGCCAGGGGCTGGTGCTGGACGCCTCCGTCGAGGAGAACCTCGGCCTGGTCACGCTGCGTTCGGCCACCCGTGCCGGGCTCGTCGACCTCAAGGGGCAGCACGAGGCCGCGGGCCGCATCGCCGCGCAGCTCGGGGTGCGCATGGCCGGGCTCGGCCAGCAGGTGCGGACGCTGTCCGGCGGCAACCAGCAGAAGGTCGTCATCGGCAAGTGGCTGCTGGCGGACACCAAGGTGCTGATCCTCGACGAGCCGACGCGCGGTATCGACGTCGGCGCCAAGGTCGAGATCTACCAGCTGATCAACGAGCTGACGGCCGCCGGAGCCGCCGTCCTGATGATCTCCAGCGATCTGCCCGAGGTGCTCGGCATGAGCGACCGGGTGCTGGTGATGGCCCAGGGCCGCATCGCCGGCGAACTCGCCGCGCGCGAGGCCACCCAGGACGCGGTCATGGCACTCGCCGTGAGCTCCCCCGTCAGCTCTACCACCCCTAGTACCCCTACTACTTCCGAAGTGGAGACCGGCCGTGGCCGCTGACACGCTCAAGAGCACGACGGGCGCCGGTGGCGGCGCCGCGGCGGTGCGCCGCCTGCTGCTCGACAACGGGGCGCTCACCGCGCTCATCGTCCTCCTCATCGCCATGTCGGCGCTGTCGGGTGACTTCCTGACCACGGACAACCTGCTCAACGTGGGTGTCCAGGCGGCCGTGACCGCCATCCTCGCCTTCGGCGTGACCTTCGTGATCGTCTCGGCGGGCATCGACCTGTCGGTCGGCTCGGTGGCGGCACTGTCGGCCACCGTCCTGGCCTGGAGCGCCACCTCGCACGGCGTGCCGGTCGTCCTCGCGGTCGTCCTGGCCGTCGCCACCGGTATCGCGGCCGGGCTGGTGAACGGTTTCCTCATCGCTTACGGCAAGTTGCCGCCGTTCATCGCGACACTCGCCATGCTGTCGGTGGCGCGCGGTCTGTCGCTGGTGATCTCCGAGGGTTCGCCGATCGCCTTCCCCGACTCCGTCTCGCACCTCGGCGACACGCTCGGCGGGTGGCTGCCGGTGCCCGTGCTCGTCATGGTCGTCATGGGCCTGATCGCCGCGTTCGTCCTCGGCCGCACCTACATCGGCCGCTCGATGTACGCCATCGGCGGCAACGAGGAGGCCGCACGCCTGTCCGGGCTGCGGGTGAAGAAGCAGAAGCTCGCGATCTACGCGCTGTCCGGTGTGTTCGCCGCCGCCGCGGGCATCGTGCTCGCCTCCCGGCTGTCCTCCGCGCAGCCGCAGGCCGCCGACGGCTACGAACTGGACGCCATCGCCGCCGTCGTCATCGGCGGCGCCTCCCTCGCGGGAGGTACGGGTAAGGCGTCCGGCACCCTGATCGGCGCGCTGATCCTCGCGGTGCTGCGCAACGGCCTCAACCTGCTCTCCGTGTCGGCGTTCTGGCAGCAGGTCGTCATCGGTGTCGTCATCGCGCTGGCCGTGCTCCTGGACACCGTGCGCCGCAAGGCCGGGGCGGCTCCGGTGGCCGCCGGGACCGGTGGCGGCAAGGGCCGGCAAGCGGTCACGTACGGGCTCGCCGCGGTCGTCACCGTGGCGGTGGTCGGCGCGACGTCCTTCCTGCACAGCGGTTCCTCCTCGACGTCGAACCCGAAGGTCGGCCTGGCGCTGTCCACCCTCAACAACCCGTTCTTCGTGCAGATCCAGTCGGGCGCGAAGGCCGAGGCGAAGAAGCTGGGCGTGGACCTGACCGTCACCGACGCGCAGAACGACGCCTCGCAGCAGGCCAACCAGCTGCAGAACTTCACCAGTTCCGGGTACGACGCGATCATCGTCAACCCGGTGGACTCCGACGCGGCCGGTCCGGCCGTACGGGCTGCCGACAAGGCCAAGATCCCGGTCGTCGCGGTCGACCGCGGCGTCAACAAGGCGACCACGAACACCCTGGTGGCGTCCGACAACGTCGCCGGCGGTGAACTCGCGGCCAAGACGGTCGCCGAGAAGCTCGGCGGCACCGGCAAGATCGTGATCCTCCAGGGCCAGGCGGGCACCTCGGCAGCCCGTGAGCGCGCCGAGGGCTTCGCGAAGGGCCTCAAGGCCTTCCCCGGCATCCAGGTGCTGGCGCAGCAGCCGGCCGACTTCGACCGCACCAAGGGCCTTGACGTGATGTCGAACCTGCTCCAGGCGCACCCGGACGTCCAGGGTGTCATCGCCGCCAACGACGAGATGGCGCTCGGCGCGATCAAGGCGCTCGGCTCCAAGGCCGGCAAGTCCGTGCAGGTCGTCGGCTTCGACGGCACCCCGGACGGCCTGACCGCGGTCACGAACGGCACGCTGTACGCGTCCGTGGCGCAGCAGCCCTCGGAACTGGGCAGGATCGCCGTGGACAACGCGCTCAAGGCGTTCCAGGGCAAGAAGGTCGCGGAGACGGTGAAGGTGCCGGTGAAGGTGGTCACGGAGGAGAACGTGGCCGGCTTCACGGGCTGAGTTTCGCTGATCGGTCACGGCAGACGGTTGCAGCAAGCTTTACGGCAAGCGGTTACGGCAAGCAGGCGGGCGGTCGGGGGACCGCCCGCCTCACGTCTCGTGCGACGTCCGTCGTGCGACGTACGCAGGGAGTTCTCATGTACGACTACGACCTTCTGGTCGTGGGGTCGGCGAACGCCGATCTGGTGATCGGTGTCGAACGGCGCCCGGCGGCGGGCGAGACCGTCCTCGGCTCGGACCTCGCCGTCCATCCGGGCGGCAAGGGCGCCAACCAGGCGGTCGCGGCCGCCCGCCTCGGCGCCCGTACGGCGCTGTTGGCCCGGATCGGCGACGACGCGTACGGCCGGCTGCTGCTCGACTCGCAGCGGGCGGCCGGGGTCGACACCGTGGGCGTGCTGGTGGGCGGGGCACCGACCGGGGTCGCGCTGATCACGGTGGACCCGTCGGGCGACAACAGCATCGTGGTGTCGCCGGGCGCGAACGGCCGCCTGACACCGGAGGACGTGCGTGCCGCCGCCGGGCTGTTCCACGCCTCCCGCGTGGTGTCGGCGCAGCTGGAGATCCCGCTGGAGACGGTGGTGGAGGTCGTACGGAGTCTGGCGCCGGGCAGCCGCTTCGTGCTGAACCCGTCACCGCCGCGCCTGTTGCCGGCCGAGGTGCTGGCGGCCTGCGATCCGCTGATCGTCAACGAGCACGAGGCGAAGGTGATCCTCGGCGGCGCGGAGGCGGGCGGTGCGGCGGGTGGCGCGGCAGGTGGCGCGGCGGTCGGTGACCGGCCCGAGGACTGGGCGCGGGTGCTGCTCGCCAAGGGGCCGAAGTCGGTGGTGGTGACGCTGGGTTCGCAGGGCGCGCTGGTGGCGTCGGCGGAAGGTGTGGAGCGGGTCGCGGCAGTGAAGGTGGAGGCCGTGGACACGACCGGGGCCGGCGACTCCTTCACGGCGGCGCTGGCGTGGAAGCTGGGCGCGGGTTCCTCGCTCCCGGAGGCGGCGGCGTACGCGGCGCGGGTGGGGGCGGTGGCGGTGACCCGGCGGGGCGCGCAGGAGTCGTTCCCGACGGCGGCGGAGGTCGAGGCCCGGTGAGGAAGGGCGGCATACTCAACCGTCATCTCGCGGGCGCGATCGCCGAGTTGGGGCACGGGCACGGAGTGCTGGTGTGTGACGCGGGCATGCCGATACCGGACGGTCCGCGAGTCGTGGACCTCGCTTTCCGGGCGGGGGTGCCGTCGTTCGCCGAGGTCCTGGAGGGCCTGCTGGCCGAGCTGGTCGTGGAGGGAGCGACGGCGGCCTGCGAGGTACGGGAGGCGAACCCGGCGGCGGCCGGGCTGCTGGACGGGCACTTTCCCGGGCTGGCCCTGGTCCCGCACGAGGAGCTGAAGACCCTGTCGGCGGGGGCGCGGCTGGTGGTGCGGACCGGGGAGGCACAGCCGTACGCGAATGTGCTGCTGCGGTGCGGGGTGTTCTTCTGACGGCCTCGTCACCCCCACGAAGGCTTCGAGGGGCCCGGTCCGTCGACCGGGCCCCTCTTGCTTGCCCCCTCCGCCGTCAGAACGACCCGCGATCCCCCCGGATCCCCCTCCAGAAGTCCTGACACCCTGTATGACCCGGGTGAGGCCGGAACGGTTGCACGGCGGTCGGGGAAATCCCGAAGCCGAACGGATGGCGGAACAGACAAGCGAAGAATTCTGGTCAGCGGCACATGCCAGACGCATCAAACATACGCACCGAGGAATCCACCTGTTGTGATGAAGCAGCAGATCAGCGCTGTGATCCGCCCGAAATGCCCACCATGATGACGTGGTCTCCCCCACCCTCCTCCCGAGGAGTACGACCATGTCCGAAACGACCGAGCCCAACGTCGGTACGTTCACCCTCGCCGACCCGCTGACCACCGCGCCCGCAGAACCGGTCGAGGTACCGGACCACGCCGAGTGGCCGCTGCCGAACGGCTTCGCCTGGGTCTTCCCCGCCGATGGCAACACCACCGGCGATGTCGTCCGGCCCGTGATCATGGCCGACGGCTTCAACCTCGGCCGCAGCGAGCTGGACAAGACGTACCAGGGGCTGGAAGGCGGTTACAAGTTCATCAGCGAGCTGCACCGGCGCGGCAGGGACGTGATCCTCCTCGGCTTCGAGGAGCGCAGCGCGTCCATCCTCGACAACGCGCGCGCGGCCGAAGCCGCCATCATGGAGGCCATCGGCCGCCGGCAGGGCAACGCCCCACTGGTCGTCGGCGGGTTCAGCATGGGCGGCATCGTCACCCGCTACGCGCTGGCCGACATGGAGAGGAAGCGGATGGACCACCAGACCGCGCTGTACTTCTCCTACGACAGCCCGCACCGCGGCGCTTCCATCCCCGTCGGTGTGCAGGCGTTCTCGCACTTCATCCCGTTCGCGAACGACTTCGCCAAGCAGATGGACAGCCCGGCCGCGCGCCAGATGCTGTGGCGGCACTACGACAAGGACACCAAGAAGATCGGGGTCGCCCCGGAGCGCATCGAGTTCCTGGACGCCCTGAACCGGCTCGGCGGCTGGCCGATGAGGCCCCTCAAGATCGCCGTCGCCAACGGCCGCGCCGACGGTGTCGGCCTGCCCGAGGTGCTGCCCGGCGAGGTCGCGCTGCGGATCGACCGGATCTACCCCGGCACCACCTTCTACACCCAGGCGCAGGGCGACGACGTCACGGCCGCCTACCTGAACCGGCGGTTCCCCAAGGCCGAAGAGACCGTCACGACCAGCGGCTTCCCGGAGGTCGACGGCGCTCCGGGCGGCACGCTGCACACGTACAAGATCCTCGCCGACGCGATGCGGAAGCTCGGCGGCACGGTGGATCTGCGGCACGAGGAGGTCTGCTTCGTCGCGTCGGTGAGCGCGGTGGCCATCCGCGACGTCGAGACGCAGGAGGATCTGTACACGCCGATCGGTGAACTCGGCTCGGACGAGAGTGAGCTGGACGAGTACTTCTGCTCGCCCACGACCACCGCGCACACGGCGATCACCGCGGAACTCTGTACGTGGCTGATGGACCGCCTGCCCGACTGACCCGACATCCACGCCAGGCACCACCGGGGCCGCCCGTCCGCTCACATCCTGCGGAGGGCGGCCCCTTCGTCACATCTCGGGGGCGGGCGGCAGGGGGTCGTAGACGAACGACCCTCGGGCGCGCACGGTCACCACGAGCCCCCTGTCCCGAAGTATGTCCAGAGCACGGCGGACCGTGCCAGGACCGACTTTGTGCTCGTGCGTCATGGTCAGTTCGCCCGGCAGCCGCGTCCCCGGCGGGTACTCACCGGAACGGATCTTCCGTTCGATGATCGCGGCGCGGGACGGGCGTGTCAGTAGCTGAGGCCCCGGAAGTGCAGGAACGCGGACCGCAGTTCGGAATCGCGGAGGTGGTCGAGGACCTCCTCCTCCCCCGCGAACAGGGCATCGGCCGCCGGATGGCCGGACTGGTGGAACATGGCGACCAGTACATCGACAAGGGGGCGGTTCCAGGAGACCCGGACGATATCCTTCGCCTTGTCACGTTGCCCCTTGTCCATGGCTATGCGCCACAGCTCGATGGCGTTCCAGGCCGTCACGTAGGCGTCCCTGCGTCCCTTGACCAGGACCGCTCTTGCGTTGAGACCGAACACCTCGATACAGGCCCGTCCCCGGTCGGTCAGGCCTTGGTACGTTCCGAGTGGGAGCACGAGCCGTAGGTGGTCCAAGGGGTCCTCGGCTGTCGGGTCGACGAGCAGGGGGCTGCCGTCGTCCGCGACGGGAAAGAGGTTCCGCTTCTGGTTGCTGTTGCAGAACGAGCAGGCGAGCAGATGGTTGAGCCAGTCGAAGGTACGCAGCGGAGCGAGGCTCTTCGGCTCGAAGTGGTCGATGTCGCTGCCCTGGCTGTCACCGCAGTACATACAGCGCTCGTGGCCGGGTGCCATCTCCGCAAGCCCCCCAAGGAGTGCGGGACGGACCTGCCGGCGATTCGCCCAGAGTTCCTTCGCCCTGTCCTTGCGTTCCTTCTCCGTGTCCTGCCGCCGGATGTCGTCGGTGTAGTCCTTCAGCAGCCCCGTCGTGACCGACGACAGGAGCGCACGCCGAAGCCGGATCACTCCTCTTCGTCCTTCGGACCCCCGGTGATCTCCTCCGCGATTCGGTGGAGGTGCGCACTCATCTCGTCCACACGGGCCGACGGCGAGCTGGCGAGCAGCTCCTTCAGTTCCCGGTAGCGGGCAAGCGACTCCCGTGACGAGGCCCCGTCGTAGATCTCCGCCTCCAGCTCCACGAACTCGGCCCTCACCTGCTCGGCCCGCTCCGAATAGGGCGTGTCGAGACCGAACAGTTCGGAGAGAACGGCGTCGTCGCCGCTGCCGTACACCACGCGGTCGTAAAGGTCCTGATCGATGACCTCGGGCGGCCGCGCCTCGTCCACGCCGGGCAGCCGGATCAGGCCGCCGGGATCCGCGGCCTGGCAGATGTAGGGGCTGTGCGTGGTGACGATGAACTGGATGCGGGGGAAGTGGGCGGTCAGCCAGGGGCCGATCCGGCGCTGCCAGGAGACGTGCAGATGGGCGTCGATTTCGTCGATGATGACGACACCGGGCGTCATCAGTGTCATCAGACCGTCTCTGGCCTCCAGGAGGTTGGACTCCCACAGGTCGGCGCCGAACGCGTCGTGCAACTGCTTGAGGAGGTCGACGACAAGAGCGGCAACGGTACGGAATCCGTCGCTCATCTCCCGCAGCGGGAAACGGCTGCCGTGCCGCTCGACCCACAGGCCGTCGGAGTCGACGTCGACGATCCGGTACCCGTCCGGCAGCAGTCCGTCTCCGAGAAGGGCAAGGGCGAACCTCTTCAACCCGGCGGCGCCCAGTCGCCCTTCCAGCGCGCGCAGATGCTGCTCGATCAGCCAGGCGACCCCTTCGGCGAGCGAGGCGTCCTCGTGGAAGAGGCTCGCATGCCTGGCCACGGGCCCGGACGTCAGCATCAGCCGCTGCACCTCGCCGGAACCACCAGCCATCCGCCGGAACGGACCGTAGGCAGCGGAGAACCAGCCCGCCGGATTGTCCGCCCAGGGGCCACGACGGGCGGCGGTGGTCTGAGCCTTGGTGTACGTGATCTCGTGCAGGCCGGACAGGACACCTCTGCGGACGGGAACCTTCCCGGCCGATCCGTCGCGGGGCGTGGTCCAGCGGAGCCCGGCCCGGACCGCGCCGGCAGGTGGACGGCCCTGCGAGAACCGGTCATGGTTCGCGTCCCTGATGATCTCGACCTCGACCTGCCCCGCCGTGCTGTGCTCCGTCACCCAGTTCTCGAAGCCCGGCACCAAGCCACGTGCCACCGCGGGGCCACTGAGCGCCAGCGCCATGGCCCGCAGCAACGTCGTCTTGCCCGAGCCGTTGCGACCGGCTAGCACTGTCCACCCGGCGTGACTGCCGTCGGGGCGGGTCAGGGCGAGATCGACCTCGCGGGGGCCGTGGAAGGACTTGATGTCCTTCACGATGATCCGGCTGACGTACATGGGCGTCGGCATCCGTTCGTCGGGGTGTCGCGCCCGATCCTACGACCGTGGCCTGCCCCTTCGCTTCGGAAGCGGGCAGGCCACTGGGCTGTCAGGCCGCGGTGTGGGACACGAAGCGTTGGGCGGTTTCGGCGAGTACCTCCCTGCCGTCCAGGGCCCACAGGGCGTCGTTGAACAGCTCCACCTCGATGGCGCCGGTGTACCCGGCCGCCTCCACGTACCCGAGCCACTCGCGCATGTCGATCGCGCCGTCGCCGATCTGGCCCCGGCCGTTCAGGACCCCCTCGGGCAACGGGGTGGTCCAATCGGCCAGTTGGAAGGTGTGGATGCGGCCGGACGCGCCCGCTCGGGCGATCTGGGCGGGGGCCTGGTCGTCCCACCAGATGTGGTACGTGTCGACGGTGACGCCCACCTGGTGGGCGGGGAAGCGTTCCGCGAGGTCCAGGGCCTGGGTGAGGGTCGAGACCACGCAACGGTCGGAGGCGTACATCGGGTGCAGGGGCTCGATGGCCAGCTTCACCCCGTGGTCCTCGGCGTAGGGGCCGAGTTCCGTGAGCGCGTCCGCGATGCGTTCGCGGGCTCCGTGCAGATCCTTCGAGCCCGGCGGGAGGCCGCCGGACACGAGGACCAGGACCTCCGTGCCCAGGGTCGCCGCCTCGTCGATCGCCCGGCGGTTGTCGGCCAGGGCGGCCTTGCGCTCGTCCGGGTCGACGGCGGTGAAGAAGCCGCCGCGGCACAACGTCGTCACCGTCAGGCCCGCGTCACGGACCAGCTTCGCCGTCTCCTCGACGCCGT
The DNA here is from genome assembly GCF_002154575.1 of Streptomyces bobili. GTDB lineage: Bacteria > Actinomycetota > Actinomycetes > Streptomycetales > Streptomycetaceae > Streptomyces > Streptomyces bobili. Next base: position 47,486 of record NZ_MUBA01000194.1, read on the forward strand.
ACGTCTGGACCGGGTCGCGCCAGAGGCCGACGTTGGTGATGCCCAGGTCGTAGCAGGCCGTGACGAGTTCGGGCATCGACAGCTGCTTGACCGTCATCTGGTTGATGCTGAAACGCTCGAGACCGGTCACTGGTTCACTCCGTACAGGGCGAGCAGGTTCCTCATCCGTTCCTCGGCCAGCTTCGGGTCGGGGAACAGGCCCAAGCCGTCGGCGAGTTCGTAGGCGCGGGCCAGATGCGGGAGGGAGCGGGCCGACTGAAAGCCACCGACCATCGTGAAGTGCGACTGGTGGCCGGCCAGCCAGGCCAGGAGGACCACGCCCGTCTTGTAGAAGCGGGTCGGGGTCTGGAACAGGTGCCGGGAGAGCTCGACCGTGGGGTCCAGCAACTGCCGGAAACCGGTGACGTCGCCCGTGTCCAGGACGCGGACCGCTTCCGCCGCCAGCGGGCCCAGCGGGTCGAAGATGCCGAGCAGGGCGTGGCTGAAGCCCTTCTCGTCACCCGCGATCAGCTCGGGGTAGTTGAAGTCGTCGCCCGTGTAGCAGCGCACGCCGTCCGGGAGGCGGCGGCGCAGGTCGACCTCCCGCTGAGCGTCCAGCAGGGAGACCTTGATGCCGTCGATCTTGTCCGGGTGGGCGGCGATGACCCGGAGGAACACCTCCGTCGCCGCGTCCAGGTCCGGGGAGCCCCAGTAGCCCTCCAGCGCCGGGTCGAACATCGGGCCCAGCCAGTGCAGGATCACCGGCTCGGCGGACTGGCGCAGGAGGTGGCCGTAGATGTCGAGGTAGTCCTCGGGGCCCGTCGCCGCCGCGGCCAGGGCACGGGACGCCATCAGGATGGCCTGGGCGCCGGAGGCCTCGACGAGGGCGAGCTGCTCCTCGTAGGCCGCCCGGACCTCGGCGAGGGACGCCGGGCCGGTGAGCTGGTCGGTGCCGACACCGCAGGCGATCAGGCCGCCCACCGCCTTGGCCTCGGCCGCCGACCTGCGGATCAGCTCGGCCGCGCCCGCCCAGTCCAGGCCCATGCCGCGCTGCGCGGTGTCCATCGCCTCGGCGACGCCGAGCCCGTGGGACCACAGGTGGCGGCGGAAGGCGAGGGTGGCGTCCCAGTCGACGGCGGCCGGCGAGTCGGGCGACACGTCGGCGTACGGGTCCGCGACGACATGCGCCGCGGAGAAGACCGTACGGGAGGTGAAAGCGGTTCCGGTGGTGGCGGTGAGGGGTTCCGTGCGGGGGTCGTAGGTCCGCAGCGTTCCCTTGGAGTCCGGGAGTCGGATGGTCACAGCGCGATCTCCGGGACGTCGAGGCGGCGGCCCTCCGCGGAGGACTTCAGGCCCAGCTCGGCGAGCTGGACGCCGCGGGCGCCGGCCAGCAGGTTCCAGTGGTAGGGGGCGTCGGCGTAGACGTGCCTGAGGAACAGTTCCCACTGGGCCTTGAAACCGTTGTCGAAGTCACCGTTGTCGGGGACCTCCTGCCACTGGTCGCGGAAGACCTCGGTGGCGGGGATGTCCGGGTTCCAGACCGGCTTGGGGGTGGCGGAGCGGTGCTGGACACGGCAGTTGCGCAGGCCGGCCACGGCCGAGCCCTCGGTACCGTCGACCTGGAACTCCACCAGTTCGTCGCGGTTGACGCGGACCGTCCAGGAGGAGTTGATCTGGGCGATGGCACCGCCGTCGAGTTCGAAGATGCCGTACGCGGAGTCGTCGGCCGTCGCGTCGTAGGGCTTGCCGTTCTCGTCCCAGCGCTGCGGGACGTGGGTGGTGGCGATGGCCTGGACCGTCTTCACCCGGCCGAACAGCTCGTGCAGGACGTACTCCCAGTGCGGGAACATGTCGACGACGATGCCGCCGCCGTCCTCGGCGCGGTAGTTCCACGACGGGCGCTGGGCGGCCTGCCAGTCCCCCTCGAAGACCCAGTAGCCGAACTCGCCGCGGACGGAGAGGATCCGGCCGAAGAAGCCGCCGTCGATGAGGCGCTTGAGCTTCAGCAGGCCCGGCAGGAACAGCTTGTCCTGGACGACGCCGTGCTTGATGCCCTTCGCGTCGGCGAGCCGGGCCAGCTCCAGGGCGCCGTCGAGTCCGGTGGCGGTCGGCTTCTCGGTATAGATGTGCTTGCCGGCCGCGATCGCCTTTCTGATGGCCTCCTCGCGGGCGGAGGTGACTTGGGCGTCGAAATAGATGTCGACCGTGGGGTCGGCGAGGACCGCGTCCAGGTCCGTCGAGACGTGCTCCAGGCCATGCTTTTCAGCAAGCGCGTTCAGTACGTGTTCCCGGCGGCCGACCAGGATCGGCTCCGGCCACAGCACGGTGCCGTCGCCGAGGTCGAGGCCGCCCTGTTCACGCAGGGCCAGGATGGAGCGCACCAGATGCTGGCGGTAACCCATGCGCCCCGTCACGCCGTTCATGGCGATACGCACCGTCTTGCGTGTCACGTCGGTCCCTTCTTGGAGCCCTCTTAGGCGTTGTACGCGGCGTCGTACGCGGGTGTTGCCGCGGTGTCGCGCGCGATTCCTACGCGGTTGTGCGCGCCGCGTACGCCTTGGCACTGATCAGCGTCACAGCAAGCGCTTTCTATATAGGGAGAAGCTAGCCTCTGACCGGTGGTCCGGACAAGACCGTGTCCATCCCGAGTTGTTCGAGGGGGCGAACAACTCGGGTGCGGGGCCGTAAGGTCTGCTCGACACGCCCGGAACCAGGCAGGTGAACCTGCTGTCTACCAGGGCGTACGACGACGTACGACGAGATGCGTGACCGGAGGACGACGAGATGACGGTGACCCTGGCGGACGTGGCGGCCCGCGCGCAGGTCTCGCCCGCGACGGTGTCGCGCGTACTGAACGGGAACTACCCCGTGGCCGCGTCGACCCGCGAACGGGTGCTGCGGGCCGTGGACGAACTGGACTACGTGCTCAACGGTCCCGCCAGCGCCCTGGCCGCGGCCACCTCCGACCTGGTGGGCATCCTGGTCAACGACATCGCCGACCCCTTCTTCGGGATCATGGCGAGCGCGATCCAGGCCGAGATCGGCGGGCCCGGCGGACGCGCCGGGGGTGAGCGGCTGGCCGTGGTCTGCAACACCGGGGGCTCGCCCGAGCGCGAGCTGACCTACCTCACCCTGCTCCAGCGGCAGCGGGCCGCGGCCGTCGTCCTCACCGGCGGGGCAATGGAGGACGACGCGCACGCCAAGGCCGTCGCGGCGAAGCTGCGCCGGCTGGCGGACGCC
>NZ_MUBA01000195.1 GCF_002154575.1 Streptomyces bobili
GCCGCCCAGTCCGAGCCGCCCGCGTCGAAAGGCCGCCCCCCATGCGCATCGCCGTCACGATCTTCCTCACCGACGAGACGATCACGCCCACCCGCCTCGCCCGCGAGCTGGAGCGGCGCGGCTTCGCCGGGCTCTACCTCCCCGAGCACACGCACATCCCCGTCGAGCGCACCTCCCCGTACCCCGCCGGCGGCGACCTGCCCCGCGAGTACGGCCGTACCCTCGACCCCTTCGTCGCCCTCGGGCAGGCGGCGGCCGTGACGGAGGGGCTCGGCCTCGGTACCGGTATCACCCTCGTCGCCCAGCACGACCCGATCGACCTGGCCAAGCAGATCGCGACCGTGGACCACCTCTCCGGCGGACGCCTCACCCTCGGCGTCGGCTTCGGCTGGAACGTGGAGGAAGCCGCCGACCACGGCGTGCAGTGGCGTACCCGCCGGGATCTGGTCCGGGACCGGATGGCGTTGATGCGGGCGCTGTGGAGTGAGGAACCCACCGCGTACGAGGGCGAGTTCGGCAGTGTGCGGGCCAGCGACGCGCACCCCAAGCCCGTGCAGAAGCCGCGCGGCCCGGTCACCGGCCCCCGCACCCTCGTCGGGGGTGCCGCGGGGCCGAAGCTGTTCGCGCACATCTGTGAGTACGCCGACGGCTGGCTGCCGATCGGCGGGCGCGGCCTGTCGGAGTCGCTGCCCGTGCTGCGTACGGCGTGGGCGGACGCGGGGCGGGACCCGGCGGCGCTCCAGATCGTGCCGTACGCCGTCCACCCGTCGCCCGGCAAGCTCGCCCACTACGCCGAACTGGGCATCGAGGAGGTCGTGGTGCAGTTGCCGCCTGCGGGGGAGGCGGACGTGCTCAAGGCGCTCGACGAGTACGCCCCCTACCTGTCCGACGCGGCGCCGGACAACCGGTGACCCCGGACGGACGCCCCTCCACCAGTGACACGGTGTAACGCAGGCCCCGAGGGACGAATCGGGCGTCCCCGCCGGTCCTGATCAGCGCGAACGTATGCTCAAAGCATGACGACTTCCGCGATCTCCGGAACCGGCCCCACCGAGAACTCGCTGCGTCGCGCCCTCAAACGTGCCCGGGACGGCGTCGCCCTCGACGTCGCCGAGGCGGCGGTCCTCCTCCAGGCCCGGGGTGAACACCTCGTCGACCTGGCAGCGTCCGCCGCCCGGGTGCGGGACGCGGGCCTGGAGGCGGCAGGCCGCCCCGGCGTCATCACCTACTCGAAGAGCGTCTTCATCCCGCTGACCCGGCTGTGCCGGGACAAGTGCCACTACTGCACGTTCGTCACCGTCCCCGGCAAGCTGCGGCGCGCCGGGCACGGGATGTTCATGTCGCCGGACGAGGTGCTCGACATCGCCCGCAAGGGCGCGGCCCTTGGCTGCAAGGAAGCGCTGATCACCCTGGGCGACAAGCCCGAGGACCGCTGGCCGGAGGCGCGCGAGTGGCTCGACGCGCACGGCTACGACGACACCATCGCCTACGTCCGCGCCATCTCCATCCGCATCCTGGAGGAGACGGGCCTGCTGCCGCACCTCAATCCCGGTGTGATGACCTGGACGGACTTCCAGCGGCTCAAGCCGGTCGCCCCGTCGATGGGCATGATGCTGGAGACGACCGCGACCCGCCTGTGGTCCGAGCCCGGCGGCCCGCACTTCGGCTCCCCCGACAAGGAACCCGCCGTACGGCTGCGCGTCCTGGAGGACGCGGGCCGCTCGTCGGTCCCCTTCACCTCGGGGATCCTGATCGGCATCGGAGAGACGTACGAGGAGCGCGCGGAGTCGCTGTTCGCGCTGCGCAAGGTCTCCCGCGCCTACCACGGCGTCCAGGAACTGATCATCCAGAACTTCCGCGCCAAGCCGGACACGGCGATGCGCGGCATGCCCGACGCCGAACTCGACGAGCTGGTCGCGACGGTGGCCGTCGCCCGCCACATCATGGGCCCGAGCGGCTGCCTCCAGGCCCCGCCCAACCTGGTCGACAGCGAGTACGAGCGGCTGATCGGCGCCGGGATCGACGACTGGGGCGGGGTGTCCCCCCTCACCATCGACCACGTCAACCCCGAACGCCCCTGGCCGCAGATCGACGACCTGGCCGAGCGGTCAGCGGCGGCCGGTTTCGAGATGCGCGAACGGCTGTGCGTGTACCCGGAGTTCGTCACCCGCGGCGAGCCCTGGCTGGACCCGCGCCTGCTGCCGCACGTGCGCGCGCTCGCCGACCCGGAGACGGGCCTGGCTCTGCCGGACGCGGTCGTCGAGGGCCGCCCGTGGCAGGAACCCGAGGAGGCCTTCGAGGCCACCGGCCGTACGGATCTGCACCGGACCATCGACACCGACGGCCGTACGTCCGACCGCCGTGACGACTTCGACGAGGTGTACGGCGACTGGGGCGCCCTGCGGGAGGCCGCCGCCCCCGGCATGGTCCCGGAGCGCATCGACACCGACGTACGGCAGGCGCTGGCGACGGCCGCCGACGACCCGACGAAGCTGACCGACGCGGAGGCGCTGGCGCTGCTGCACGCCGACGGGCCGGCGCTCGACGCGCTCTGCCGTATCGCCGACGACGTCCGCAGGTCGGCGGTCGGCGACGACGTCACCTACATCGTCACGCGGAACATCAACTTCACCAACGTCTGCTACACCGGCTGCCGTTTCTGCGCCTTCGCGCAGCGCCGCACCGACGCCGACGCCTACACGCTCTCCCTCGACCAGGTGGCCGACCGGGCCCAGCAGGCATGGGAGTTGGGCGCGGTGGAGGTCTGCATGCAGGGCGGCATCCACCCGGACCTGCCCGGCACGGCGTACTTCGACATCGCGAAGGCGGTGAAGGAGCGGGTGCCCGGCATGCATGTGCACGCCTTCTCGCCGATGGAGGTCGTCAACGGCGCCACCCGCACCGGGATGTCCATCCGCGAGTGGCTCACCGCCGCGAAGGAGGCCGGGCTCGGCTCGATCCCCGGCACGGCGGCGGAGATCCTCGACGACGAGGTCCGCTGGGTCCTCACCAAGGGCAAGCTGCCGACGGCGACCTGGATCGAGGTCGTCACGACCGCCCACGAACTGGGCCTGCGCTCCTCGTCGACGATGATGTACGGCCATGTCGACCAGCCGCGGCACTGGCTCGGCCACCTGCGGACCCTCGCCGGCATCCAGCAGCGGACCGGCGGGTTCACGGAGTTCGTGACACTCCCCTTCATCCACACCAACGCGCCCGTGTACCTGGCGGGCATCGCGCGGCCCGGCCCGACCATGCGGGACAACCGCGCGGTCACGGCGATGGCCCGTCTCCTCCTCCACCCGTACATCCCCAACATCCAGACGAGCTGGGTGAAGCTGGGCTCCGAGGGTGCGGCCGAGATGCTCCGCTCCGGCGCCAACGACCTGGGCGGCACCCTGATGGAGGAGACGATCTCCCGCATGGCGGGTTCCTCCTACGGCTCCTACAAGTCGGTCAAGGACCTGATCGAGGTCGCCGAGGCGGCCGGCCGCCCCGCGAGGCCGCGCACGACGCTGTACGGCGAGGTGTCCGAGGAGCGGCAGCGGGCCGCGAAGGCGTCCGACGGCCACCTCCCGGAGCTGCTGCCGGTCCTGGACTGAGGGCAGGCTGAGGGCGGGGAGCCCGAGGGCGTCACAGTACGATGATCGGGCTCCCGGTGTCGGGGGCTTGAGACTGAGGAGATGCGTGCCCGTGGCTGCCCGACGGCTTCCCTCGTGGGCCTGGGTCACCGGTCTGACGGCCGGCGCGATCGTCGTGGTCGTCGCCCTGACGGTGGAGGCCGACAAGGGCCCGCACCCGACGGCGAAGGCGACGGGGGCGAAGCCGTCCGCTTCGGCCTCCGCGGACGCCAAGCCCTCGGCC
>NZ_MUBA01000196.1 GCF_002154575.1 Streptomyces bobili
CACCTGTGCACAGGTGAGTCCTCGGAGCCCGCGAGCGGGCACCGGCACGATTCACAGCCGGTGCGCCCGGCACGTAGATTCGAGGAGCCGCGGGGGTTCGACCGGAACGGGGGACCGGTCGCACCCCCGCGATGCCGTCCGTGCCGCCGCGACCGTGCCCCGGTCGCCGTCAGCCGCGCAGCCGGACCGGGATCGTCTGCCAGCCGCTCGCGATGAACGACGGCACCTGCTCCAGCTCCCCGGCGCCCGTGTCCAGCCGCAGCTGCGGGAACCGGTCGAACAGCGCGGGCAGCGCGGTGAGCGCCTCCATCCGGCCCAGCGGAGCACCGATGCACCGGTGGACGCCGATCCCGAAGGCCAGGTGGTCGTCCGCCCGGCGCGCCGCGTCGAAGACCTCCGCGTCGGGGCCGTAGTGCGCCGGGTCCACGCCCGCCGCCGCGTACGTCGTGACGATGGCGTCGCCGGCCGGGATCGTCACGTCGCCCACCTTCAGGTCGCTGACGGCGAACCGCAGCGGCAGCGTGGCGATCGACGGATGCAGCCGCAGCGTCTCGTCGACCACCGCGTCCCAGCCGAGGTCCCCGCGCCGTACGGCCGCCAGCTGCTCGGGCGCGCGCAGCAGCGCCACCACGGCGTTCCCGATGAGGTTCACGGTGGTCTCGAACCCGGCCCCGATGACCAGCAGCAGCGTGTACAGCAGCTCCTCGCCGCTGAGCCGGTCGCCCTCCTCGTCGCGCACCCGGATCAGTTCGGTCGTCATGTCGTCGCCGGGGTGCTCGCTCTTGTACGCGATGAGCCCGCCGAGGACCGAGCCGATCCGTTCCTGGACGCGCTCGGCGTGCTCCGGGGTGGGGTCGGTGGTGTCCATGATCGAGGCGACCAGCTGGACGTGGTCCTCCCGCATGTCCTCGGGCACGCCGAAGAGTTCGCAGATGATCCGCATCGGCAGGGGGTGGGCGAACGCGGCCTTCAGATCGGCCGTGTCCCCGCCCCGGTCGAGGCCGTCCAGCAGCTCCGCCGTGATCGTCTCCACCCGCTGCCGCAGCGACTCGGTGCGCCGGGCCGTGAAGCTCGGCGCGACCAGCCGCCGCAGCCGGGCGTGGTCGGTGCCGTACGTGGAGAGCATGTTGACCACGCCGACCCAGCCGAGGATCCAGCCCCAGGTGGGGTGTGTGCCGAGTTCCGGCCACAGCCGCCAGTGTTTGCGCGGGTCCTTGCTGACCTGCGGGTCGAGGATCAGCTCCTTGAGGGTGTCGTACCCGGTGGGCGCCCAGGCGGGGATGCCGCCGGGCAGCTCGATGGGCACGATCGGGCCGAGCGCGCGCAGCCGGGCGCTCTCGGCGTGCAGGTCGGAGCCGAACGGGTCGAGGACGATGCGGTCGGTCGTGGTCACGAGGGAACTCCTGATCGGTGTGGCCGGTCGGCGGCACGGGGGCTGAAACGGACGGGCAGTGCGGTCAGGGAGCGGTGGAAGGGACCCGGCCGCCAGGTGAGCCGCTCGCGGGGCAGCACCGGGTCGAGGTCGGGCAGCCACTGGGTGAGCCGTTCGATCGCCTCGGTGACGATCAGCAGCGTGTGCTGCTTCACCGGGCAGGCGTGCGATCCGGCGCCCCACGACAGGTGCGAGGCGTCGTTCGGAAGCCGGCCGGCCGTCACCTCCCGCTCGGCGCGGACGCCGAGTGCCCCGTACGACACCACCACGGGCACGGCGTCCCGCAGCCACACCCCGTGGAAGGAGACGGGCCTGCGGGCGTAGTAGATGCCGTAGTTGGACAGCGGTGTCTCGTGGTGCAGGACCTCGACGACCGCGTCCATGACGGGGCGGGCGCCGCTGGTGAGGGTGGAGTAGTAGAGCGGGTTGCCCAGGATCCGCGACAGGGTGTTGGACAGCAGGTTCGCGGTCGGCTCGTAACCGGCGCCGAGGGTGAGGAACACCTGCCAGGTGACCTCCTCGCCGGTGAGCCCGGCGGGGTGGCCGAGGAGCCGGCTGGGCAGGTCGTCGCCGGGCCGCTCGGCCTTGGCCGCGATCAGCTCCAGGACGTACCGGCCGTACTCGGCCTCGCCCTCGGCGGCCTGCGCGCCGCCCTCCATCATCTTGCCGAGGCCCGCCTCCAGCCGGTCGCCGGCACTGTCCGGCAGCCCGAACAGGTCGTTGAAGACCAGCGCCATCAGGGGCCGCGAGAAGTCGGCGACGAGGTCCGCCCCGCCGTGCGGTCCGATCCGGTCCACCAGCAGCCGTACCGCGCGGTGCACCCGGGCCCGCAGGTCGTGCGGCTCCACCAGGTCGAACACGTCGATGAGGGTGGTGCGGTAGCGGACGTGGGCGGCGCCGTCGGCGAACAGGGCGTTGGGCCGCCACCGCATCATGCCGAGCACGGGGGAGTCCGCGGGGACGGTCCCCTCCCAGGCGCGCGGGTCGTGCGAGAACGTCTCCTCGTCGTGCAGCACGTCCAGCGCGGCCTGCCGGTCGGTGACCAGGTACGCCGGCACACCTGGCGCCAACTCGGCCCAGCCGATGGGCCCTTGGGCGCTGAGGGCGGCGTAGTAGCGGTGCGGGTCCGACGCGAAGCCGTCCTCCCACAGCCGGACGGGAGCCGAGCGGGAGAAGTCGTGCCGGTCCGGGGGATAGGTGGTCACCGGGCCTCCGCCGGGTCGCGGGTGATCAGATGGTCGACGAGCGCGAGCAGCGCGTCGATGGAGGAGTTGGCGTCGCGCGCGTCGCAGGTCACCAGCGGTGTGGACGGCTCCAGGTCCAGGGCCCGCCGCAGCCGCTCCTCGCCGTGGTGCGTGGGCGAGTCCGGGAAGGCGTTGAAGGCGACCGCGTACGGCAGTCCGCTGTCCTCCACCAGGCCCAGCACGTCGAACGAGGCGTCGAGCCGGCGGCTGTCCACCAGGACGAGGGCGCCGAGCGCCCCGTAGGCGATGTCGTCCCACAGCGACCGGAACCGCTCCTGCCCCGGAGTGCCGAACAGGTAGAGGACCACCCCGCCGGGCAGGCTGAGCCGGCCGAAGTCGATGGCGACGGTCGTCGTGGCCTTGTCCCGTACCCCGTCCAGGTCGTCCACCCGCGCGGACGCCTCGCTGAGGTGCTCCTCGGTGTGCAGCGGCCGGATCTCGGACACCGAGTCGATCAGGGTCGTCTTGCCCACCCCGAACGGCCCCGCGACCAGGATCTTCACCAGGTCACGGGCGGTGTCGGGCTGGTGGATCGCGCCGGTGGCGCGGGGGGTGCGACGGGCGCTAGGCGTGCTTGAGGGCGCGGAGGCCATCGGCCACTCTCTTCAGCAGGTCGGGGTCGAAGCGGTCGGCGGGCGGGATCGGCGCGCGGGTGTGGATCAGCTCCCGGTCGGCGAGCCCGGCCGCCAGCACACACAGCGCGGAGACCGGCAGGCCGAGCAGCGCCGCCGCCTCCACCACCGCCAGGGAGCCGCCCTCCAGGGCGTCCAGCAGGGCGAGTTCGGCGGCGGGCAGTCCGGGCGGCACGCGCTCCTCGGTGCGGGCGAGCACCGACAGCCGCTCCAGATGCGGACGGCTGGGGCGGGCCACCCCGCCGGTCGACAGATACGCGGGAACGAGGGGACGGCCGGCCGGACGAGCGGTCATGCGGGGGCGTTGTCGTCGGCTCCTCGGGGCGCGGCCGCCATGGCCTTCTCGCCCAGCCGTGCCACCTGCGAGTGCACCCGGTGCGCCAGCAGGTCAAGCCGCACCTCGCCGTCGCCGTACGCGGCGACGCAGGTGCCGTGGTCCGTCGGCACGATCAGCACATAGCCGTGGTCGGACTCGATGACGACCTGCCGCACCTCGGCCTTGTCCCGGTCGGCGAACGCCGCCGCCGCAGTGCGGCAGGCCCCCTGCACGGTGCTGCTGATGGCGGCCACCCGCTCCGCCGACGGCTGCGACAGCGCGTCGGTGTACCCCGTCACGAGCCCGTCGCGGGTCAGCATGACGGCGGCCACCACGTGCGGTACCTGGAGGATCGGCTCCAGCGCCCATGCCGTGTCGCCCGTGTTGCGGCTGGTCATCGGGCCGCTCCCCCTTCGTCGTGGGTGTGGTCGGTGTCGTGGGCCGTCGCCGTCGGCGCGCCGGCCGCGGGTGCGGCCTCGGCGCCGGAGCGCGCCGCCGCGGTGCCGGACTGGAGCGCGCCGAGCGCCGCCGCGGCCTCCTCCGGCCGCCGGGCCGGGCGCGAGGACGCGGGCGGAGCGGACGCTTCGGGTACGGCGGCCGGGGCGGGCCGGGTCCGGCGGCGACGGCGCTGCGGCAGCCCGTCGTTCCCGTTCCCGTCGCCCTCCCCGTCTCCGTTCCCGTTCTCGTCCGTGGGCGTGTGGTGCCTCGGTGCGTCCGGTACGGCGTCCTGCGTGCCGTAGGCGTGCGTGGGGGCCGGCGCGGCGGGGCCGGACCTGCGGGTGGTGCGCGGGGCGCTCGGGGCCGGTGGCCGGTCGGCCGGGTCCAGGCGGCTCAGCAGGTGGCTGTCCACCCGCAGCACCGCGCGCACCCCGCCGTAGGGAGAGGCCGACGAGACATCGACGCCCAGGTCGAACTGGCGGGTGAGACGGCCGATCGCGGCCAGGCCCATGCGCGGCGGATCACCCAGGTCGGTGAGGAGGATGGGGGCGTCACCGGCCACCAGCCGCTGGGCGCGGTCGCGTTCGTCACGGGTCATGCCGAGGCCCGCGTCGTCCACGGTGACGCACACCCCGTGGTGGACGTGCTCCAGGCTCACCACGACGTCGGTGTCGGGCGCGGAGTGCCGCAGCGCGTTGTCGAGGAGTTCGGCGACGATGATGGCGACGGGTTCCACGGCGTGCGAGACCAGGGCAGTGCCGGGTTCCAGATGGTTGTGCACCTTGACGCGCTGATAGCCCGCGAGCCTGGCCTGGCCGCCGGTGACCGCGTCCACCAGGTGCGACTCCTCGCGCGCGAGCCCCACCCAGGCCCCGCACACCACGGCGGCGACCTGGGCGCGCCGCAGCGACTGCTCGTTCTCGTGGTCGAGCTGGAACAGGGTCTGCGCCAACTCGGGCTCGTCGTAGCGCTGTTGCAGTCGTCGCAGGGCGTCCTGGAGCCGGTAGAGGGCCGCCTGGATCTCCCGCGTGGCGCCGCGCATGCCGGCCTGTGCGGCCGCGTCGACGCGGGTGCGCTGGGAGGCCACCTCCGCCTGGAGTGCCAGAAGCACGTTCTCCAGGGCGATGCCGAGCGGGGTGCCGACCGTCAGGGGCTGGAGGGGACCGGGCACGGCCAGGTGTGGATGGGCCACCCGTTGGGCGGCGGCGGGCACCCGCCGTGCCGCGAGATGCTCGACCTCGGCGGTGAACGCCCGTAAGGAGCCGTCGAGTTGCGTACGCAGGGCGGATATCTCCGCCCGCTGCCTGGTCTGTTGCCGTCGTAACCGCAGCAGCCCGCCGCCGAGGGCGAGCGCGGACAGTGTGCCGGCGGCGAGGCCACCGGCCACCAGGTCCGGTAGTTCGATCATCGATTCGGTTCCAGGGTGGGTCGGCGTTCCGGGGAAGGGCAGGGCAGGGGTGGGCCCGAGAGGTGGGGACCGGGCACTCGGAGCACAGTACACACCGTCATCGACCGATCTCGCACGGTCGAGCAAGACTTCAGGCCGAAAGCGCCCGGTATCTGTTCGCTTCTGTGCCGACTGTCGGAATTGCCGTACGACGCAGGCGAGTTGGGCCACTCCCGAGGAGGGCCGCGCGCCGGTCCGGTCACCGCACGGTGGACGTGCTCGGGACGGGGTCCGCCCTCACCCTGTCCGGCCTCGGGCACGCCACTCCGCGACGAGCCGGGCGCGGGTCGGTGCGCGGCAGGAGGGAATCACGGTGGGCCGGGCCTGGAGGAGGCCGGACGCGCCAGTCCCCGGTGGGCGGACACGGTCGCACGGGGCCGGGTCGGCGGGAAGGCCGGTTCGTGCCGGAGCGACGCGGGGCACACGCTGGTGGTACGCGCCCGGTTCCCGCGCTCACCGGGGGCCTGGCCGGCCTCACCGCGCGGAGTCAGGCGCCCCGCGGCGGCGGGAGAACGGCCAGGGTCCCGTTGGCCTGGCGCAGCGCCAGTTCCAGGGTGGCGGGGGAGTGCAGCGCGCCCGTCCCGTCCGGCGGGATCAGCCATTCCAGGAAGCGGGCCGGCCGGTACGGCGGGGGTACCGCGACCCAGGACCCCCTGCCGACGTGTCTCAGTCCGTCGCCGATCCAGCGGCTCGCCGGGTCGGGCGGCAGGAAGAAGCCCACCCGCTGGGCCGCCGTGTCCACGAGGGTCGGCCCCGGCACGGGCAGCGTCGGCTGCCACAGCAGGTCCAGGGTGAGAAGGCCCAGGCGGTCCGGCACGCTCAGTACGTTCCAGTAGCGGCCCGCCTCCAGCAGGGTGACGCCGTGTCCCTGATCCCACTCCCGTTTGCAGTTGCGGGGGTCCGTCGAGGCGGCGGCGAGCCACTCCACGCCGCGCGCCCACATCGCATAGCTCATCATCCGGCTCCGTCCGAGGTCCGCCCGGAACCGGCGGACGCACGAGAGCGCCCCTGGACCGGCCCGGCTCGTCGGCAGCACGCCGACTCGGCATATGCATGCTGGTAGATATTTCTACGTGGCGGAAGGGGTGGCGAACCATGGCGTTTTGGTGCGGTTCGTTCGACCCTCGCGTCATTGTTCGGCCGGCCGAGGACCGAGAGCCGGGGCGGGCCGTCACCCCGCCAGGGGAGACCGAGGGTGTCCGGGAGGCTCTGCCACGGAGCCGATGGCCCGGCACGGTCGATGACCCGGAAGCCCGGAAGCCCGGAAGCCGGGAAGCCGGGAAGCCGGGAAGCCGGGAAGCCGGGAGGCGCGAAGCTGTGGGCCGGATGCCCGTCCCGGTGTGCCCGTGGCCCCCATGGGTACCCGGCAGCGGAAACGACCATGTCGACAGCACGCTGGGAGGAGGCCTACATGGCCACGGGAACAGAGACCGGCGATGTGACCGGTACGCGGGACAAGGACTACAACCTCATCTGGTACGTCGAGGCGTGCCTGAGCAACGCGCTGCGGCTGGAGACCTATATCAAGGACGCCGAACGCGACAAGGACACCGAGGTCGCGGACCTGTTCCGCAAGGCCCAGGCGGACAGCCGCAAGGGTGCGGAGATGGGCAAGGATCTGCTGCGCGCCCGCCTGAGCGGCGGCTGATCCGCGCGGCCGGCATGGGCCCGGACGCCGTACGACGCAGGTCGCGGCGGCCGGGCCCCGGTGCGGGTGGGAGAGCGGTCAGGGCAGCGGGGGTGCCGGCACCGACGGCTCCGACTGTCGCAGCTCGGCCAGCAACTCATGCTGCCCGGCGATCAGTTCGGTCAGGATGCGGCGGGCCGCGCGGAGCAGCTCGGCGACGTCACCGCCCGCCAGCGCGTAGCTGACCGTCGAGCCCTCCCGGATCGAGACGACGATCCCGGAACGCCGCAGCACGGCCAACTGCTGGGACAGGCTGGACGGTTCGATCTCGATCTCGGTGAGCAGGTCCCGCACGGCGACGGGCCCGCCCTGAAGCAGTTCGAGGACCCTGATGCGCACCGGGTGCCCCAGCATGCGGAAGAACTCGGCCTTGGCCTGATAGAGGGGGACCTGCATGGTCGATCGCTCGCTCCCTGCCGTTCTCGGGTCCTGCGTGGCGTCATGATCCTGGCGACTTCCGGCTCCGCACGCCCCGGTGATGCACTGATGTGGATGTGCCGAGATATCGAGGTGTCGAGGTGTCGAGATGAAGGAATCTTCAATTCGTGGGCGTGCGAAGCCGTTCGTCACGGAGCCGGCTACACCTCGAGTTCCGTCTCGATCCGCTTGAGCTGGTGACGGGCCATCGCGAGGTTGGACCGCCCCCGGTCCAGGACGAGGTAGATGAACAACCCGCTGCCCTGCCGCCCCTTCACCAGCCGGATGAGGTGGTACTGGGTCCCGAGGGTGATCAGGATGTCCTCGATCTCGCCCTTCAGTCCGAGGTGCTCCATCGTGCGGACCTTGGCACGGATCACGTCGGTGTTGCCGGCGGCGGCGACGGCCAGGTCGAGGTCCTTGCCGCCGCCCAGCGTGCCGAGCGCCATGCCGCTGGTGTAGTCGACGACGGCCGCGCCCAGTGCCCCCTCCACCACGGTCATCGTCTCCTTGAGGGAGATTTCCACATTGGTCATGGCGGTCCTCCTACGGCTTCTGCCGGTTGCACGGGTCCGGGCTCCTCCGGCCCCGTTCGTGTCCCGAACCGTACGGAGGGGGTCGCTCGAAAGAGTGACACCTTCCGGGACTGGCGCAAGGAACTCCGGAACGTGTGAACGAGTGCCGCACTTTGATCACAGCGGATACGGAAGCTGACCGTACGGCGGGCCAGGGGCGGCCCGAGCGTGGCCCGAGCGCGTCTCAAATGCGTTCCCCCGGTGCGGAGTTGGTGCGGCTGTAGGGTGACCGCACCGGGGTCGCGCGGCCCCGCAGGCCGTGGCGCCGTGGCAGAGCGGCCCATCGCACCGTCGCGGGGGAGACCCTCCCCGTGACGTTTGACGGGATCGGGCGGGCCTGCCCGTACTCGTCCGCGGGTTCGAATCCCGTCGGCGTCACGGTCGCCCACTCCACCGGTGCGGGCGCCCATCCCACCGGTGCGTGCGGTCGCTCCACCGGCAGGGCCGCCGCTTGCGGCGCGCCGCCCGAGCGGGCAGGGTTCGATGCCGTGGCCACCTTGCTGATCGTCCATCACACACCCTCGCCGAACTGCCAGGCGATGTTCGAAGCGGTCGTCCAGGGCGCGACGGCGCCGGAGATCGAAGGCGTCCGTGTCGTCCGCCGGGCCGCTCTCGCCGCCACCGCCTCCGACGTCCTGGCCGCCGACGGCTACCTGCTGGGCACGCCGGCCAATCTGGGCTACATGTCGGGCGCCCTCAAGCACTTCTTCGACCAGGTGTACTACCCCTGCCTCGACACCACCCGAGGCCGCCCCTTCGCCTACTACGTGCATGGCGGCAACGACGTCACCGGCGCCGTACGCGCCATCGAGGCCCTCACGACCGGCCTCGGCTGGCGCAGCGCGGCCGAGCCCGTCACCGTCACCGGTGAACCGGGCAAGGCCGACGTGGAGGCCTGCTGGGAACTCGGCGCGACGACCGCCGCCGGCCTCATGGGGTGACGGCCGCCGTGGGCCTCACGGGGTGACAGCGGCCGTCGGCCTCATGGCGTGAGGTCCGCGCCCGTCTCCGGCCCGGTTCTCGCCGCGCTCCTCAGTCCCACAGCGGGTAGGTCATGACCTTCGCGAACTGTTCCGGCCGCTGGGCCGGGTACTCCAGGACGATCCGGTCGTAGCGCTGCGTCCGCGGGTCCTTCTTCCAGGGCTGCGCCTTGTCCAGCCGTACGACGACCGGGTACGAGTGGAAGGTGCCGGCCGCGCAGTAGGGCTCGCAGTCGTTGACGACGTTGACGCCCGTGGCCTTCGCGGACCTGGCGTTCCAGTGGTCCCACTTCAGTGAGGCGAGCCGGCTGTTGCCGTCGCCGCAGGCCAGGATGAAGGCGGTGGGCCGCACCTTCGGGTGCCAGAGGCAGTCGACCAGGACGGGTGACGCGCCCGGCCGCGCGGTGGGCGGTGACGCGGCGGGTGCGGCCGAGGCCGTCCCGACCGCCGCGGTGAGTCCCAGCGCCGCACAGAGCAGCGCCGCCGTCCTCGTCGTCCTGTGTCCGCGCATAACCGCTCCCGCCCGTCTCGGGCCCCGGGCTGTGCCCCGCGCCCCGTGAGGTTTCGTACCGACGGTACGTCGCCGCGCCGACGCCGACCACTCGAACGGCCCACAGCCGCGCCCCGCCGCCGGCGCACGGGCCCGACCGCGGCGTACCAAACCCTCAGTCCGGTCCTCGGCCGAAAAGACGTGCCGAAATGCTCAACTCCCTTTGTGTCAGGGCTAATTCAGGCCGTTGTCTTGGCATTCTCATGACAAACTCACGTCCCGGATGCCACGCTGCTGCCGAACATTCACCGTTCCTTCACGCCCCCCATGGGGCGCATCCTCCACTCCCACCCCTTCGCATCCCGACGGACGCCCGCAGACCGCACCTGCCCTGCCGTGCGCGCGTTCCGGACCGTGCCCCACCCCGCCGGTCCGCCCCCACCTCGGCCCGCACGACGGGCCGACCGTCGCAGAAGGAGAAGCCGTTGTCCCGGCGACCCCGTTCCGCCCACCGGCGCAGACACGCCGCGGTCCTCGCCCTCACCACCATCGGCGCCCTGCTAGCCCTCGGCACACCCGGCGGCCCCGCCGGGTGTGCCGAGGGCT
>NZ_MUBA01000197.1 GCF_002154575.1 Streptomyces bobili
CTGGGTGCCTCGCTGGAAGGCGCCCATGATCGCCGCGGTCTCCGCTCCCGAGCGGGAGGGAGTGGAGGCGGTCGGGGCGCTGCCGGGCACGATGGCCATGGGCCGCTTGCGGCGCCGCTTGGGCAGGCCGTCGACGGTGGTGCTCGGGGCCGGGCCGGACTCGGGGCCGCCGCGGGTGGGTGCGGCGACGGCGGGTACGGGGGCGGCCGGCGCCGGTTCCCGCTGCTCGGGTGCGTTGGTGAGCAGGTCGTGCGGCAGGAGAAGGACCGCACGTACGCCGCCGTAGGGCGACGTGGAGTCCACCGACACCTCGAAGCCGAAGCGCTCGGCGAGGACGCCGATCACCGCGAACCCGAACTGCGGCGGGTTACCGAGCCCGGAGACGCCCGAGACACGGTCGCTGGAGAGGAGTTTCTCCGCGCGGGCCCGCTCCTCGTCGTTCATGCCGACACCGGCGTCGTCCACGACGATACAAATACCCTTAGGCACGGTGCGAATGTTGATTTCGACAACCGTGTCCGGGCTTGAATAACTGGTCGCGTTGTCGAGCATTTCAGCGAGCGCCAGCGCGACCGGTTCCACGGCGCGGCTGGTGATGCCGAAATCGACCTGCGAGAGAATTTCCACCCGCCGGTAATGGCGGATCCTGCCCTGCGCGCTGCGGACCACGTCGTAGACCGACGCGACATCGCGCTGACGGCCCAGCCATCCGTCGCAGAGGACGGCGATGGACTGGGCCCGGCGGCCGAACTGAGAGTTCGTGTGGTCGATCTCCAGAAGGTCCTGGAGGATGACCGACTCGCCGTATTTGTTCTGCAGCCGGGAGACAATCAACTGCTGTTCCGCGGCAAGGCCCTGAAGGGTCCGCATGGCGGACTTCAGGACTGTTTTCGTAGCCTCGTCGGCTCTTTCCTGGGCTGCCTCGACGGATTTCGCGTACCCGTTCTCCAGCTCGTCGTGCCGAGCCCTGAGATCTGCGAACTCCTGCCGTGACGTCCGCGCCGCCCTGCGCTGACGAACAATGAGCGCGACGGCGGCGATCACGGCGATGAGGAGAGCCCAGAGTACCGGGTTCTGTATGTAATCAGTCATAAGACTCTCTTCAGGCGACTGACGGCCAGTTGCTGAATTCCCGTCAATGCGGGTGGACCGGCGGGACCGCCCGCATCGGGACCACCGCCCGGACTGTCCCCGGAGCCGGGGATGTCGTCCTTCACCCATCCGCCCGCTCTACAAGCGCCGTGATCGTATCACCACACGATGCGATCACAGACAGCCAACGGGGGTGCCCCAGATGAACATTGACGGTTAGTCAGTAACCCTGAAGCGGACCAGGTCCGGCACAACCGATAAACGGGCTTCCGCGGCATTCGGGAGACAATCGAGGCGTTGGGAACGTTTTACGGGAAGTCGCCTGGAACTCACCGGGTCAAGAAACGACAAAACCCGCACCCGGGAATCCCGGATGCGGGTGACGTCTGTGCGGATGCCTTCCGCGCCCCCTCACCGAGCGGAAGCCGCTCGATACAGAGGGTGATATGTGTCCGAGGGGGGACTTGAACCCCCACGCCCGATAAAGGGCACTAGCACCTCAAGCTAGCGCGTCTGCCATTCCGCCACCCGGACCAGGTGTCTGCCGCCGCGGGTGTTCCCCGTGGCGACATGGACAACAATACCAAGCTTTCGGAGTGCGTTTCACCCGAGTATCCGCTGGCCGGGGGCCTGCGCGGGCGTCCGGGCGGGGCCCGCCTCCCGCCGTCACGAAGCGTGCGCGAACGGTCACGGATGGCCGCCGGGCGACCTCGGAGGGCGGGGTGACGGCCGGCGCCCGAGGTGTGGCTCGGGGCGGCGCCCGTCGGGTGCGCCGCCCCGAGTCCTGTCTCAGGGCATCAGCTGGTACTCGGGGAAGTTCCCCGGCAGCCGCTCCCCCGCCGGCCCTCGGGTGACCGCCCGCACGAGCAGTTCGCCGCCGACGAAGGCCCCGCGCCAGGACGCCCCGAAGCCGCCGAACAGTTCGTCGCGGTCGCCGCGGGAACGGGGCGTGCCGTGACCGACCTTGAAGGCGCGGATCTGCGGGGCCAGCCGCTCGTAGGTGGCGCGGTCGTCGGTGGACAGGGTGGCGACCAGCGCCCCGTTGGAGGCGTTCATCGCGGCGAGCAGTTCCGCCTCCGTGTCGACCAGGACGATGGTGTCGACCGGGCCGAAGGGTTCCGCGTGGTGCAGCGGGGACGACGGCGGCGGGTTGAGGAGCGTGACGGGACGGACGTACGCGGAGATGTCCTGGCCGGGCAGGAAGCGGGCCTCCGCCGGGTCGCCGCGGTACAGCGGGACGGCGCCCCGGTCGATGGCCTCGGCGACCTGGTCGTGCAGCTCCTTGGCCTTGGCCGCGTTGATGACCGGCCCGAAGTCCAGGCGTGGCCAGGGGTCGTCGCGCCGCTCGACGGCGAGGGGGTGGCCGACGGTCAGGGTGCGCACCGCGGGGAGGTAGGCCGCGAGGAACGCGTCGAACAGCTCGCGCTGGACGACGAAGCGCGGGTACGCCGTGCAGCGCTGCTTGCCGTAGTCGAACAGCTTCGGGACGAGGGCCGCGAAGGTGTCCCAGTCCGTGTGGTTCCAGATGCCCCAGGTGTTGAGTCCTTCCTGTTCGAGGATGTGCCGTTTACCGAGGTCGGTGACGGCGGTGGCGACGGCCGCGCCGGTGTCGCGGCCCCCGACGAAGGAGACGCAGCCGATCTCGGGCGCCCGCACCAGCGCCTCCGACAACTCTCCCCCGCTGCCGCTGACGAGGGTGACCGGGACGCCCTCGCGGGCGGCGAGGGCGCAGGCCAGGGTGAGACAGGCGACGCCGCCGTCGGTCGGGGTCTTGGCGATGACCGCGTTGCCCGCGAGTGCTTGGACCAGTACCGCGTGAACGAGCACGCTCATCGGGTAGTTCCAGCTCGCGATGTTGGACACCGGGCCGTCCAGCGGGGCCCGGCCGGCCAGCATCCCTTCGATGCCGTCGACGTACCAGCGCACCCCGTCGACGGCCCGGTCGACGTCCGCCTGGGCGAGCCGCCAGGGTTTGCCGATCTCCCAGACGAGCAGCAGCGCGAGGAGTTCGCGGTGGGCGGCGAGGGCGTCGAGGGTGGCGGCGACGCGGGCCCGGCGTTCGGCCAGCGGGAGGTGGCGCCAGGCGCGGTGCTGGTCGAGGGAGGCGCGGACCGCCCGGTGGGCGGTGGCCCGGTCCAGTCGGGGCGGTCCGGTGATCGGGCCGCCGTCGACCGGGCTGGTGGCGGGCAGGGTCCGGCCGTCGGCCTGCCAGGAGGCGTTCCAGAGGTTGAGGACGCGGTCCTCGCGGAAGGCCTCGGGGGCGGCGGTGAGGCAGCGTCGCCAGGCGTCGGCCCAGGACGTGCCGGATTTGAGGGTGAGGGTGGCTGCCATACGGTCGCTCCGCTCTCGGTGCACGGTCGAGAGGAAAGGGGGAGGAAGAGTGGCCTGAGGAGGAAGACGCGGGCGCCGGTCGGTGTCCGCGCGGCGACGGGCGTCAGGTCCGGTTGCCGAGCAGGTCGAGCACGAGCCGCGCGGTCTCGGTCGGTGTGCTCCCCACCCGTACCCCGGCCGCCTCCAGCGCCACCTTCTTCGCCTGCGCGGTCCCCGAGGAGCCGGAGACGATCGCGCCGGCGTGGCCCATGGTCTTGCCCTCGGGCGCGGTGAAGCCGGCGAGGTAGCCGACGACGGGTTTGGTGATGTGGTCGCGGATGTGGGCGGCGGCCCGTTCCTCCGCGTCGCCGCCGATCTCCCCGATGAGGACGACGAGGTCGGTGTCCGGATCGTCCTCGAAGGCGGTCAGGCAGTCGATGTGGGTGGTCCCGACGACCGGATCGCCGCCGATGCCGACACAGGTGGAGAAGCCGATGTCACGTAGTTCGTACATGAGTTGGTACGTCAGCGTCCCCGACTTGGAGACCAGGCCGATACGGCCGGGTTTGGCGATGTCGGCGGGGATGATGCCGGCGTTGGACTGGCCGGGGCTGATCAGGCCGGGGCAGTTGGGGCCGATGACACGGGTGCCGCGTGCCTTCGCGTACGTGGTGAAGGCGACGGAGTCGTGGACCGGGACGCCCTCGGTGATGACGACGGCGAGGCCGATGCCGGCGTCGGCGGCCTCGGTGACGGCCGACCTGGCGAAGGCGGGCGGGACGAAGACGACGGTGACATCGGCGCCGGTCGACCGCATACCGTCGGCGACCGACCCGAAGACGGGTACCGCGCGGTCGCCGAAGTCGACGGTGCGGCCCGCCTTGCGGGGGTTGACGCCGCCGACCACGTCGGTGCCGGCGGCGATCATGCGTCGGGTGTGCTTCATGCCCTCGCCGCCGGTCATGCCCTGGACGAGGACCTTGCTCTCCTTGGTGAGGTACACGGCCATGGTCTCTCCTCAGGCTGCGGTGGCGAGTCGGGCGGCGCGGCGGGCGGCGCCGTCCATGGTGGTGGCCTGTTCGACCAGGGGATGCCGGTGCTCGTCGAGGATCGCGCGACCTCGGGCGGCGTTGTTGCCGTCGAGCCGGACGACGAGCGGCCTGGTCAGCCGTACGGTGTCCAGGGCGCGCACGATGCCCTCGGCGACCGCGTCGCAGGCGGTGATTCCGCCGAAGACGTTGACGAGGACCGACTTCACGGCCGGGTCGGACAGGATGACGGCAAGTCCGTCGGCCATGACACCGGCCGATGCTCCCCCGCCGATGTCGAGGAAGTTGGCGGGGCGGGCGCCGCAGCCGGCGACCACGTCGAGCGTCGACATGACCAGGCCCGCGCCGTTGCCGATGATGCCGACCTCGCCGTCCAGCTTCACGTAGGTGAGGCCCTTCGCGGCAGCCGCGGCCTCCAGCGGATCGCCGTGCTCGGCGGCTGTGCCGCCCCAACGGGCCTGCCGGAAGGCGGCGTTGTCGTCGAGGGTGACCTTGCCGTCGAGGGCGACCAGCCGGCCCTGCCGGGTGCGCACGAGCGGGTTGACCTCGACGAGGAGGGCATCCTCGCGGACCAGCACCTGCCAGAGGCGGACCAGGACGTCGACGGCCTGCGCCGGCAGTCCGGCCGCGGCGGTGATCTCGGCGGCCTTCGCCGAGGTGACGCCCCGGGCCGGGTCGATGGGTATACGGGCGACGGCATCCGGGCGACGGGTGGCGACCTCCTCTATCTCCGTGCCGCCCTCGGCGGAGGCGATGGCCAGGAAGCGGCCGGCCGCGCGGTCGAGGACGTAGGAGACGTAGAACTCGCTCTCGATGTCGACCGGCTGGGCCAGCATCACGGCGCCGACCGTGTGGCCCTTGATGTCCATACCGAGGATCTGACGGGCTGTCAGTTCGGCGGCGGCGGGGTTCGCGGCGAGCTTGACGCCGCCCGCCTTGCCGCGCCCGCCCGTCTTGACCTGCGCCTTCACGACGGTCCGGCCGCCGAGCCTGCGGGCGATCTCGCGCGCCTCCTTGGGTGAGCCGGTCACCTCGGCACGCGGCACCGCGATGCCGTGTTCCTCGAAGAGTTCCCTTGCCTGGTGTTCGTACAGGTCCATCTCGGCTCCCGTCTGCGAAGTCATCGCGAGGCCGAACTCCGATGACTGAAAGTGCCGCACGCCCCCTGGACACCACCCACCGGATGCGGGATAACAAGCTTCATACAGTATTCGTCGACTGTATGCAATGTACCGCGAGAGCTTTCCACCCCCTACGAAGGGACGGGACTTCGCCATGCCCGACGACACCCAGGACGCCATCTCCGGTGGTCATCTCGTCGCCAAGGCCCTCAAGGCCGAGGGCGTCGAGCGCATCTACACCCTGTGCGGCGGCCACATCATCGACATCTACGACGGCTGCGTCGACGAGGGCATAGAAGTCGTCGACGTCCGCCACGAGCAGGTGGCCGCCCACGCCGCCGACGGTTACGCCCGTATCACCGGCAAGCCGGGCTGCGCGGTCGTCACGGCAGGACCCGGCACCACCGACGCCGTCACCGGTGTCGCCAACGCCTTCCGCGCCGAGTCACCGATGCTCCTGATCGGCGGTCAGGGCGCCCTCAGTCAGCACAAGATGGGATCCCTCCAGGACCTGCCGCACGTCGACATGATGGCGCCGATCACCAAGTTCTCGGCGACCGTGCCCGACACAGCACGCGCCGCGGACATGGTGTCCATGGCGTTCCGCGAGTGCTACCACGGCGCGCCCGGCCCCTCCTTCCTGGAGATCCCGCGCGACGTCCTGGACGCCAGGGTGCCCGCCGCGAAGGCGCGGGTGCCGCAGGCCGGCGCCTACCGCGCCTCCACCCGCTCGGCCGGCGACCCCGAGGCCGTCGAGAAACTCGCCGACCTCCTCACCCACGCCTCGAAGCCCGCCATCCTGCTGGGCAGCCAGGTGTGGACCACCCGCGGCACCGAGGCGGCCGTCGATCTGGTCCGCACCCTGAACATCCCGGCGTACATGAACGGCGCCGGCCGCGGCACCCTCCCGCCCGGCGACCCGCACCACTTCCAGCTCTCCCGCCGTTACGCCTTCTCCCACGCCGACGTCATCGTGATCGTGGGCACACCCTTCGACTTCCGCATGGGCTACGGCAAGCGGCTGTCCCCGGACGCGACCGTCGTGCAGATCGACCTCGACTACCGGACCGTCGGCAAGAACCGCGACATCGACCTCGGCATCGTCGGCGACCCCGGCCTGGTGCTGAAGTCGGTGACCGAGGCAGCCTCGGGACGCATCAATGGGGGCGCGTCCCGGCGCAAGGAGTGGCTCGACGAGCTGCGCGCCGCCGAGCAGAGCGCCCTGGAGAAGCGGCTGCCGCAACTGCGCTCGGACGCCTCACCCATCCACCCCTACCGCCTGGTCAGCGAGATCAACGACTTCCTCACCGAGGACTCCATCTACATCGGCGACGGCGGCGACATCGTCACCTTCTCCGGGCAGGTCGTGCAGCCCAAGTCGCCGGGCCACTGGATGGACCCGGGCCCGCTGGGCACCCTCGGCGTCGGCATCCCCTTCGTCCTCGCCGCCAAACAGGCCCGGCCCGACAAGGAGGTCGTCGCCCTCTTCGGCGACGGCGCGTTCTCCCTCACCGGCTGGGACTTCGAGACCCTCGTCCGCTACGACCTCCCCTTCGTCGGCATCGTCGGCAACAACTCCTCCATGAACCAGATCCGTTACGGCCAGGCCGCCAAGTACGGCAAGGAGCGCGAGCGGATCGGCAACACCCTCGGCGACGTCCACTACGACAAGTTCGCCCAGATGCTGGGCGGTTACGGCGAGGAGGTCCGCGACCCCGCCGACATCGGCCCCGCGCTGCGGCGCGCCCGCGAGTCCGGGAAGCCCTCGCTGATCAACGTCTGGGTCGACCCCGACGCGTACGCCCCCGGAACCATGAACCAGACCATGTACAAGTGAGGAGCGCCGGTCATGACCAAGGCACTCGAAGGCATCCGCGTCCTGGACATGACGCACGTCCAGTCCGGGCCCTCGGCGACCCAGCTGCTCGCCTGGCTCGGCGCCGACGTCGTCAAGCTGGAGGCGCCCTCCGGTGACATCACGCGCAGGCAGCTGCGCGATCTCCCGGACGTCGACTCCCTCTACTTCACGATGCTCAACTGCAACAAGCGGAGCATCACCCTCAA
This sequence comes from Streptomyces bobili, assembly GCF_002154575.1. GTDB lineage: Bacteria > Actinomycetota > Actinomycetes > Streptomycetales > Streptomycetaceae > Streptomyces > Streptomyces bobili. The sequence continues at coordinate 7,637 of NZ_MUBA01000197.1, forward strand.
CACCAAGACCGAGCGCGGCAAGGAGATCCTCACCGAGCTGATCCGGCGCTCCGACGTCATGGTCGAGAACTTCGGTCCGGGCGCGGTCGACCGGATGGGCTTCACCTGGGACCGCGTCCAGGAGATCAATCCACGGATCGTCTATGCCTCCATCAAGGGGTTCGGGGACGGCCCGTACACCAACTTCAAGGCGTACGAGGTCGTCGCCCAGGCCATGGGCGGGTCGATGTCGACCACCGGTTTCGAGGACGGGCCGCCGCTGGCGACGGGGGCCCAGATCGGGGACTCGGGGACGGGTGTGCACGCGGTGGCGGGGATCCTCGCGGCGCTGTACCAGCGCGAGAACACCGGGCGCGGTCAGCGCGTCAACGTGGCCATGCAGCATGCCGTGCTCAACCTGTGCCGGGTGAAGCTGCGGGACCAGCAACGCCTGGCACACGGACCGCTCGCCGAATATCCCAACGACGACTTCGGCGACGAGGTTCCCCGCTCCGGTAACGCGTCCGGCGGCGGCCAGCCCGGCTGGGCCGTCAGGTGCGCGCCGGGCGGCCCGAACGACTACGTCTACGTCATCGTGCAGCCCGTCGGCTGGCGGCCGGTCAGCGAACTGATCGGCCGGCCCGAGCTGGCGGACGACCCCGAGTGGGCGACGCCCGAGGCCCGCCTGCCCAAGCTGGGCAAGATGTTCCAGCTGATCGAGGAGTGGTCCTCGACGCTGCCCAAGTGGGAGGTGCTGGACCGGCTCAACTCCCACGGCATCCCGTGCGGCCCGATCCTGTCCACCAGGGAGATCATCGAGGACGAGTCGCTGGCCGCCAACGAGATGGTGGTCCGCGTACCGCACCCCGAGCGCGGCGAGTTCGTGACCGTCGGCAGCCCCCTCAAGCTGTCCGACTCCCCCGTCGAGGTGACCGGCTCCCCGCTCCTCGGCCAGCACAACGAAGAGGTCTACGTGGGCGAACTCGGCCTCGGTGACGAGGAACTGCGCCTGCTCAAGTCGAACGGGGTGATCTGACGTGATGGCCGAGGACCGGATGCCGAGGGTGCGCGCGCTGCTCGACGCGGTACGCGCCGAGGGCCGGACCGCGCTGACCGCGCCCGAGGGCAAGGTGGTGGCGGACGCCTACGGGATCGCCGTACCGGGCGAGGAACTGGCGGTCGACGTCGAGGAGGCCGTGGCGTACGCGGCGCGGTTCGCCGGGCCGGTCGTGATGAAGATCGTCTCGCCGGACATCCTGCACAAGACCGACGCCGGCGGGGTCGTCGTCGGCGTCGGGGGTGCGGCGGACGTACGGGCCGCGTTCCACCAGATCGTGGCCAACGCGCGCGCCTATGACGCCGACGCGCGCATCACGGGCGTACAGATCCAGGAGCTGCTGCCGAAGGGGCAGGAGGTCATCGTCGGCGCGGTCACCGATCCGACGTTCGGCAAGGTCGTGGCGTTCGGGCTCGGCGGGGTGCTCGTGGAGGTACTCAAGGACGTCACCTTCCGGCTGGCGCCGGTGGACGCCGACGAGGCGCTGTCGATGCTCGACTCGATCCGGGCGGCGGAGATCCTGCGCGGGGTGCGCGGACAGGCCGCCGTGGACCGGTGGGCCGTCGCCGAGCAGATCCGCCGGGTGTCCGAACTGGTCGCCGAGTTCCCGGAGATCGCCGAGGTGGACCTCAACCCGGTGATCGCCACCGCGGAGGGCGCGGTCGCCGCGGACATCCGCGTGATCCTGTCCGACACCCCGGTGAAGGAACGCAGGCGCTACACGCGCGCGGAGATCCTCACCTCGATGCGGCGGCTCATGGAGCCCGTCTCCGTCGCCGTGATCGGTGCCTCGAACGAGCAGGGCAAGATCGGCAACTCGGTGATGCGCAACCTGATCGACGGCGGCTTCGCCGGGGACATCCATCCGGTGAATCCACGCGCCGACGACATCCTGGGCCGCAAGGCGTACCGGAGTGTCGCCGACGTTCCCGGTGAGGTGGATGTGGCGGTCTTCGCGATCCCCGCCAAGTTCGTGGCCTCGGCCCTGGAGGAGGTGGGACGCAAGAAGATCCCCAACGCCGTACTCATCCCCTCCGGGTTCGCGGAGACCGGCGAGCACGCCCTCCAGGACGAGATCGTGGCCATCGCCGAGCGGTACGGCATCCGCCTCCTCGGGCCGAACATCTACGGCTACTACTCGACCTGGCAGGACCTGTGCGCCACGTTCTGCACGCCCTACGACGTCAAGGGCGGGGTCGCGCTGACCTCGCAGTCCGGGGGCATCGGCATGGCCGTCCTGGGGTTCGCCCGGACCACGAGGACGGGCGTGTCGGCGATCGTGGGGCTCGGCAACAAGTCCGACCTAGACGAGGACGACCTGCTGACCTGGTTCGGCGAGGATCCGCACACCCGGTGCATCGCGATGCACCTGGAGGACCTCAAGGACGGGCGCGCCTTCGTGGAGGCCGCGCGGGCGACCGTCCCGAAGAAGCCCGTCGTCGTGCTCAAGGCGGGGCGTACGGCGGCCGGTGCCAGGGCCGCCGGCTCGCACACGGGCGCGCTGGCGGGCGACGACGCCGTGTACGACGACATCCTGCGCCAGGCGGGGGTCATCCGGGCCCCCGGCCTGACCGAGATGCTGGAGTACGCGCGCGCGTTGCCCGTCCTTCCCACCCCGAAGGGCGACCACATCGTGATCATCACGGGGGCCGGCGGCAGCGGCGTGCTTCTGTCGGACGCGGTGACCGACAACGGCCTGACGCTGATGGAGATCCCGCCCGACCTGGACGCATCCTTCCGGAAGTTCATCCCGCCGTTCGGCGCGGCAGGCAACCCCGTCGACATCACCGGGGGCGAGCCGCCGTCGACGTACGAGGCGACGATCCGTCTCGGTCTGGAGGATCCGCGCATCCACGCGCTCGTCCTCGGCTACTGGCACACCATCGTCACTCCCCCGATGGTGTTCGCGGAGCTGACCGCGCGCGTGGTGGCCGAGTTCCGCGCGCGGGGCGTCGAGAAGCCCGTGGTGGCCTCCCTCGCGGGTGACGTGGAGGTCGAGGAGGCCTGCCAGTACCTGTACGAGCGGGGGGTCGTCGCCTACCCGTACACGACGGAGCGGCCGGTCGAGGTGCTCGGCGCGAAGTACCGGTGGGCGCGGGCGGCCGGGTTGCTGGGAGGCCATTCATGAGGTGACCCGGCGAGGGGCCGGCCGACGGTGCGCGTCGGCCGGCCCCGGGACCCGCGCGCGCACGAAAGGCATGGGACAGGGGGCGCTGGCCAGATCTTTCGACGCAAGGGGTACGACACACATGACAACCACCGACTTCTCCCCGTCCCTCCCCTACCGGGAGGTGACGGACCGCAATGGCCGCCTGTACCGGATCGGCGAGACCGACCGGGACATCATGGGACGACCACGCTGGACCATGGTGCTCTTCCCGTGGATCGGCATGATGGGCATCAGCTCCTCGGAGTACGCGTTCACCTCCGCCGAGGACACCCTGCACGAGGCCCACCTGTGGGACAGCGGGCACATCTTCTGGCTGATGGGGGTCTGGGTCTTCTTCCAGGCCGCCGTGGCCTTCCCCGCCGGACAGCTGCGCGAGAGCGGCAGGCTCCCCGCGCGGTACGCGATGATGCTCGGCGCGCTGGGCACGGTCTGCGGCTATCTCTCGCTGGCGTTCGCGCCGCACGTGATCGTCGCCTACATCGGGTTCGGCATGTTCAGCGGCATCGGCGCCGGCCTCGTCTACGCGACCTGCGTGAACATGGTCGGCAAGTGGTATCCGGAACGCAAGGGCGGCAAGACCGGCATGGTCAACGGCGGTTTCGCCTACGGCTCGGTGCCCTTCGTGTTCCTGTTCACCTCGTACATGGACCTCGGCAACTACGAGGTCGTCCTGGTGCTGGTGGGCCTGATCTGCTGCTCGGTCGTCGCCGTCGCCGGCTGGTTCTTCCAGGACCCGCCGAAGAACTGGTGGCCCTCGAACGTCGACCCGCTGCGCCAGACCGACGACCCGAAGATCCGCCGCGCGCTGGAGAAGAACCCGCCGGCGGCCAAGCAGTACACCCCGAAGGAGGCCGCCCGCACACCCGTCCTGTGGATGATGTGGTTCTGTCTGCTGTGCACCGCCGGCATCAACATCTTCGGCATCGCCTTCCAGGTGCCGTTCGGCAAGGACATGGGCTTCGCGGGCGGCATCGTCGCCACGGCGATGTCCCTGAAGGCCATCGTGAACGGCACCGGACGCGGGGTGATCGGCTGGATCTCCGACAAGTTCGGCCGCCGTCACACACTGATCATCGTGTGCCTGGTGCTGGGCACCGCCCAGTTCGGGGTGCTGGTCTCCGGGCAGATGGGCAGCATGCCGTTCTTCCTGTTCTGCTCCATGGTCTCCGGCTTCGGCGGCGGCGCGATCTTCCCGCTGTTCGCGGCCATGACGGCGGACTACTTCGGCGAGAACAACAACGCCTCCAACTACGGCATGGTCTACAGCTCCAAACTGATCTCGGGCCTGGTCGGATCCGGGATGGGCGCCGTCGTGGTCGCCGCGTGGGACTACGAGGGGGCGTTCGTCATCGCGGGGTCCGTCGGCCTGGCCTCCGCCGTCCTGGCGCTCTTCCTGAAGGCTCCGGACCGGCCGAACCCCCGCCACGTCGTCCCCAACCCGCACCCGCTCGGCGAGGAGACGGCGTGACGTGATTCTGGACGGAACGAACCGGGCGGCCCTTCCCGCGAGGTGCGGGAAGGGCCGCCCGGTCTGCGGGTGCGGATGCGGTCAGCCGCGTCGCCTGCGCAGCGCCGCGAGGTTGTCGTAGCCGGTCCTGGCGTGACGCAGGGACTGCGCGGGATCGGTGGAGCTGGGCGCGTTGTCCTGCTCCACCATCGGGTTGTGGTAGTTGCGGTCCCCGACCCGGGAGAAGAACGTGGTGTAGTCGATGACGCCCGTCCCGAAGGGCACCATGTCGTAGCCCTGTCCGTTGGTGGTGTTGACGGTGCCGTCCTTGGCGTGGAACAGCGGGTAGCGCTTGTTGTGGCGGGCGACGAGTGCGGCCGGGTCGAAGACCTTCTCCCGGACGGAGCCGTCGTGCGCGGTGTAGGTGTGGAACTTGTACTGGGCCACGTGCGCCCAGAAGATGTCCATCTCCAGCCAGACGTACTTCGGGTCGGTGACCTTCAGGAAGTACTCCAGCTTGCGGATGCCGGAACTGCGGGTGGGCCGGCCGAGGTCGTCCAGCGGGCCCCCGTCGAGGAGGAAGCCGTAGGCGGCGTCGTGGTTGTGGGTGTAGAGCTTGACGCCCTCGCGGCGGGCGATCCTCCCGAGGGCGTTCCACTTGTCGGCGGCGACGTCCCAGTCGGCCCGGTAGGAGCTGTTGACGGGGTCGCCGCCGGTGCCCATGTGGTCCATGCCCAGGATGTTGGCGATCTCCAGGTGCTTCTTGAAGGTGTCCAGGTCGGCGGTGGTCAGCGGCCAGGAGGGCGGTATGAAGCCGTGGTTGCCCTGGGCGCGCAGGCCGTAGTCGTCCAGCCAGCGCCGCAGCAGCCTGGCGCCCTCGACGGAGTCCAGTGCGGCGCCGCCGGGCGCGTTGGCGTGCTGGCCGTAGCCGGCGAACTCGACCTGGCGGTAGCCGTAGCGCGCCAGTTGCCCGAAGACCTCCCGGAAGCCCGAGGGCAGATCGGTGGAGAGCGGGTCGCGGCCGATCGCGTCGCGGACGGTGTAGAGGATGATGCCGCGCCTGTGGGCCGGCACGAGCACGTCACCGCCGTGTCCGTGGCCGCCGTGGCCGGGGCTTCTGTCCTGGTCCTGGGCGAAGGCCGGTGAGGCGCCGAGGACGGGCGCGGCGATCGCCGCGCCCGCGACAGCGGTGCAGGTGCTGAGGAAGCGGCGGCGACCGATGCCGAGGCCGCGGCGCAGGGCCTCGTCGGGGCCCGCGGTGGTGTCGGGGGCGTCGGTGCGGGACGAGTCGGAGTGCGGGGTCACGGGTGCCTGCCTTCTGTCGTGGTCCGCCCCCGAGCTGCGGGGCGGCCTGTTGTCAGTGGTGCGTGTTTCACTGAAAGCGGCTGGAACTCGGCAGCCGTACGTCAGCCGAGTCCGGCGAGGTGGAGCAGGAGTTGCTTGACATCGGTGGCCGCGATCCGGTCACCGACGGCGCGGGGGGTGGAGCAGATGAGGAGCGGACCGTCGTCGTCGCTCGCGGGTGGGCGGCCGTGGCTGCCCCGGACAGGTGACGCATCGAGAGGCACGACCGCCATGCGGTACCGCATACCGAGCTTCTTGCGGGCCAGCGCGGTGGCCGCCTTGACCTTCACATAGGGGTCGAGCGGGTCCATGAACAGCTCGGCCGGGTCGTAGCCGGGTTTGCGGTGGATCTCGACGAGCCGGGCGAAGTCGGGTGCGCGAGCGTCGTCGAGCCAGTAGTAGTACGTGAACCAGGCGTCCGGCTCCGCGACGGCGACAAGCTCGCCCGAGCGCGGATGGTCGAGGTGGTGCGCCTTCTTGCCCTCGTCGTCGAGGAGTTCGGCGACACCGGGCAGCTCGGCGAGAGCGGCCCGGGTGGCGTCCAGGTCCTCGGGGCGGCGCACATACACGTGGGCGATCTGGTGGTCCGCGACCGCGAAGGCACGGGACGCCATCGGGTCGAGGTACTCCATGCCGTCCTGGGTGTGCACCTCCAGCAGTCCCGCGCGGCGCAGGGCGCGGTTGATGTCGACGGGCCGGCTCACCGGGGTGATGCCGTACTCGGACAGCGCGACGACGGTACGGCCCTGCGCACGTGCCTCGTCCAGCAGGGGGGCCAGGGCGGCGTCCAGGTCGGCGGCGGCCCGCAGGGAGCGCGGGTCGTCGGGGCCGAAGCGCTGGAGGTCGTAGTCGAGGTGAGGGAGGTAGCACAGGGCGAGGTCGGGCCGGCGGGTGCGCAGGATGTGCCGGGTGGCGTCGATGATCCAGCGGCTGGAGACCAGGTCCGCGCCCGGTCCCCAGAAGTGGAAGAGGGGGAAGGTGCCGAGTTTCTCGGTGAGTTCGTCGTGCAGGGCCGGTGGCCGGGTGTAGCAGTCGGGCTCCTTGCGGCCGTCGGCGTAGTAGACGGGACGGGGGGTGACGGTGAAGTCGGTGTCGGCGCCCATGGCGTACCACCAGCAGATGTTGGCGACCGTGTAGCCGGGGTACGCCCGGCGGGCGGCGTCCCACAGCTTGTCCCCGGCGACGAGACCGTTGTGCTGGCGCCACAGCAGGACGTCGCCGAGTTCACGGAAGTACCAGCCGTTGCCGACGATGCCGTGCTCGGACGGGTGCGTGCCGGTGAGAAAGGTGGACTGGGCGGCGCAGGTGACGGCGGGCAGGACGGTGCCGAGGGGCGCCCTGGAGCCCGACCGGGCGAGGGACGTGAGGTTGGGCATGTGGTGGAGGAGACGGGGGGTGAGACCGACGACGTCGAGGACGAGGAGGGGGACAGGGCGGCGTTCCGGGGCCGCGGCGGGCTCCGGCGTGGCGTCCGGGGCGG
>NZ_MUBA01000198.1 GCF_002154575.1 Streptomyces bobili
CCCTCGGCCAGGACCGGGTGTGGCTGGTCGACGCCGACGACGCGGCCCGCCGCACCTTCACGGTCTGGCCGGGCACCGTGGACCCCGCGGTCGGAAGTTTCACGGTGTCCCTCCGCAAGGACGCCACCACCGGCTCCGACGGCGTGCAGATCGAGCACATCATCTACTTCTCGGCGAAGTCGGGCGTCAACATCGCCTTCTCCAACGCCGTGGACGGCTCCTCCCCGCCCCCCGCCTCCGGCGCGCAGACCGGCGGCATCCGCATGCCGAAGGCGGACGGCGCGGCCCTGTGGGCGTTCGGTGCGACAGGAACGAACGTCAGGGTCGTCGAGTAGCCCTTCGGGTAACCCCTCGGTAGGGCGATAACTGACCACTCGCGACCACTCCGGTCACACTTCGCATAGCGATCTACACCCTGAGTCGACCGCTCCCGGTCGATTACAGTGCTGGGCAGTCGTATGAACGGACGGTGCCCGGGAGGTCCAGGTGGGTGCGACAGGCGGGGCCGTCTGGGGACGTACCGAGCAGCAGGACTTTCGCAGTCGCGTGCGGGGCACCCTGCTCGGCTCGGCCGTGGGGGACGCGCTCGGGGCGGCCGTCGACCGGCTCGGGCTGGAGGAGATACGGCAGGCCCACGGGCCCGAGGGCCTCGTCGACCTCGCCCCCGCCTACGGGCGCCGCGGTGCCGTCACGCATCTCACCCAGCTGACCCTGTTCAGCGTGGACGGGCTGATCCGCGCCCAGGTGCGGCGGGACACCGGTGCCTGGTACCCGCCGACGGATCTGCACCGGGCGTACCTGAGATGGGCCGCCACCCAGCGCGACTGGGGGCCCGATCTGCGCCGCAAGGACGACGGCTGGCTCGCCCACGAGGAGTGGCTGTACGTCCGCCGCGACCCCGCCCGCTCCCTGCTGCTCGGCCTCGGCGACGACATCATGGGCACCCTCGACGCCCCCAAGAGCCCCGGCGAGGACGGCCCCGAGGCCACCGCCCGCTCGGCGCCCTTCGGGCTGCTCGTCGGCTGGGAGCCGCAACTGGTGGCGCAGCTCGCCGTGGAGTGCGCCGCGCAGACCCACGGCCACCCCGGCGGATACCTCGCGGCGGGCGCGTACGCGGTCACCGTGCACGCGCTGGCCCGCGGCGACAGCCTCGACGGCGCGGTGCAGCGGGCGCTCGCCCTGCTCTCCGCGAGGCCGGGGCACGAGCCGGTGTCCGAGGCCCTGCAGCACGCGCTGGGTGCCGTACGGCAGGGGATGCCCGGCCCGGCGCGGGTGGCGGAGCTGGCCGGGGCGGGTACGGCCCCGGCCGTGCTGGCGGCGGCCGTCTACTGCGCCCTGGTCGCCGAGGACGTACGCCACGGTCTGCTCCTCGCCGTCAATCACGGCGCCCCCTCGGCCGCGACCGGCGCGCTGGCCGGCGGCCTGCTCGGGGCGTTGCACGGCGAAACGGCCCTCCCGCCGGCCTGGCTGGCCGAGCTGGAGGGCCGTCCCACGATCCTGGAACTGGCGGACGACTTCGCCATGGAGATGACGCAGGGCCCCGCCCTGCACACCCCGGCGGGCGCGTCCCCGGGCTGGCTCGCCCGGTATCCCAGAGGTGCCTAGATCCAGACGTGCCTGGCTAGTCCTTCACCGCCGTCGGCATCGAGTCCCGCGGTCCGGGGACCTCGGCCGCCGCCGACATTCCCCCACCGCCACCGTCGGTGTTGATCCGCTCGATGATCGCGAGCCGTTCCGGGGTGTCCTCCGGCTTCAGGAAGCCGATCAGGATGTAGAGGAAGAGGGAGACGGCGAGCGGTATGGACACCTGGTACTGGAGCGGGACACCGCCGTCGACGTTCCAGTTGATCGGGTAGTTGACCAGCCAGAAGGCGAACAGGCCCATCGACCAGCTCACCAGCGCCGCCGTCGGACCCGAGCGGCGGAACGGCCGCAGCAGACCGAGCATCATCGGGATCGCCATCGGGCCCATCAGACCAGCCACCCACTTGATGACGACGGTGATGATGTCCTTGAACGCGGGCGAATTGACCTGCGTGGCCGCCGCCATGGACAGACCGAGGAAGACGACCGTCGCGATACGGGCGGCGATCAGCCCCGTCCGGTCGTTCCAGGCCCGCGCCCGTGCCGAGATCACCGGCGCGCAGTCCCGGGTGAAGACGGCGGCGATGGCGTTGGCGTCGGAGGAGCACATCGCCATCGTGTGGGAGAAGAACCCGACGATGACCAGGCCCAACAGCCCGTGCGGCAGCAGCTGTTCGGTCATCAGGCCGTACGAGTCGGAGCCGTCCGGCTTCTGCGACTCGACCAGCAGCGGGGACATCCACATCGGGTAGAACAGCACCACCGGCCACACCAGCCACAGCACCGCCGACAGCCGCGCCGACCGCTCGGCCTCCTTCGGGGTGGCCGTGGCCATGTACCGCTGGGCCTGGTTCAGCATGCCGCCGTTGTACTCGAACAGCTTGATGAAGAGGAACGCGAGCAGGAACACCGTGCCGTACGGCCCCACCAGCGGCTTCTCATGGCCCTGGAGGGCCGGTTCGTCCCACGCGCCGAGGAAACCGATGTTGCGGTCGGCGAGTTCCATCACCACGGCGACGAACATCGCTACCCCGGCGAGGAGTTGGATGACGAACTGCCCCAGCTCGGTGAGCGCGTCGGCCCACAGCCCGCCGATCGTGCAGTAGACGGCCGTGATGGCGCCGGTGATGAGGATGCCCTGGTTCAGCGAGATGCCGGTGAACACGGACAGCAGGGTGGCGATCGCCGCCCACTTGGCACCCACGTCCACGATCTTCAGCAGCATCCCGGACCAGGCCAGCGCCTGCTGCGTCTTGAGGTCGTACCGGTTCTTCAGGTACTCCAGCGGGGAGGCGACGTGCAGCCGTGAGCGCAGCCGGTTGATCCGGGGCGCGAACAGCCTGGAGCCGATCGCGATGCCGATGGCGATCGGGAAGGACCAGGTGATGAAGGAGGTGACGCCGTACGTGTAGGCGATGCCGGCGTACCCGGTGAACATCACCGCGCTGTAGCCCGACATGTGGTGCGAGATGCCCGACAGCCACCACGGCATCTTGCCGCCTGCCGTGAAGAAGTCGCTGACGTTGTCGACCCGTTTGTGGGACCAGACTCCGATGGCGACCATCACGCCGAAATAGCCGATGAGCACGGCCCAGTCGAGACCGTTCATGTGCGTCCTCCCAGGGTTCAGCCCGGCGCTCATCGTGGGTGCTGGCGCGTGAACACGACAAGGCGGCGTAAGGTCAAGGGGAGGCAAAATCATTCTGTATGGTGGTCCCGGTTCATCTATGTGAACTCATCGCATCAGCTCCCCGGCGTTGACCAGCAACGACTGTCCGGTGATCGCCCGCGCCCGATCCGACGCCAGGAACACCGCCGCATCCGCGACATCCCCGTCCGTAGCCAGTTCCGGCAACGCCATCCGCTCGGTGAGCCGTCCCCGCACGACGTCCTCCGCCACCCCCTCGGCCGCCGCGGTGAACCGCACGAACGCCCGCACCGGCGGCCCCCACATCCACCCCGGCAGCACGGTGTTCACCCGGATCCGGTAGGGCCCCAACTCCCGCGCCAGCGAGTACATCGCGCTGGTCAGCGCCCCCTTCGACGCCGCGTATGCCGCCTGCCGCACCTGCGTGGGAGCCGCCACCGCCGACTGCGTCCCGATGAACACCACCGACCCGCCCCGCTCCCTCAGCCCGCCCAGACAGGCCCGCGTCATCCGCAGCGCACCCAGCAGGTTCACGTCCAGCACCGACTGCCAGGTCGCGAAGTCGGCGTCCTCCAGCCCGCCGAAGTACGAGTCCCAGGCCGCGACGTGCACCACCGCGTCGATCCCCCCGAACCGCTCCCGCGCCAGCCCCGCCAGCGCCGCGCACTGCCCCTCGTCCGTGATGTCCGTCGCCCGGTACGCCGTGTGCGTCCCGTCCGGATCGATCACCGCCGCGCTCTTCGCGAGGTTCGCCTCGGTCCGCGCCCCCAGCACGGCGTTCCCGCCGTCCCGTACGACGGCCGCGGCGACCTGGTGACCGAGCCCGGCCCCCACCCCCGAGACGACGACGGTCCTGCCGACCAGCAGTGGCATGAGGAACCTCCCTGACCCTGGCGCATCAACTGACGGAGCGTCAGAGTATGGGCGACCCGCCGGAGAAGGAGAAGGGAAAGGGCAAGCCCATGAGCGAGGAGACCAACAGCGACACCCACGCCAGCGATCACACCGACACCCGCAGCGCCACGTACGCCGAACTGGCCGCCGTCGGCCCCTACGGCGTGCACCCCGGCCACGCCCTGATCACCATGGTCGAACCCCACCCGGGCCACGAGTACGCCTACAACCGCTGGTACGAGGACGACCACTACTACGCCGGCGCCATGGCCATGCCCTGGATGTACGCCGGCCGCCGCTGGGTCGCCACCCGCGACCTCCAGCTCCTGCGCCGCCCGGAGAAGTCGGCCGTCGCCCAGCCGGTCACGGCAGGCTGCTACCTCTCCACCTACTGGATCACCGACGGCCGCTACGACGACCACATGCGCTGGACGGTCGCCATCAACAAGCGCCTCAACCGGGACGCCCGCGTCTACCGGGACCGCACCCACGTCTTCACCGCGTTCCAGGACCACGAGAGCACCGTGTACCGCGACGGCGCGGCGGGCCCCCGCGACCTCCACGCCCTGGACCACCCCTACGCGGGCCTCGTCCTCCAGGTCATCGACGCCCCGGCCGCGCAGCAGCGCGCAGGCCTGCTGGAGTGGCTGCGCACCCGCCACCTCCCGCGGCGCCTCGCCGGCTCCCCGGCCGCCCTCGTCACCGTCTTCCGCCCGACCCCCCTGCCCGGCGACCGCATGACGTACGTCCAGCAGGTCGAGGGCGTCGACACCCGCCTCACCCTGCTCTGGTTCCTGCAGACGGACCCGCGGGAATGCTGGGACGACCACTTCACCGGCCTGGAGGAAGAGGTCGCGGAGACGGGCCTGGGCAGCGTCGAACTCCTGGCCCCGTTCATCCCGACGGTGCCCGGCACGGACCGGTACGTCGACCGGCTCCGGTGAGCGCGGTGGCTACGGCTCCTTCAGCTCGTCCGGACACGGAGTGCCGCGCGGCAGCTGGTACGGCGCCGCCAGCCGGTACGTCCCCGCCTCCGGCGCGAGCAGCACCGTCCACCTGTCGCCGTCCGCGTCCTCCTCCGTCTCGAAGAGACAGCCGTTGACGTTGTCGTACGCCTTCGGCTCGCCCTCGGCCCGGTCCTTGGACGCCTCCGTCTCCCGCGGCGGCTCCAGGCTCTTGCCCTCCGCGTCGACGACGCTCAGCCACGGCGAGTACGGGATCCGGATGAGGATCCGGCCCGCCTCGCGCACGTCGATCGTCATCTCACCCTGCGCCGCCCGCTGCACGACCGCGTTCGGCTCGGCGAGCGGCGCCGGGGCGTTGACGCGGAACAGCTGCCAGTTGGCGTCTCCCCAGATCTGCTCCAGGTACGGCAGCCCCCGCTGCACCAGCTCCCGCTCGCGCTGCCCGCCGTCCCCGTCCAGCTCGTCCTTGGGCACGACCACGAAGTGCACGGCCCACCGCTTGAGCCACTCGCGGTAGTTGGCCGAGTTCAGGGTGTCGTCGTAGAAGAGGGGGTTGCGCTCCATGTCGGCCTGCCGGTTCCAGCCACGGGCCAGGTTGAAGTACGGCGCGAGCGCGGACGCCTCGCGGTGCGAGCGGGCCGGGACGACCTCCACCCGGCCCTTCTCCGCGCCGACCTCCTGCAACTCGTTGACCAGCGGGGCCAGCTCACGGGCCCAGGACGCGGCCGGAGTCGTCCGGTACACGTCGTCGACCGACTTGAAGCCGATCCAGCCGACGAAGACCAGCGAGGAGAGCACGATCGCGTACCACTTGCGGCTGCGCGGCACCGCGAACGGCAGCGCGGCCATCAGCACCACACCCGAGAACAGCATGGCGAGCCGGGTGATGTTGGACCCGATCTGCGAGCTGATCAGCCACACCCCCAGCACGCCGAGGCCGTAGACCGCCGACGTGATCCGCACGGTCTTCCAGTCGTGCGGGACGAGAGCGAAGACCAGCACCGAGAACAGCAGCGGCAGGGCCGCCGAACCGAAGGACATCGGCTGGGTGCCGGAGAACGGGAACGCCCACGCGGACACCGCGACGACCGCGGTCGGCGCCAGCCCCAGCGCCCACGCGCCGGGCCGCCGCTTCTGCAGGAACAGCGCGACCGCGACCAGCCCCAGGAACAGGCCGGCCACCGGCGACCCCATCGTGGCGAGCGCGGCGAGCGGCGCCGCGCACAGCGCCTTCGCCCACCGCTTGTAACGCCAGCGGTGCGGCCAGCAGAACACCACCGCGACCGCGCCGAGCGCGAACATGTTGCCGAGCCCGAACGTCACGCGGCCCGAGGCCGCGTTGCACAGCAGCGCGAACACCCCGGCGAGCGCGGGCCACACCGGGTTCCGCACCGGCCGGCAGCGCAGCAGGATCAGCGTCAGCAGCCCGGCGGAGATCGTCCCGGCGATCATCATCGTCGTCCGCACGCCGAGCACCGACATGAGATACGGCGACACCACGCTGTACGACACCGGGTGCATGCCGCCGTACCAGGCGAGGTTGTACGCGGAGTCGGGGTGCCTGCCGACGAACTCGGCCCAGGCGTCCTGCGCGGCCAGGTCCCCGCCACTGTTCGCGAAGGCGAAGAACCACGCGACGTGCAGTACGGCGGACAGGGCCGTCACCGAGAACACGAGATGCCGGCGGAGCCAGCCGCCCACCCGGTCGGGCATCGATCTCATGACAGGTGCGGGTGCGGGTGCGGGT
>NZ_MUBA01000199.1 GCF_002154575.1 Streptomyces bobili
GGGCGCCGGCGCCCGGAAGGAGGTCTGGGCCGGCCTGGAGAACTACACCGCCGCCTTCACGGACAGCGAGCTGCTGGACGGCGCCCTGCGCGTCCTCGGCTACGGCTGCATCGTCGTCCCGGTGATGCTGGGCCTCGCCCTGGTGTTCGCGCTGATGCTCGACTCCGACAAGGTGCGGCTGGCCCCGTTCACCCGCCTCGCGATCTTCCTGCCGTACGCCATCCCCGGTGTCGTGGCGGCGCTGCTGTGGGGCTTCCTGTACCTGCCGGACGTCAGCCCGTTCTACTTCGTGCTCGAAAAGCTGGGCCTGCCGCAGCCGGACCTGCTCGACGGCGGCCCGTTGTATCTCGCCCTGTCGAACATCGCGGTCTGGGGCGGCACCGGCTTCAACATGATCGTCATCTACACCTCGCTCCAGGCCATCCCGGTCGAGGTGTACGAGGCGGCCAAGCTGGACGGCGCCACCCCGCTGCAGATCGCGCTCAGGATCAAGATCCCGATGGTGGCGCCCTCGCTGGTGCTGACCTTCTTCTTCTCGATCATCGCGACGCTCCAGGTGTTCAACGAGCCGACCACCCTCAAACCGCTCACCAACTCCGTGTCCACGACGTGGAGTCCGCTGATGAAGGTCTACCGGGACGCGTTCGGCACCGGTGACATCTACGCGGCGGCCGCCCAGGCCGTGATCATCGCCTTCGCCACGCTGCTGCTGTCCTTCGGGTTCCTGCGGGCCGCGAACCGTCGTAACAAGCAGGGGGCAGCCCAGTGAGTTCTGTTGCCGTCCAGAAGGCCCCGTCGGCGGCCGGCGCCACGGATGCCGAGCGAGGCAGCCGTCCGCCGCTGCGCCGCCGGATCGCCCTCGTCCCGACGATCACGCTGCTGCTGGGCGCGCTGTACTGCCTGCTGCCGGTGGCGTGGGTGGTCATCGCGTCCACCAAGTCGGGCAGCGAGCTGTTCTCCACGTTCACGTTCCTGCCCGGCACCGGCTTCACCCAGAACCTGAGCGACCTCAACGCCTACCGCGACGGCATCTACTGGCAGTGGATGGCCAACTCGGCCCTGTACGCCGTTCTCGGCGCGCTGCTGTCGACGTGCGTGTCCGCGTTCAGCGGCTACGCGTTGGCGACGTACCGCTTCCGCGGTCGCGAGACGATGTTCAACGTCCTGCTGGCGGGCGTGCTGATGCCGCCGATCATCCTGGCCATCCCGCAGTACCTGCTGATGGCCCAGGCCGATCTCACGGACTCCTACTGGTCCGTGCTGCTGCCGCAGATCCTCTCCCCCTACGGCGTCTACCTCGCGCGCATCTACGCGGCCGCGGCCGTGCCGAGCGACGTGGTGGAGGCCGGCCGGATGGACGGGGCCAGCGAGTGGCGGATCTTCACCCGGATCGCGCTGCCGATGATGATCCCCGGCATGGTGACGGTGTTCCTGTTCCAGTTCGTCGCCGTGTGGAACAACTTCCTGCTGCCGTACATCATGCTCAGCGACGACGAGAGGTTCCCGATCACCCTCGGTCTCTTCACGCTGCTGGAGCAGGGCGCCAACACCCCGGCCCTCTACACCCTGGTGATCACCGGCGCGTTCCTCGCGGTGATCCCCCTGGTGGCGCTGTTCCTGGTCATTCAGCGCTTCTGGAGCCTTGACCTGCTGTCCGGGGCCGTAAAGTCATGACCATGAGCAACACGGGGGGCAGGCGCAAACCGCCGACGATCCATGACGTGGCGCGCGAGGCGGGAGTCTCACGAGGGACCGTCTCGCGCGTGCTCAACGGCGGCCACTACGTCAGCCCTTCGGCCCAGGAAGCGGTCAACTCCGCCATCCGCAGGACGGGTTACGTCGTCAACCGGCACGCCCGCTCCCTGATCACCGGGCGCTCCGACTCCGTCGGCTTCCTGCTGACGGAGCCTCAGGAGCGGTTCTTCGAGGACCCCAACTTCAACGTCCTGCTGCGGGGTTGCACCCAGGCACTGGCTGGGCACGACGTCCCGCTGCTGCTGATGCTGGCCGGGACCGAGGACGAGCGGCGGCGCATCACGCGGTACATCACCGCCGGACACGTCGACGGGGTCCTGCTCGTGTCCAGCCACTCGGGCGATCCCATCGCCACCGAGCTGCGCGAGGCGGGCGTGCCGCTCGTCGCCTGCGGCAAGCCGATCGGCATCGGATCGAAGGTGAGCTATGTGGCCGCCGACGACCGGGACGGCGCGCGGGACATGGTCCGCCATCTGCTCGCCCAGGGCCGCCGGCGGATCGGCGTCGTCACGGGCCCGCTGGACACCCCCGGTGGTGTGGAGCGGCTCGCCGGCTACCACGAGGTGCTCGCCGAGGCGGGCATCGAGGCCGACGAGCGGCTCGTGGTCTCCGGCGACTACAGCCGGGCCAGCGGTGAGGCGGGCGCCGAGCGGCTGCTCGCGCAGGCTCCCGGCCTGGACGCGGTGTTCGTCGCGTCCGACCTGATGGCACAGGGAGTGCTCGCGGCGCTGCGGCAGGCGGGACGCCGGGTGCCGGAGGACGTCGCGGTCGGCGGCTTCGACGACTCCCCCGCGGCCACCGCGTCCACTCCGGCGCTCACCACGATCCGCCAGCCCTGGGACCGGATCAGCAGCGAGATGGTCCGCGTCCTCCTCGCCCAGATCGGCGGCGAGGACCCGGCCGCGGTCATCCTGCCGACGGAACTGGTCAAACGCGAGTCGACGTGACGGCCCGGCGGGGTGCAGGGCCCACGGCGGCCCTCCACCCCGCCGGACACCGAGCCGACGGATCCCCGCGGTCCGGGGCGCCTCCTGTCCCGGCCGGGGACAGCGGTTCACTCCGGCTCGGGCGTGCATCCGCGGGCGGCCGGGGGCGCACCCGTCCTCGCCGGCCCGGCAGGACAGCGTCTCCGGGTGCGAGACCGACACCCGATGACCTTCGCCTGACACCGCGGTGGGCCGGCGCGCCCACCCGTCGGCCCTCGCCTCCGGCGTGCGGTCGTCCAACGGTCAGGATCGGAGAAGCGGTCGGCGGGGCCTCGGCCTAGCGTGGAACCACCGACGGCATCCGTCGGTCCCCACGTCAGCGAGGAGTGCGTCATGACCGCCGGTCTGCAGACCATCATCTACCCCGTCAAGGACCTCGACCGGGCGAAGGCCCTGTTCCGGGCGCTGCTCGAGGTCGAGCCGTATGCGGACGAGAGTTACTACGTCGGTTTCAAGGCCGCCGGACAGGACGTCGGGCTCGACCCGAACGGGCACTCCAAGGGCATGACCGGTCCCGTGCCGTACTGGCACGTCAGTGATATCCGGGCCCGGCTGGCGGCCCTGGTGGAGGCGGGGGCCGACGTGCTCCAGGACGTGCAGGACGTCGGCGGCGGCAAGCTGATCGCCTTCGTGAAGGACGCCGACGGAAACCTCGTCGGGCTGACCCAGGACCCGGCGTCGTCCTGACCGCTCTGCAGCCGCGTCCCGCCCCGGCCGAGGTCCCTTGCGCCCACACTAGTTGCACGGTAAACAAACAGTGAAATCGGTGTTACCGTGCAGGTATGGCAGCGAACACGGCCGGAATCGACCTCGAAGACCGGTGGCGGAGCATTCTGTCGGTGCACGCGCGCACGACGTGCGAGATCGACCGCGCGCTGCATCCGCACGGTCTCGGGGCGAGCGACTTCGAGGTGCTCGACATCCTCGCCGCCGAGACCCCCCGGCCGGGTGACCAGTGCCGGGTGCAGAACCTCGCCGGCCGCGTCCACCTCAGCCAGAGCGCCCTCTCCCGCCTCATCGGCCGGCTGGAGAAGGACGGCCTGGTGGAGCGTTCCGTCTGCATGGAGGACCGGCGCGGGGTGTGGGTCGCCCTCACGCCGAAGGGCCGCGACCTCCACGACGAGGTACTGCCGCTCCAGCGCGAGGTGCTGTCCCGCATGCTGACCGACGCGACGCGCTAGCCCACTTCGTACTGGCCGACCTCCAGGAAGTGACGCATCTCCTCCGGGGTGCCCTCCACCGCCTGCTCCGCCGCGGCGCGCAGGGCGGCGCTGATGTCCTGCCGGGCAAGGATCCTGGCGATGGCCACCCGGTCGTCCTCGGCACGGGCCAGCCGGTAACCCGTCGCGAGGAAGCGGCTCCTGTCCTCGGCGGTTCCGTCAAGGGCTTCGCCGGCCTCTCGCCGCACGGCTCTTCCACTGCCGGGATCGGCCAGAATCCGGGCGATGGCCACGCTGTTGTCCTCGTCCTGGGCGATCCAGCGCCCGGTCTTGAGGAAGTGGCGCAGGTCCTCGACCGTGCCGTCGAGGGCCTCCTGCGCCTCCCTGCGCACCCCGGTGCCGGTGCTGTCGTCGGCAAGGAGGCGAAGGATCTCGATGCGGAGGTCGTCCTCCGACATCGAGTCGTACGGTGATTCGGTATCGGCGCTCACGGCCACCGCGGCGGCCGAGGTGGTGGCGGACACGGAGGCCGGACCTGCCGCCGCGGCCGGGCCGGCCAGCAGCAGGGCCGGGGTCAGTGCGCCCACGGCCACGACGAGTGCCGCACGGGTCGGTCTCATGGATCCCCCAGGGGTGAAGAAACCGCTTGCCCCTCAAGCGGTCGGGAGATCGTCGCAGGGGCCGCGAGTGCGCCACAGACCCGCCACCGGCAATGGTCGCCGCCTGTTCGTTGCCGCAGGACGGCAGCGAGGGCGCCGGCTCACTACCGGGCGAGCAGGGTGCGCACCCCCTCCGAGGTGAGCGTGAGCGGGTGCTCGCCCGCCGCGTCGATGGAGAGTGACAGCTCGCCCTCCGGCCACTGGTGGGCGAGCGCGCCCAGGGGCACCAGGCGGTAGCGGTCGACGCCCGGGAGCAGGTCCACCATCTCGGGCTCGGACGTGAACACCGGGACGACGGGCGCCGTGCCCGGCTGTTCCAGGACGGGCAGGGCCAGCATGCTGGGGTTGGTCACGTCCTCGTCGGTGGCGTCCTCGGGCACGGGCACCAGGACCTCGCAGTGGGCGAGGGTGTCCAGTGCGGCCGTGTCCCCCGTGTCCCTGGCCAGCGCGTTCAGCGCGCTCGCGGCGGCGGTGGCGTCGTGGGCGGGTGTCTCCATGGCGGCTCTCCCCAGGTAGCGGTGGTTGGCGCGTCCGGCCTCGCGTACCCGCTCCGACGACGGGCAATCGGGATTCCGGCCACCGCCCTCCCCGCCCGCTTCTCGTGTTTCTCGTGCTTCTCCTGCTTCACCGGCCGCGGGACACCGGGGATCGACGCGTCTACGGGGCGTGACGTCGGGCCGACTCGTTCTCCTGGGCCATGCGGCGCAGTGCCATCAGGGCGGGCTCCAGGAGGACCGTCAGCAGGAGGGCGCGTTCGGCCGCCGCCAACGGGTCGGTGAGGCCGTCGAGTTGGTCGAGGTCCAGGACGGCGATCCGTTCCGCGAGGCGGGCGTAGGGCAGCAGGGTGTGCCGGTCCATGGGGACGCCCAGCGAGTGCAGGGAGGTCAGGGCCTCGGCGAGGGTGGCGCGCGCCGGCGCGGACTCGTGCACCTGCCAGCCCAACTCCTCGACGAATGCCGCCACTTCGCCGGTCGCCGGGTCCTGCTCGGCGGATTCGCCGGACAGGGACACCGAGCCCAGGGTGAGGCCCAGCAGGAGGTGGGTGTCGCCGGTGTGCGCCGCCAGCGCGTCCAGCACCTCACGGGTGGTGGTGACGGACAGCCCCCGTACGCCGGTCAGGGCACGGATCAGGCGCAGTCGGCGCAGGTGCTGGTCGTCGTACTCGGCCTGGGTCGCCGAGGTCTGCCGGCCGGGCGCGAGGAGGCCCTCGCGGAGGTAGTACTTGATCGTCGTCACGGAGACACCGCTGCGGCGGCTCAGCTCGGAAACACGCATCGGGACGACTCCGCTCTAGTAATTGGATACCTCCACTGTCTAACATGGATAGTGAAGGTATCCAATCGTGCGCCACGGGTCCCTCGGCTCCTTCCTGCCCCTCTCACAGAAGGCCACTGCCATGCCCACCCTCCCCTGGACCACACTCGGCGAACCCGCCCCCGACGCCGAGGCCTACGTCATGGCCTCCCGCTTCGAGGTGCGCTCCCTCAAGGACGTACCGCGCTTCTTCCTGAAGTCCCTCAGCGCCTGGCGACAGGTCACGCGCGCGCCGGGCGCGTACGGCGCCTCGCTCATCGCCCAGCCCCTCAAGCGCACCTTCTGGACCCTGTCGGCCTGGGAGGACGAGGAGGCGCTCCACCGGTACGCGAGGACCGAACCGCACCGGTCGATCATGACCGGGCTGCGCTCCACCACGATGGCCTCCGCGTTCACGTTCTGGCAGGTCCCGGCCGACGGGCTGCCCGTCGACTGGGCGGACGCCCGCCGCCGGCTCGCCGAGCAGGAACTCACCGGTGCCTGAGACCCCGCCCCGCCCCTTTCGAGGAGAGAGCCCGTCATGACCCTGTCCCAGCCCACGCTCGACGAGGCCCCCGCCGCACCCGCCGTGGAGCGGCGGCGCGTGCCGCTGTGGCTCGCCGTGGTCGCCTGCAGCGTGCCCATGTTCATGGTCGCGCTCGACAACCTCGTCGTGTCCACGGCCCTGCACACGCTGGCCGTCGACCTCCGGGCGAACACCCAGGAACTCCAGTGGTTCGTCAACGCCTACGTCCTCAGCTTCGCCTGCCTGCTCATGACGGGGGCCGCACTCGGTGACCGGTTCGGCCGGCGACGCGTCTTCGTCGCGGGCGTCGTCCTGTTCACGCTGGCCTCCGCCGGCTGCGGCCTGGCCGACACCAGCGGCCAGCTGATCGCCTTCCGCGCGGTCCAGGGCATCGGCGCGGCGGCCGTGATGCCGCTGTCGCTGACCCTGCTGTCCCAGGCCGTGCCGGAGCGGCTGCGCGGGATGGCGCTGGGGGTGTGGTCCGGCGTGAGCGGGCTCGCCGTGGCGATGGGCCCGGTGGTGGGCGGTGCGGTGGTCGAGGGACTGGACTGGCGGTGGATGTTCTGGATCAACGTGCCGGTGTGCCTGATCGCGATACCGCTGGTGCTGTTCGCGCTGCGCGAGAGTTCGCTGCCCGGCGCCCGCCTCGACATGGCCGGCATGGTCCTCGCGGCGGCCGGACTGTGCGCCGTGGTGTGGGCGATCGTGCACGGTGAGCCGGACGGCTGGACCTCGACCACGGTGCTGGGCGCGTTCGCGGCGGGCGTCGTCCTGCTGGCCGTCTTCGTGGCCTGGGAGGCCCGTGTCGCGCAGCCGATGCTGCCGCTGTCCTTCTACCGGGTGCGGGCCTTCACCCTCACCAACCTGGTCTCGGCGGCGATGTACTTCGGTGTCTTCGGCTCGCTGTTCCTGCTGGCCCAGTACCTCCAGATCGCACCTCCCCGCACTCCGCTGGAGGCCGGGGTGCGCACCCTGCCCTGGACGCTGATGCCGATGTTCGTCGCCCCGGTGGCCGGACTGCTCATCGACAAGGTGGGCGGCGGCCGGCTGATGGCGCTGGGGCTGTTCCTCCAGGGAGTGGGCCTGGGGTGGATCAACCTCGTCACCGGCACCGACACCGCGTACTCCTCCCTGGTCGGCCCGATGATCGTGGCGGGGGTCGGCATGGGCCTCGTGTTCGCCCCGACGGCGGCGGTCGTCCTCGGGTCGGTCCCGGCGGAGCACGCGGGCAAGGCGTCCGGAGCCAACACCACCGTCCGCGAAATCGGCGGCGCGCTCGGCATCGCCGTACTGAGCACGGTGTTCGTGGCGCACGGCGGCATGCGGGGGCCGCAGGAGTTCGTCGACGGGCTGCGCCCCGCGGTGTGGGTCGGTGTCGCCGTGGTCCTGCTCGGCGCGCTGTGCGCCCTGGGCATCCCGCGCCGGCCGGACGCCGGGGCCCCGGCCGGGAAGGGGTGAGGGCGCGTCGGCCGGGCGCCGGAACGCGGAGTTCCGGGCACCGCAGGGGCTCCGCACACCTGAGCGAGGGGGCGCTTGAATGATCGGAACAGGAGGCGGTTAGCATATGAGCGCCACCTAGCTCGAAAGAGAATTCTGTGACTGTCAACGACGACTCGTTCACCAACTGGAAGAACCGCGAGGAGATCGCGGAGTCGATGATCCCGATGATCGGGAAGCTCCACCGGGAGCGGGACGTGACCGTCCTGCTGCACAGCCGCTCCCTGGTGAACAAGTCGGTGGTGAGCATCCTCAAGACCCACCGCTTCGCCCGGCAGATCGCCGGTGAGGAACTCTCGGTCACCGAGACCCTGCCGTTCCTCCAGGCCCTCACCGAGCTGGACCTCGGCCCGTCGCAGATCGACATCGGTCTGCTCGCCGAGCACTACCGGGCGGGCGACCACGGTCTGTCGGTGCGCGAGTTCACCGCCGACGCCGTCGCCGGTGCCACCGGCGCCGACAAGATCGAGCGCCGCGAGCCGCGCGACGTCGTGCTGTACGGCTTCGGCCGCATCGGCCGCCTCGTGGCCCGCCTGCTCATCGAGAAGTCCGGGTCCGGCAACGGACTGCGGCTGCGCGCCGTCGTGGTGCGCGGGGGCGGCGAGCAGGACCTGATCAAGCGGGCCTCACTGCTGCGCCGTGACTCCGTGCACGGCCAGTTCCAGGGCACGATCACCGTCGACGAGGACAACAGCACCATCCTCGCCAACGGCAACGAGATCAAGGTGATCTACGCCGACGACCCGAGCCAGGTCGACTACACGGCGTACGGCATCAACGACGCCATACTCATCGACAACACCGGCAAGTGGCGGGACCGCGAGGGGCTTTCGAAGCACCTGCGGCCCGGCATCGACAAGGTCGTGCTGACCGCGCCCGGCAAGGGCGACGTCCTCAACATCGTGCACGGCGTCAACCACGACACGATCAAGCCGGACGAGCGGATCCTGTCCTGCGCGTCCTGCACCACCAACGCGATCGTCCCGCCGCTGAAGGCGATGGCGGACGAGTACGGCGTGCTGCGCGGCCACGTGGAGACCGTCCACTCGTTCACCAACGACCAGAACCTGCTGGACAATTACCACAAGTCCGACCGCCGGGGCCGGTCCGCGCCGCTCAACATGGTCATCACCGAGACGGGCGCCGCCTCCGCCGTCGCCAAGGCGCTGCCCGACCTCAAGGCGCGGATCACCGGCAGCTCGATCCGGGTGCCGGTGCCGGACGTGTCGATCGCGATCCTCAACCTCCAGCTGGCCCGCGAGGCCGACCGCGACGAGGTCCTCGACTACCTGCGGGACGTGTCGCTGACCTCGCCGCTCAAGCGCCAGATCGACTTCATCAGCGCCCCCGACGCGGTCTCCAGCGACTTCATCGGCTCGCGCCACGCCTCGATCGTCGACGCCGGCGCCCTGAAGGTGGAGGGCGACAACGCGATCCTCTACCTCTGGTACGACAACGAGTTCGGCTACTCCTGCCAGGTCGTCCGCGTCGTCCAGCACGTGTCGGGCGTCGAGTACCCGACGTTCCCGGCGCCGCGCGCCTGACCTGCCGCCTGACCTGCTGTCCGGCCCGGTCGCACCGGGCCGGACAGCAGGCGTGCCTCAGGCCGAGGCCGTCTCCGGGCGGCCCGGCTCGGCCCACCGCGTGTGGAAGGCACCGGGCCGGTCGGTACGGCCGTAGGTGTGCGCGCCGAAGTAGTCGCGCTGCCCCTGGAGCAGGGCCGCCGGGAGCCGGCCGGCGCGCAGGGTGTCGTAGTGCGCGAGGGCCGCGGAGAACGCGGGGACGGGGACGCCCCGGCGGGCCGCTGAGGCCACCGTCTCGCGCCAGGGCACCTGGGCGTCGGTGATCTCCATCGCGAACTCCATCTCCCCGAGCAGGCTGACCAGTTCGGGATCGGCGGCGTACGCGGTGCGGATGCGGTCGAGGAACGTGGCGCGGATGATGCAGCCGCCGCGCCAGATCCGGGCGACCGCGCCGAGGTCGATCTTCCAGCCGAACTCGCCCGCCGCGTCCTGGATCATCTTCCAGCCCTGGTCGTAGGCGATGACCTTCGAGGCGTACAGGGCGTGTTCCACCTGCGAGGTGAAGCGGGCGGCCTCCGTGCGGCTGATGGCGGGGGTGGTGCCGCCGGGCAGCCCGGAGTAGGCGGCGCGCAGTTCGGCCTGGCCCGAGGCGGCGCGCGCGAACGTGGCCTGGGCGATGGCGGTGACCGGGGAGCCGAGGTCGAGGGCGGTCTGCACGGTCCAGCGGCCGGTACCCTTCTGCCCTGCCGCGTCGGTCACGATGTCGACGAACGGCAGGCCGGTGGCCTCGTCGGTGTGGGCGAGGACCTCGGCGGTGATCTCGATGAGGTAGGAGCCGAGGCGCCCCTCGTTCCAGGTACGGAAGATGTCCGCGATCTCCGCCGGGGAGTATCCGGCGACCTGTCGCAGCAGGTCGTAGGCCTCGGCGATGAGCTGCATGTCGGCGTACTCGATGCCGTTGTGCACCATCTTGACGAAGTGGCCGGCGCCGTCGGTGCCGACGTGCGCGGCACAGGGCTCGCCGCCGACCCGCGCGCTGATCGCCTCGAACATCGGGCCGAGCACGTCGTACGACTCGGTCGAACCGCCGACCATGATCGACGGCCCGTCGAGCGCACCCTCCTCGCCGCCGGACACACCGGTGCCGACGAAGTGCAGGCCCCGCGCGCGCAGGGCCTCCTCGCGGCGGCGGGTGTCGGCGAAGTGCGCGTTGCCGCCGTCGATGATCATGTCGCCGGGCTCCAGGAGCGGGGCGAACTCGTCGATGACGGCGTCCGTGACCGCGCCCGCCTGGACCATGATCATCAGCCGGCGGGGGCGTTCGAGCGCGGCGACGAACTCACGCGCCGTCTCCGCCGGGACGAACGCGCCCTCATGTCCGAACTCCTCGACGAGCGCACGGGTGCGGCCCGAGGTGCGGTTGTGGACGGCGACGGTGTAGCCGTTGCGGGCGAAGTTGCGCGCGAGGTTGCGGCCCATCACACCGAGACCGGTGACACCGATGGCAGCGGTTGCGTTCATGAGGTAAGTCCCTTGGATCGACGGCGCGTCCGGGGGCGCACGGCCCCTCGTTCCCCCCACATACGGCTGCGAGGCGGGATCGTCTCGATCGGGACAGCGGCAAATCCCCGGGACCGGGGCGGGGTGTCGGAGGCCGCCGGCCCGAGATCTCGGGCCGCCGTCCCGGAGCGGACCGGGAAGGCGGCCCTGCGCGCCGCTAGTTCATCGCGTCGGCGACGCGGTCGATCTGGTCCGGGTCCGAGGTCCAGCAGTAGAACATCAGCTCGTCGGTGCCGATGTCGGCGAAGGCCGCCGCCGCCTCCCGGACGGCGTGCGCGGTGGTGAGCATGCCGTCGGTCATCTGGTCGGCGCGGCCGGTGAAGGCATAGTAGTCGCCCATCTGACGGCGGGCCCGGTCCACCGTGTCGTCCGGGCCGAGGGCGACGTTGACCTGGGCGACCAGGCGGGGGCTGCCGGGGCGCTCCCACTTCTCCCAGACGGCCTCGACGGCCCGGAACATGCCGGTCATGTACTGCGGCGGCAGCGCGGCTCCGAGGAAGCCGTCACCGAACCGGCCCACGCGGTCGAGCGCTGCCGGGGCGAAGCCGCCGAACAGCACCTCCGGTCCGCCGGGGCGTGCGGGCAGCGGCCCGATCGGGCCGACGCCGTGGCCGTACGGCGCTCCGGACCAGGCACGGCACAGCAGGGCCATCTGTTCGTCGAGGCGGCGGCCCCGGCGGTGGAGGTCGATGCCGGCGGCCCGGCAGTCGTCCTCGCGGCCTCCGACGCCGATGCCGAGCGTGAAACGGCCGTCCGACAGGCGGTCGAGGGTCGCCGTCTGCTTGGCGAGCAGGGCAGTGCTGTGCAGGGGGGCGAGCAGCACCTCTGTCTGGACCCGGACGCGGGAGGTGGCGCCCGCCAGCAGGGAGAGGGTGACGAGGGGCTCGGGGTTGTCGTAGGCGAGCCGGTCGAGCAGGCCGATGGTGCTGAACGGGCCCTCGTCGGCGCGCCGCGCCCAGTGCGTGAGCCGGGCGGGATCGTCGATGGGCAGGCCGAGGCCGAACTTCATGGGAACACTCCTTCGGAGGGCAGGCCGGAAACCGTGCCGCCCCTCCGTGGCTCCGCGCGGGACGCGCGGGCTCGCTCCCGTTCTGCGGCGTGCTTCGAGAGAGCGTGGTTCTGGTCGGAGTACGGCGAAAATAACGCGGCGGTTCGCCGCCGGGCAACGCATTTTCCGCCCGTCCTGCTCACGCGCGCCGTCGCCGCAGAGCCGGGTGGGGGGCGCGGGCCGCGGGGTCCGCCGAGCCACGGGCCCCGTCACCCATCACCTGCGCCCCTGCGGCACTCACCCCCCAGCGGGCCGGCCTGACCCGCTGGGGGTGAGTGCAGGGTGCGGGCGCGTGTTCGAGCAGGTGGAACTCCAGGCCGGCACACCGGAGTTCCGAGGCTGCCGGTACCTGGCCGTCCAGATCGAGCTCAAGGACCGGAGCCACCCCGCGAGCCAGGTGGCCCATCGCGTCAAGGAGACCCTGACGGCACACTTCCGCTCCACGGCCGAGCAGGGCGGGGCGAGCGATCCCGACCTGCTGGCCCGGCAGCTGAGCCTGCTCCTCGACGGCGCCTGCGCCCGTGCGGAGATCGGGGCCGACCGGCTGACCGGACTCATCGTGCCCACGGTGGCCACCTTGCTCGACGCGGCAGGCATGCGCTGACACATCGACCCCCTCCGGCGCGCCGACGCGATCCGACCAGCGATCAACCGCCGGACTTGCACCCGGAAACCGATCGGTTTACAGTAAGTGAAAACCGATCAGTTTCCCCATGAGTGCGGAGTTCGTGATGACGACCAATCGACCGGTGGCCCTCGTGACGGGTGCATCCTCCGGCATCGGGAAGGAATCAGCGCTCGCGCTGGTCGCGGCGGGTTTCGACGTGGCCGGCACCAGCCGTGACACCTCACGAGTCGCCCCGCTGGACGGCGTGACGTTCTTCGACCTCGACGTGGCCGGCGACGCGTCGGTCACCGCCGCGGTCCAGCAGGTGATCGACCGGTTCGGGCGGATCGACGTCCTGGTCAACAACGCCGGCGTCGGCTCGATGGGCGCGGCCGAGGAGACCTCCCTCGCGCAGGACCGGGACGTCTTCGACATCAACGTCTTCGGGGTCATGCGCATGGTGAAGGAGGTCCTGCCGCACATGCGCGCACAGGGACGCGGACGCATCATCAACCTCTCGTCCGTGCTCGGTTTCCTCCCCCAGCCCTACATGGCCGCCTACGTCGCCTCCAAGCACGCCGTCGAGGGCTATACCGAGTCCCTGGACCACGAGGTCCGTGAGCACGGCGTCCGGGCGCTCATCGTCGAACCCGCCTACACCAGGACCGGCTTCGAGGCCAACAGCCCGCGCCCCGACACTCCCCTGCGGGCCTACGCGGAGCTGGGACGGACCGTCGACAACGTGATGGCCGAAGCGATCAGGAACGGCGACGCCCCCACCGTCGTCGCCAGGACGATCGTCGCGGCGGCGACCGACAGCAAGCCGAAGCTGCGCTACACCGCCGGCCCCCTGGCCGGACGCGCGACCGCCCTGCGCCGCTTCGCTCCCGCCCGGATCTTCGACAAGCAGATCCGCCGGATGAACAAACTGGCCGGCTGACGACCGGCCGCACGCGCGGACGGCCACCGGACCGAACGCCGCCACCCGGCCGAACGCCGCCGCGTCGCCGCCTCGCGGGCTGCCGTCCGGCGAACCGTCGTACCCCCGCCCGCCGAAGACCGTGCGCCGGGCGCCGGGCGCCGGCGAACCACCCGCGCATCCCGAAGCCGGCAGCCGCCTGAGCCGCCGGGCGGGACGCGCGGCACCGGGGCCGGCGACCGGCCGGTGAACGCCTGGGGCGGGCGGTTCACACGTGGCCGGCCCGGGGCATGTTCGTCAGCGGGACGCCGGTGCCGAGCGCCGGCCTCCCGCTCGGGGCGGGCGACGGACGAGGGGGAAGACGGGTGGGTTGGACGACTGAGGAGTTCGGGGAGTCCCACGAGGGCATCGCGGGCGCGGTCCTGGCCGACGGCAGCGAACCCAAGCCGGTGTACCTGGACCTCGGCAGCAGCGCCGACAGCGTGCTGGAGACCAGCGAGTGGTGGGCGTACGAC
The DNA here is from genome assembly GCF_002154575.1 of Streptomyces bobili. Lineage (GTDB taxonomy): Bacteria > Actinomycetota > Actinomycetes > Streptomycetales > Streptomycetaceae > Streptomyces > Streptomyces bobili. The sequence continues at coordinate 14,049 of NZ_MUBA01000199.1, forward strand.
GGGAGGATGCGCCGCCCCAGAGCGGCCGGCTTCCGTGCGGCCTGCGCGTGCGGGTGGCGGGGCGAGACCCATCCGATCGACGGCGCCTGCTGGACGTCCGACGACGGCTTGTACGACCTGGACGTCTCCGCCGCGCGCGCTGACTGGCGGGTGCACATCCGTGCCGTCGAGCGCCGGACCGTGCCGCTCCCCGACCAGCTCACCCACCTGATGCACCAGCTGGAGGAGCAGCTGACCTCCTTGACCGACCGGGCACCGGTGGCCGCCCTCAAGGCCGTGACCATGCTGGAGCGGCTGCTGCCCGACATCGGTCAGGAGGCGGCCCAGGCGGTGCGCGACGACGAGCTGTCCTGGGAGTCCGTCGGCACGGCGCTGGGCGTCAGCCCGGACCGGGCCCGTTCCCTGCTCACCAGCTACCTTCTGCGCCACTGACGGGGCGGCCGGTGCCCGTGTGTGGCCGAAGCCACGTCCTCCGCGGTGACTGGGCCATGTCCTCGCGCGGGGGACGCGGGCTACGGTGCCAGAGGTCCCCTTCTCCCGTACGCAGCTCGGACGGCCATCAGTGCGCGCAGATCTCTCCCCTCTCATAGCGGCGACCACCCAGTGGCTGACACGGGCCTACCCGGCCTGCGGCGGCGCGCTGGCGTCCGCCCTGTGCGAGGTCCAGGCCCGCCAGGCGGTGACCGTCGCGGCCTGGCTGCGCTATCCGACCGTGATGGACGCCGCGCTGGTCGGCATGGCGGGGCCGGGCGGCTCGGGCAGGCTGGACTGGATCAGCGGTACCGACGCGGACGGCACCGGCACGTCCTCCGGTACGGGCGGTACGGATGCCTGGCGCAGCTGGGTGGACGAGGTGGTCGCGAGCTGGGCCGCGTCCCTGCTCACCGACCCGGAGCTGGCCGCGCTGGCCGTCGCCGGACTGCACGGCGGCGATCACACGACGGGCGTGCCGATGGAGTTCCGCCGGCTGACCAGCCCCGACGCCCGCGACCGAGAAGCCGCCGCCCTCCTGCGCCACCCCGATCTCCTCGCCCCCGTGGCCGAGCTGCACGGCACCCAGCTGACAGCACTGCTGGGGCCCGGCCAGGCACTCATCGCCTGAGCAGCACGGACCGGTCCCCGGTCAGGCCGTGGCCCGGCCAGGCCCTCATCACCTGAGGACCCCGGACCGGTCCCCGGGTCAGGCCGCCGTGCCCAGCACCTCCCGGCCCGGGATCTCCTCCCCCGGACGGGTCGGGAGCTGCACGGGCCGTGGTGTGCGGCGACCGCGCAGGACGTGGCCGGCGGCGATGGTGGTGGCGACGACGAGTCCGCCGGCCACCAGGGCACCGCGCGGCCCCGCCAGCTCCATCAGGAGGCCCAGGGCGGGCGGACCGCCGAGGCCCCACACGGTGCCGATGCTGCTCCACACGCCCAGCACGCGTCCCCGCAGGTGTGGGGGCGGGTCGGTCTGCAGCACGGCCGTTCCCGCCGTGTCGGAGACCGACTCGACGACGGCCATGGGGAGTACGAGCACCAGCAGCACCGCCAGCGAGGGCGACAGCCCGGCCACCACCTGCAGCAGCCCGCCCGCCGCAGCCAGGGTGCCCACGACGCGCACCGAGGGGCGGCGCAGACGGGCACCCAGAACCGCTCCCAGGATGCCGCCGACGGCCAGCACCGTGGAGACGGTGCCGAAGGCGCCCGGGCCGCCGGCCAGCGGGCCGGTGACCAGCACCGCGAGGGTGAGGCCGTAGTTCCGCCCGAAGACGGCGCTGACGCCGGTGACTCCGGCGAGCGCGACCAGGCGGGGCCGGCGGGCGAAGAAGGCAAGCCCCTCCCGGATGGTCAGGTCGTCGCGTTTCCCGGCCCGGGGAGCGACGGCCCCGACGGCCGCGCCGGCCGCCGGGCGCAGGAACGGGATGACCGCGGTCACGAACAGGAACGACAGTCCGTTGGCCGCGTAGGCGGCGGCCGTGCCGAGGAAGCCCACCGTGACACCGGCGAGCGCCGCTCCGACGAGCCGGCCCGCGTTGTGGACCAGCGCGCCCACGCCGATCGCGGAGGGCACGTCCTCCACCGGCACGAGATCGTTGCCCAGCAGGGCGCAGGCGGGTCCGTCGACGGTGGCGATGGTGCCGGTCACGGCGGCCAGCACCATCAGGGACGTCATGTCGAGCATGTCGAGCGCGACCAGCACGGCCGTGGTGAACGCGACCATGCCCAGCAGGGCCTGGCTGACGGCGGCCGTCACCTTGCGCGGCCAGCGGTCGACGGCGGCACCGCTCAGCACGCTCATGAAGAGCGCGGGAGCGGCCTGCACGGACATCGACAGGCCGGTGGCGGCGGCGGACCCGGTGATCTGCAGGACGAGCAGGTTCTGGACGGTGAGCTGCATCCAGGTGCCGGCGTTGGACACGAAGTTCGCGACCGACCACCAGCGCATGCTGCGGTGCCTCAGCGACCGCCACGGCGAGCGGGAGGCGTCGCGGGAGGGGCTGCCGGGGGCAGGGG
>NZ_MUBA01000002.1 GCF_002154575.1 Streptomyces bobili
CGTCGCGGCGCCGCCGCCGGACGTGCGGGCCGGTGTGACATTGCTGCCCGCGCCGGAGCCGCCACGGGCCTCGGTGTCGGCCGGCACGCCGGTGTTCATGCCGCCCAGGGCGATCGCGGCGAGCGACACCGCGCCGGCGGCGACGAAGGCGAACCGCAGCCCGCGCGAACGCTCGGCGTCGGACCGGCCGACGGGGTGGATCCGGAAGCCGCGCTCGCCGGAGGGCGCGAGCACGGAGCCGTGGTCGCGCGCGGGGACATAGCCGAACTCGAACGGCTCGTCCCGCTTCACTCCGAAGACTCCGGACGCTCCGGGGCGGGCCCCGAATCTGTCGCCGAAGCCTCCCCCGAGCGGCGGCAGGCCGTCGTCGGGGTCACCTCCCCCGGGCAGCCCCTGGAGGCGTGCCAGGAAACTTTCGGAGGGGGCGGGCGGGGCCACTTCCGCGAAGACGTTCTTCAGCCGGCGCTGTGCGTCGACCTCCGCCTTGCATTTGGAGCAGGTCGCCAGATGCGCCAGCACACGCTCACGGGTGTCATGACCCAGCTCGCCGTCCACGAGGGCGGAGAGCCGGTCGCCGAGATGCTGCTCGGCCGGGGTGGGACGGGTTCCAGTCACGCGGTCGCGCCCCCTCCCCCCAGAGCGGGGACACGGGCCACGAAGGAGCGACGCTCGGAGCGCGCCTCGGGCGAGCGGTGGGCCAGTGCCTTGCGCAGCTGCGAACGGCCGCGGTGGATACGCGAGCGGACCGTGCCCAGCTTGACGCCGAGGGTCGCGGCGATCTCCTCGTACGACAGGCCTTCGATGTCGCACAGGACGACCGCGGCGCGGAACTCCGGCGCGAGGGTGTCGAGGGCCTGCTGGACGTCGGCGTCGAAGTGGGCGTCGTTGAAGACCTGCTGAGGGCTGGGCTCCTTGCTGGCCAGCCGCTCGGCCGCGTCGTCGCCGAGCGAGTCGAAGCGGATGCGCTGCTTACGGCGGACCATGTCGAGGAAGAGGTTGGTGGTGATGCGGTGCAGCCAGCCCTCGAAGGTGCCCGGCGTATAGGTGGACAGCGAGCGGAAGACGCGGACGAAGACCTCCTGGGTGAGGTCCTCGGCGTCGTGCTGGTTGCCGGTGAGGCGGTAGGCGAGCCGGTACACACGGCCGCTGTGCAGGCTGACGATCTCCTCCCACGTGGGCGGAGTCCACGCCTGCCCGTCCGCGTCGGTGGAGAAGGTCGCGGTCTGGGAAGGGCCGGCGCCAAGGCCGGCGGCGTGGCTGAGGTCAGCGGTGTCGTTCACGGATTTCGGCCTGCCTGCCGAACCGAGAAAGCGCCGCAGCGCTCCTCCCCGATCCACAGGTGCAGCCGCACCTCCCCTGTCGGCTCTGGTGGTGTCCAGCGGAGCCCCTACCATAGCCACCTCGCCCGTTAGCTCCGGATAAGCGGTTTTACGAGAATTTGATCTGGGCTGACACGGCTCATACGGCTGCGTCAGCACTTGCTGGGCATCCCGTGCGTCGCCGTGATCCAACCGTGTCCCCCCGTAGTCCGTCACACCCCTTCAAACGCGCGGTCCCATCTGCGGGTTCCCGGCACCAACGGATACAGTCACGCCCAGGCAACCACGGGGACAGGAGAGGGTCATTACCGGCAACCGGCAGACGAGCTGGGCGTTCGCCGACGCCTATGTCGCCGAGGACGAAGCACTGCGCTGGGCCCGTGACCGGGCCCGCGACGCGGGGCTGCGCTCGGTGTCGCCCAGCACGGGCGCCACGCTGCGGTTGCTCGCCGCCACCGTGGACGCGAAGTCGGTCGCGGAGATCGGTACCGGTACCGGCGTCTCGGGGATCCACCTGCTGCACGGCATGCGCCCGGACGGCGTCCTGACGACCGTGGACCCCGAGCCGGAGCACCAGCAGTTCGCCCGGCAGGCCTTCCGGGCCTGCGGGTTCGCCAGCAACCGTGCCCGGTTCATTCCCGGCCGCGCACTGGACGTCCTGCCGAGGCTCGCGGACGCCGGCTACGACCTCGTCTTCTGCGACGGCGACCGGCTCGAGGTCATGGACTACCTCGCTGAATCGTTGCGCCTGCTGCGGCAGGGGGGTCTGGTGGTCTTCGAGGGCGTCTTCGCGAACGGCCGCACGATCGACTCCGGCCCGCAGCCCACCGAGGTCATAAGGGTCCGCGAACTGCTGCGTGCGGTGCGCGAGAGCCAGGAGCTGGTGCCGTCGCTGCTGCCGGTGGGCGACGGCCTGCTCTGCGCGGTCAAGCGCTGACGGCGCCGGCGCCGAAGAGAGCCACACCGGCCGCGCCGACCCGCACCGCAGTCCGAACCACAGCCAGGCCTGCGGTCGCAGCCGCCGACACCGCCGTGGTCGAGCCCGCCCGCCCGTATCCCTGCCCGCCCGGTACGCCGTTCGGGCTACGCACCCCTGGGCAACCGCCGGACACCCGGCAAAAAAAGTCTCCCCGACACCCTTGAGGATGCCGGGGAGACCGAAGGGGTATGGTCGCTTGCGCGTCAGCCGACGACCTTCTTGAGGGCGTCGCCGAGCGCGTCGGCCTCATCCGGGGTCAGCTCGACGACGAGCCGACCGCCGCCTTCGAGCGGAACGCGCATGACGATGCCCCGCCCCTCCTTGGTCACCTCGAGCGGGCCATCGCCCGTCCGCGGCTTCATGGCCGCCATGCTCGTTCCCCTTCCTGAAACCAGCTCATCGTCAAAGCCGACGGCCCGTGAAGGGCAAGGCGCGGCCCAGGATGGGACCCACGACACCGGCATCGAACACATTGCTTCCCAGCCATTATCCCGCATCGCAGGACCCGATGACCAACATCGGTCGGCATCGCTTGGGCAACGCGCGCGAGCAAAACCACTCAATTCGGCGATGTGACTGCGATACTGCGCGCCCTCAGGGACTTCCGGGCACCGGAAATCGTCCCGATTTCTTTGACACAGGTCACACGTCCCGCGCGCTCGGCATCCATCATGCTGTCCTTCGGACACCTGCGTACACCTGCGCACACCTGCGTACTGGTCAGTACGTCAGCCGCGACACCGGAGGGGACATCCCATGGCCGACACCGTGCTCTACGAGGTGAGCGACGGGCTCGCGACGATCACCCTGAACCGCCCGGAGGCGATGAACGCGCTGAACATCGCGACCAAGATCGCCCTGCGGGAGGCGGTGGAGTCCGCGGCGGCCGACGACGCCGTACGGGCCGTGCTGCTGACCGCCGCCGGTGAGCGGGCCTTCTGTGTGGGCCAGGATCTCAAGGAGCACATCGGGCTGCTGGCCGAGGGCTCGGGCAAGGTCATGAGCACGGTCAAGGAGCACTACAACCCGGTCGTGCGGGCGCTGACGGAGGCGCCGAAGCCGGTGGTCGCCGCCGTGAACGGGGTCGCCGCGGGCGCCGGCTTCGGTTTCGCGCTGGCCGCCGACTACCGGGTCGTGGCCGACACGGCGTCGTTCAACACCTCGTTCGCGGGGGTCGCGCTCACCGCCGACTCCGGCGTCTCCTGGACCCTGCCCCGGGTGATCGGTCCCGGCCGGGCCGCCGATCTGCTGCTGTTCCCGCGCAACCTCAAGGCGCAGGAGGCGTACGAGCTGGGGATCGCGAACCGGGTCGTGCCCGCGGAGTCGCTGCGCGTCGAGGCCGAGAAGGTGGCGCGTGCGCTGGCCGACGGGCCGACGGTGGCGTACGCGGCGCTCAAGGAAGCCGTCGCGTACGGGCTCTCGCACTCGCTCTCCGAGACATTGGACAAAGAGGACGAGCTGCAGACCCGGGCGGGTGCGTCGGAGGACCACAGGATCGCCGTGCAGGCGTTCGTGAACAAGGAGAAGCCCAAGTACCTGGGCCGCTGAGTCCGGCGATGCGAGCGGTGTCGGGGGCTGTGGGCCGTCCCGGCCGAGGCAGGGCCCCCGGGCCCCTCACACCGCGCCGCGGGACACGCAGGCCGCCAGGTGGTCGTCCACCAGGCCGCACGCCTGCATGAGGGCGTAGGCCGTCGTGGGCCCGACGAATCGCAGGCCGCGCTTCTTCAGGGCCTTCGAGAGGGCCGTCGACTCGTCCGTGACCGCCGGGACGTCCGCGAGGGTCTTGGGGACCGCGCGGGTCGCCGTGTCCGGCGCGTGGGACCAGATCAGTTCGTCGAGTTCGCCCGGTGACCAGCCGGCCAGCACGCGGGCGTTGGCGAGCGTGGCGTCGATCTTGGCGCGGTTGCGGATGATGCCGGCGTCGGCGAGGAGGCGGTTGCGGTCCTCGTCGGTGAAGGCGGCGACGGCGTCGATCTTGAAGTCGGCGAAGGCGGCTCGGAAGCCGGCGCGGCGGCGCAGGATCGTGATCCAGGACAGGCCGGACTGGAATGCCTCAAGGCTGAGGCGCTCGAAGAGGGCCTCGTCGCCGTGGACCGGGCGGCCCCACTCCTCGTCGTGGTAGGTCACGTAGTCCGTCGTGGACAGGGCCCAGGGGCAGCGCAGCGCGCCGTCCGGGCCCGCGAGGGCGGTGCCGTCACTCACTGCTGGTCCTCCGGTCCGGGCTTGTCCATGGAGACGTGCGGCTCGGGCGTCCGGGCGACGGCGAGCGCGGACTCCAGCTCGCCGATACGGGCGTCCCGCTCGGCGAGTTCGGCGGCGAGGCGGTTGAGGGCGTCGTCGACGTCGGACATGCGGTAGCCGCGGGCGGCGAGCGGGAAGCGGAGGCGGTCGACGTCGGCCCGGTCGAGGGGGCGGTCCGGGGGCAGGGGGTCGTGCAGCCGCTCGGGCGCGACCTCGGGCAGCGGACCGGTGCCCTCGCCGCCGCCCACCACGGCGAGTGTCACCGCGGCCACCACGACGGCGAGGGCGATGACC
>NZ_MUBA01000020.1 GCF_002154575.1 Streptomyces bobili
GACCCGGCGGTGCCGCCGTGGGAGGCGGGGGCGGCATGGGCGGGGGCGGCACGAGCACCGAGCTGCTCTCGTACCTGAAGAAGAACCAGGACGGCGCGAAATGGCTGCTGGCGGTGTCGAGTTCGCAGAGCGCCGCGCAGCTCATCCTCAGCAGCGGTGAGCCGGTGATCTCCATGTGGGGCTGGTCCGGCTCCGACAACGCGATGACGCTGGCCAGGCTGAAGGAGCTGGTGAAGAACGGCGAGCTGCACTACATCCAGCTCGGCGGCGGCATGGGAGGCGGCGGCGGAATGGGCGGCGGCTCCACGGCCACCTCCGAGGTGACGGAGTGGGTGCAGAAGAACGGGACGGCGGTGAAGGAGAGCGACTACAGCACGAGTTCGAGCACGACGTCCGACTCGACCTCGACCTCGACTTCCGAGTCGACGGTCTACCGCCTGGACGCCTCAGACATGACCTGACCTGACCCGGCTCAACCCCCACTGCCCGCACAGCAGCAACGGCCCTTGACTCTCCTGTCAGGGGCCGTTTCGCGCCATCAACTCGCGTAGACATGGCGCAATTTGCCGGTTCCCGTCATCTGATCGACATGTCAGATTCATTGCCTTGACTGCATGTGCATGCCACTCTCCCGATTGCCGCCTCCAATCAACACGCGTAGATCGGACACCCCACATGCTGGCGACACGCATACGCCGATGGAAATCGGTGGCTCTTGTCACCTCCGCCGTCATGGTCGGCCTCGCCGCACCGGCGCTCACCGCGACCCCCGCCGCGGCGACCACGACGGCGTACGACGCGACGTACTACAAGAACGCGGTCGGCAAGACGGGTTCGAGCCTGAAGTCCTCGCTGCACACGATCATCACGCCCCAGACGAAGCTCTCGTACTCCGCCGTCTGGAACGCGCTGAAGGTCACCGACCAGGACCCGAACAACAGCAACAACGTGATCCTGCTGTACAGCGGCGTCTCGCGCAGCAAGTCCCTCAACGGCGGTGACGTCGGCGACTGGAACCGCGAGCACACCTGGGCCAAGTCCCACGGCGACTTCGGCGAGGTGACCGGACCCGGCACGGACCTGCACCACCTGCGCCCGGCGGACGTCCAGGTCAACAGCATCCGCGGCAACAAGGACTTCGACAACGGCGGCAGCTCGGTCACCAACGGCGGCGGCAGCCTCACGGACTCCGACTCCTTCGAGCCGCGCGACGCCGACAAGGGCGACGTGGCCCGCATGATCCTCTACATGGCCGTCCGCTACGACGGCGGCGACGGCTTCGCCGACCTCGAACCGAACGAGAGCGTCAACAACGGCAGCAACCCGTACATGGGCAGGCTCGCCGTCCTCAAGCAGTGGAACGCCGAGGACCCGCCGAGCGCCTTCGAGGAGAAGCGCAACCAGGCCATCTACGACACCTACCAGCACAACCGCAACCCGTTCATCGACCACCCGGAGTGGGTCGAGGCGATCTGGTAGGCAAACGGTCCCGCACCATCTCGACCGGCCGGCCACGAGGGAGTCGTCCCTCGCGGCCGGCCGCTGTCGTTCCCTGAGGAAGCGACTACGCGTAGGACGTGCCACCGGCCGGGCGGCCAGACGTCCACCAGGCAATCACCCGGGCCGCCATCGCGTCGGGCCGCAGGCCCGTCGGATCCAGGCCGAAGTGATCCTCCAACTCGTGCCGCAGGAACTCACCGATCTCCGTCGGACCGGCGCCGCCACGAAGCCGCCCGAGCAGAGGGGCGACCATGCAGTCGTACTCGTCCGGCACATCGTCGGCGACGCCGATCGGATCCCACTCATTGAGCAGATCTCGGAGGCCGTTCTCGGTGGGGCTCATGGCCTCAGGATGCCACCGCCAGACGGCCGTCATCCCGCGCTCCGCGTACTCCAGCCGAAACCGCTCAAGCGTCGAACCCGTACTCCAGCACATACGCCGACGAGTCGAGCACCATCTCGTTCACCTCGACGGCGACACCGTCTGCGTCGAAGGCGGTGCGGGCGACCAGCACCACCGGCACGCCCGGCGGCAGTTCCAGGCGATCGGCTTCGTCCGCGCCGGGCATGCGGGAGCGGATCTCCTCGCGGAAGCGGACGGGCCCCCGGCCCAGTTCCTCCAGCCTGGCGTAGACGCCGCCGGGGCCGGTGTCCGGCTGGGTGATCGGGGTGCCCACGACGAGGCCTGCGGACAGGTGCGACGTGGAGAGAAGGACCGGCTTGCCGTCGAGCGTGTAGCGGCGCCGACGGACGCAGACCCGCTCACCCTCCGCCAGCCCCAACACGCCCGCGGCCACAGCCGTGGCCTCCTCCTCGCTCACCGCGACCGAGTCGACGACGAGTGAGCGGCCCGCGACATCCGTCTCCCAGACCGACCGGCCCTCTCCCCACTGCCCATGAGCGAGACGTTCGATGCCTAGTCGGCGGACGGGCTTGAAGTCCCGGACGAACACCCCGGCGCCTTTGCGCGCTTCGACGATGCCTTCGGCCTGTAGAACGCCGAGCGCCTGCCGGGCCGTCATGCGCGCGACCTCATGGGTCGCCATGAGGTCGTTCTCGCCGGGAAGCCGCTCGCCCGGCCCGTACTCGCCGGCCTCGATGGCCGCCCGCAGTTCCGCGGCGATGCGCTGGTATTTGGGCTGACGCCCCGAATCCCGGCCGCTCATCCAAGCCTCTCCTCTGATCATCTCTAGACATCCTAGGCACCAAGGGTCACGCCCCACAGCTGGACGATGACGCCATACGGGCAATTTCGCTCACATCTCTAGAGAAGCGCGGCCAGTCCCCCCACGAGTGCTTCACTATCTCCACATCTCTAGAGATGCAAGACTCGACCCGGAGGTCGCCATGTCAGCCCACCCCGCTCCGCGGCAACTCTTCGAACCCGGAATCTCGGAGATCCAGTGCCGGTTACCGCACAGCCTTCGCAGCGCGCGGCATGCCCGCGAGCTGCTGCGCGGTCAACTCGCGGCGTGGAAGATCGACGACGAAGTAGCCCTCACCGCCGAGCTGTTGCTCTCGGAACTGGTCACCAACTCGCTCCGGCATGCCCGGGTTCCGGTGGGGCGGGAGATCGGCGTACGCATCGCCACGTACGACGGGCGCCTGCGCGTGGAGGTCGCCGACGCCAACAACTCCCGCCCCGAGGTGAGAGAGCCGGCCGACGAGGACGAACACGGCCGCGGCCTCGCCCTCGTCGAGGCGCTCGCGTTGCGCTGGGGGTGCTGCCCCCGCCGACATGGCATCGGCAAAGCGACCTGGGCGGAACTGTCGCTGCGGCGTTGAGTAATGGGCCGGCCGCTGTCGTCAGCCCAAGTGGGTCGGTGCGAACATCCGCAGCACCGCCGGAAGCACCACCACCGACGGCCCCGGCTCCCCCAACGCCTTCGCGAGGTCCGTCTCCAGCGTCTCCGCCGACGTCCGCACTCCGGGCACCCCGAACGACTCCGCCAGCGTCACGTAGTCCGGGCGCGCCAGCTCCGTCCCCGTCGTCTCCCCGAAGGCCTCCGTCATGTACTCGCGCAGGATGCCGTAGCCGCCGTCGTCGACGATGAGCCAGGTGACGTTCAGGTCGTACTGCCGGGCCGTGGCCAGTTCGGCGATCGAGTACAGGGCGCCGCCGTCGCCCGAGACCGCGAGGACCGGGTACGTCGGGTCGGCCACCGCGGCTCCCAGGGCCGCCGGGAAGGCATAGCCGAGGCCGCCCGCGCCCTGCGCCGAGTGCATGCGGTTGGGGCCCTTGGGGTCGAAGGCGGACCAGGCCCAGTAAGCCAGGATCGTCATGTCCCAGAAGGAGGGGGAGGAAGCGGGGAGCGCCCTGCGCACCGACGCCAACACTTCTTGTTCCAGGCCGAGTTCCTGGGCGGCGATGCGGTCGGCGACCTTGGCCAGGACCGAACGGACACGCTCCGGGGCCGCCCCGTCCTCCCGCTTCGACACCGTCTCCAGCAGCGCCTGCAACGCCAGTCGCGCGTCCGCGTGGATGCCGAGGGCCGGGTGGTTGGCCTCCAGTTTGCCGAGGTCCGCCTCGATCTGGATGACCCGGCCCCGCGGCTTGAACGTGTGGTAGTTCGAGGAGAGTTCGCCCAGGCCCGAACCGACGACCAGCAGAACGTCCGCGTCCTCCAGGAAGTCCGTGGTGTGGCGGTCCTCCAGCCAGGACTGGAGGGACAGCGGGTGGGTCCACGGGAAGGCGCCCTTGCCGCCGAAGGTGGTGACCACGGGGGCGTCGAGCCGTTCGGCGAGCTGGCGGAGCTTGCCGGAGGCATCCGCGCGGACCACTCCCCCGCCCGCGATGATCGCCGGGCGGGCGGCGCGGGAGAGCAGGTCGGCCGCCACCGCCGTCAGTTCGGGGCGTGGGGGCAACTCGTCCGGGAAGGCGTCGCCGCCCGTGACGACCGGGATCGCCGTCTCCGCCAGGAGCACGTCCTGCGGGATCTCCACCCAGACCGGGCCGTGCGGAACCGTGAGCGCCGACTTCCAGGCCGCCTCGATCGCGGAGGGGATCTGGGACTGGGCGCGGACCGTGTGGACCGACTTCACGACACCCCTGAACGAGGCCGCCTGGTCGGGGAGTTCATGGAGGTAGCCATGACGGCCGCCGCCCAGGCCCGCCGTCGGGATCTGGCTGCTGATCGCGAGGACGGGGGCGGAGGCCGCCGCGGCCTCCTGGAGAGCTGCCAGCGAGGTCAGCGCGCCCGGCCCCGTGGACAGCAGCAGCGGCGCCGCCTCACCGGTGATGCGGCCGTACGCGTCCGCCGCGAAACCCGCGTTGTTCTCCACCCGCAGGCCGATGTACCGCAGGTCGGAGCGGCGCAGGGCGTCGAACACTCCGAGCGCGTGCTGGCCGGGCAGTCCGAAGACGGTGGTCGCGCCGAGCCCGGCCAGGGTCTCCACGACCAGGTCTCCGCCGTTGCGGCCGGCGGGAGGGTTCAGAGCGGCGGAGATCTGCGCCTCCGTCGGCCGGAGCACCAGGTCGTGGTCGTGAGTCACTTCGCGCGGGCCTCCGCAATCTGGCGGGACATGATCGTGGTCAGTTCGTACGCCGTGTGCGATGCCGCCACCGACGTGATCTCCGCGTGATCGTACGCGGGCGCCACCTCGACGACATCCGCGGAGACGAGGTGGCAGGAGGCCAGACCGCGCAGGATCTCCAGCAGCTCGCGGGAGGTCATGCCGCCGGCCTCGGGGGTGCCGGTGCCGGGCGCGTGAGCCGGGTCGAGGCAGTCGATGTCGATGGAGATGTAGAGGGGGCGGTCGCCGATGCGCTGGCGCAGCTGGTCGGCGATCTCGTCGACGCCGCGCCGCATCACGTCCGCGGAGGTGACGATGCCGAAGCCCATCTTCTCGTCGTCGGTGAGGTCCTGCTTGCCGTAGAGGGGGCCACGGGTGCCGACGTGGGAGAGGGCGGAGGTGTCGAGGATGCCCTCCTCGACGGCCCGGCGGAACGGCGTGCCGTGCGTGTACTCGGCGCCGAAGTAGGTGTCCCAGGTGTCGAGGTGGGCGTCGAAGTGGAGCAGGGCGACCGGGCCGTGCTTCTTGGCGACCGACCTGAGGAGCGGGAGGGCGATGGTGTGGTCGCCGCCGAGGGTCATCAGGCGGGCGCCGGTGCCCAGCAGGTCGTCGGCGGCGGCCTCGATCGTCTCGACGGCCTCGTTGATGTTGAACGGGTTCACGGCGATGTCGCCGCCGTCCGCGACCTGCGCGAGGGCGAAGGGGGAGGCGTCCTGCGCCGGGTTGTAGGGCCGCAGCAGCCGGGACGCCTCGCGGATCGCGTTGCCGCCGAAGCGGGCACCCGGCCGGTAGGAGACGCCGGAGTCGAACGGTACGCCCACGACGGCGACGTCGGCGTGGCCGACCTCGTCGAGGCGGGGCAGCCGGGCGAAGGTCGCGGGTCCGGCGTAGCGCGGGACGCGGGAGGAGTCGACCGGACCGCGGGGCGTCTCGTTGCTGCTCATGGGGAAAATGCCTTCTTTCCTACGCTTCGCCGTACATGTACACCTGCTATATCCATCTGCCCACATCTGGGGCGGCCGGTCCAGGTCGACAATAGGAGGCCGAGGCGCGAGTGCGAATTATACGTTTCGTACATCGCACGGCGACGGGATGGAGGAAACGTCCATCACCACGTCCATCACCACGTCGATCACGCCGGTACGGGTGAAACGCTGTGGCCAGGGCGAGTGACGCGCGTCCCAGCGGCCGGGACACCGAAGACTCCCGCCGGTCACTGCCCCACAATGGAGACCATGCCGATACCCGGGACACCCAGCCGCGCCGAGCTCGTCGAGCACCTTGTGAAGACCCGCATCGCGGGTGATGTCGCCACCCCGCGCGAGAACAACCTCTCCCACTACCGCCAGTTGGCCAACGGCGTGCGCAACTTCTGGCTCGGGCTGGAGCTGGGCGACCGCTGGACCGACGAGCAGGACGTGCTCGCGGTGATGGCGGAGCGGGTCGGTGTCAACGACGATCCCGAGTACCGCCACGGCCAGGACACCATCGACCCCCAGTTGACGGTCGACGGCCTGGAGCGGCTCGCCGGGCGGCTGCGCAAGGCGGCGGAGGACCGGCAGCGGGTGCTGTTCGCCACCGGCCATCCGGGCGGACTGCTCGATGTGCACCGGGCCACCGCGGACGCGCTGCGCGGGGCCGGCTGCGAGATCGTCGTCATCCCGGACGGGCTGCAGACGGACGAGGGATACGTCATGCAGTTCGCGCAGGTGGCGATGCTGGAGCACGGCGCCACCCTGTGGCACACCCATTCGGGTGAACCGATGAAGGCGATCCTGACCGCCCTGGAGCGCGAGGGCCGTCCGCTGCCGGACCTGGTCGTCGCCGACCACGGCTGGGCGGGTTACGCCGGACAGCACGGCGTGGACTCCGTCGGATACGCCGACTGCAACGACCCGGCGCTGTTCCTCGCCGAGTCGGAGGGCACCGTGCAGGTCGCGGTCCCCCTCGACGACCACGTCCTCAGCCCCCGCTACTACGACCCGATGACGGCGTTCCTGCTGGCGGAGGCGGGTCTCGCCTAGGCGGCGGCCGGCTCAGTCCTGCCGGGGGACGCGGACCACGCCCTCCTGGATCACCGAGACGGCGAGCTGTCCGTCCTGCGTGTAGATGCGGGCCTGGCCGAGGCCGCGTCCGCCGTGTGCCGACGGCGACTCCTGGTCGTACAGCAGCCACTCGTCCGCGCGGAACGGCCGGTGGAACCACATCGCGTGGTCCAGCGACGCCCCGACCACGTCACCGACGGCCCAGCCGCCGCGGCCGTGTGCGAGGAGCACCGAGTCCAGGAGCGTCATGTCGGAGACGTAGGTGGCGAGGACGACGTGCAGCAGGGGGTCGTCGGCGAGCTTGCCGTTGGTGCGGAACCAGACCTGGCTGTGCGGCTCGCGCGGCTCACCGAACTTCCCGTACGGCGGCTCCTCGACGTACCTCAGGTCGATGGCCTGCCGGGCCTCCAGGAACCGTTCGACCACGTCCGGCGGGAGATGGTCGTAGCCCCGCAGGCGTTCCGCGGAGGTCGGCAGGGTCACCGGGTCCGGGGAGGCGGGCATCGGCATCTGGTGGTCGAGGCCCTCCTCGTACGTCTGGAAGGACGCGGAGAGGGTGAAGATCGGCCGGCCGTGCTGGACCGCGACCGCGCGGCGGGTGGTGAAGGAACGGCCGTCGCGGATGCGCTCGACGTTGTAGACGATGGGCGCTCCCGGGTCGCCCATCCTGAGGAAGTACGCGTGCAGGGAGTGGGCGTGCCGGTCCGCGGGGACCGTACGCCCGGCGGCGACCAGCGCCTGGGCCGCGACCTGGCCGCCGAAGACGCGGGGGACGACGGCGGACCGGGAGCGGCCGCGGAAGATGTTCTCCTCGATCTGCTCGAGGTCGAGCAGATCGAGGAGATCCTGTAGTGCCTGGCTCATGAGAACTGTTGTACCCGGCGGTAATTGCGGCCGGCTTACAGACCCATGTCCTTGGCGATGATCGACTTCATGATCTCGCTGGTGCCGCCGTAGATGCGGTTGACGCGGTTGTCCGCGTACAGGCGGGCGATCAGGTACTCGTTCATGTAGCCGTAGCCGCCGTGGAGCTGGAGGCAGCGGTCGATCACGCGGTGCGCGACCTCGGTGCAGAACAGCTTGGCGCTGGCGGCCTCGGCGGGGGTCAGCTCACCGGCGTCCAGGGCCTCCGTGGCGCGGTCGGCGACGGCCTCGGCCGCGTCCACCTCGGCCTGGCAGGCGGCCAGCTCGAACTTGGTGTTCTGGAAGTGGGCGACCGGCTTGCCGAAGACGGTGCGCTCGCGCACGTACTCGGTGGCGAACCGGACGGCCGCCTTCGCCTGGGCGTAGGCGCCGAAGGCGATGCCCCAGCGCTCCGAGGCGAGGTTGTGACCGAGGTAGAAGAAGCCCTTGTTCTCCTCGCCGAGGAGGTCCTCGACGGGCACCTTGACGTCGACGAAGGCCAGCTCGGCCGTGTCGGAGGTGCGCAGGCCCAGCTTGTCCAGCTTGCGGCCGATCGAGTAGCCCTCGGACTTGGTGTCCACCGCGAAGAGGGAGATGCCGAAGCGGCGGTCCTCGGCGGTCGGGGCGGAGGTGCGGGCGCAGACGATCACCTTGTCGGCGTGGACGCCGCCCGTGATGAAGGTCTTCGAGCCGTTGAGGACGTAGTGCGTGCCGTCCTCGCTCAGCTTGGCGGTGGTCTTCATGCCCGCGAGGTCGGAACCGGTGCCCGGCTCCGTCATCGCGATGGCCCACATCTCCTCGCCGGAGACGAACTTCGGCAGGAAGCGCTTCTTCTGCTCGTCGGTGGCGAGCATCTTGAGGTACGGCAGGGCGAGCAGGACGTGCACGCCGGAGCCGCCGAACTGGACGCCGGCGCGGGCGGTCTCCTCGTAGAGGACGGCCTCGAACTTGTGGCTGTCCAGGCCGGCGCCGCCGAACTCCTCGGGGACGTTGATCCCGAAGATGCCCAGCTCGCCGAGCTTGTAGTAGAACTCCCGCGGGGCCTGGCCGGCGGCGAACCACTCGTCGTAGACGGGGACGACCTCGGCCTCGATGAAGGCGCGAAGGGTCTCCCGGAATGCCTCGTGATCCTCGTTGAACACCGTACGGCGCACGCCGCCACCTCCACGTACCTCGACCCTGTCTAAGCGCTTGCTCATTCACCGTACCGGCGAGTAGGAGGTGCGTCCAGGGTGGGTACGGGGTAACGCTCGTCACGCGTCCGCGTCCAGGGCTTCGCCCCCCGGAACCCGACAGGACATCGCGAGAGCGGTCGTGATAGCCTCTAACAAACTCGTGCACCTATAAGTCACATGCCCACCGAAAGGCATCCCATGCCAAGGACCAGCACCGAGACCCCCCGCGAGCGCTACCGCGCCCAGGTGCGGGCCGAGGTCAAGGAGCGGGCCTGGGAACAGATCGCCGCAGCCGGGGCCTCCGCGCTGTCGCTCAACGCGATCGCCAAGCAGATGGGGATGAGCGGGCCCGCGCTGTACCGGTACTACGGCAGCCGGGACGAGCTGATCACCGAGTTGATCAGGGACGCGTACCGCAGCCTGGCCGATGCCGTCCGGGCCGCCGACGGCGACGTCACCTCCCTGGCGTACGCCCTGCGCGCGTGGGCGCTCGCCGACCCGCACCGGTACTTCCTGGTCTACGGCACACCCGTGCCGGGCTATCACGCGCCCGACGACATCACCGCCATCGCGTCGGAGATCATGGCCCGCCTGCTCGACGCCTTCGCCGAGCTGCCGGCGGGGGAGGCGCGGACGCCGTTCGACGCGCACCTCGACGAGCACCGGGAGTGGACGGACGGCCACCCCGCCCCCTCCCCCGCCCCACGCCGGGCACTGGCCTTCTGGACCCGGCTGCACGGCGCGCTGTCCCTGGAGCTGGCGGGCCACTTCACGGGAATGGGCTTCGATCCCGCACTGCTCTTCGCCGCCGAGCTGGAGAGTCTCGGCGAGTAACCCCGTCAGCCCCTACGCCTCCGCCGCCGAGCCGAAGGCGCCCTTCGCCATGCGGTGGAGGAGGTCCGCCGTGGCCCCCCGGCCGGGGAGCGAGCCCGCCCTTCCCAGGTGCGGGGTGGAGTTCAGCAGCCCGAACACCGAGTGCACGGCGGACCGGGCCGCCGGCTCGGTGAGCGCCGGGTAGACCCCGCGGACCACCTCCACCCACAGCTCGACGTACTGGCGCTGCAACTGCCGTACCAGCTTGCGGTCGCTGTCGCGGAGGCGGTCCAGCTCGCGGTCGTGCAGGGTGATGAGGGGACGGTCGTCGAGCGCGAAGTCGATGTGCCCCTCGATGAGCGAGTCGAGGACCGCCTCACCGTCGACCCCGTCGGCCCCGTCGGCCCCGGCGCCCCTGTCGGCCTCCTGCATCCGGCGCCGCGCGCCGGTCAGCAGCTGGCCGCTGATCCCGACCAGCAGCTCCGCGAGCATCGCGTCCTTGCCGGGGAAGTGCCGGTAGAGGCCGGGGCCGCTGATGCCGACCGCGGCTCCTATCTCGTCCACGCCGACTCCGTGGAACCCGCGTTCGGCGAAGAGCCGCGCGGCCTCCTTGAGGATCTGCTCACGGCGGGTGGGGGCGTCGGTTCTGGTGGCCATGAAAACAATTCTAGACATCGAGGTTAGCGCTCGTTAACCTGGTGGAAATGGTTAACGCTCATTAACAGTCGACCACTGGCCGTGAGGGGACCGCAAGGTATGGAGCAGGCACCGGAGCTGACCAGCGCGGCAGATCCCGCGTCGGAGGCCTGGCGGGCCAATGAGAAGGCCCACCGCGCACTCGTCGAGGAGCTGCGCGGCAAGCTCGCCGCCGCCCGGCTCGGCGGCGGAGAGAAGGCGCGGGCCCGGCACACCGCGCGCGGGAAGCTGCTGCCGAGGGAGCGGGTGGACACCCTCCTCGACCCCGGCTCGCCGTTCCTGGAGCTGGCGCCCCTCGCCGCCGACGGGCTGTACGACGGGCAGGCCCCGGCGGCGGGTGTGATCGCCGGGATCGGCCGGGTCAGCGGCCGGGAGTGCGTGATCGTGGCCAACGACGCCACGGTCAAGGGCGGGACGTACTACCCGATGACGGTGAAGAAGCATCTGCGGGCCCAGGAGGTCGCTCTCGAGAACCGTCTGCCGTGCCTGTACCTGGTGGATTCGGGCGGCGCCTTCCTGCCCATGCAGGACGAGGTGTTCCCCGACCGTGAGCACTTCGGGCGGATCTTCTACAACCAGGCCCGGATGTCCGGCGCCGGCATCCCGCAGATCGCCGCCGTGCTCGGCTCGTGCACGGCGGGCGGGGCGTACGTCCCGGCGATGAGCGACGAGACCGTCATCGTGCGCGGCCAGGGCACGATCTTCCTCGGCGGTCCCCCGCTGGTGAAGGCCGCCACCGGCGAGGTCGTCACCGCGGAGGAGCTGGGCGGCGGCGAGGTCCACGCGCGCGTGTCGGGCGTCACCGACCACCTCGCGGAGGACGACGCGCACGCCCTGCGCATCGTGCGCACCATCGTCTCCACCCTCCCGGCCCGCCGCCCGCTCCCCTGGGAGGTGCGGCCCACCGTCGAGCCGAAGGCCGACCCCTACGGGCTGTACGGGGCGGTCCCGGTCGACTCCCGTACCCCCTACGACGTGCGGGAGATCATCGCCCGGATCACCGACGGCTCCCGGTTCGCCGAGTTCAAGTCGGAGTTCGGGCAGACCCTGATCACCGGTTTCGCCCGCATCCACGGGCACCCGGTCGGCATCGTCGCCAACAACGGCATCCTGTTCTCCGAGTCCGCCCAGAAGGGCGCCCACTTCATCGAGCTGTGCGACCAGCGCGGCATCCCACTGCTGTTCCTGCAGAACATCTCCGGCTTCATGGTCGGCCGGGACTACGAGGCCGGGGGCATCGCCAAGCACGGCGCCAAGATGGTCACCGCGGTCGCCTGCACGCGCGTGCCCAAGCTGACGGTCGTGGTCGGCGGGTCCTACGGCGCGGGGAACTACTCGATGTGCGGGCGGGCGTACTCCCCGCGCTTCCTGTGGATGTGGCCGAACGCCAAGATCTCCGTGATGGGCGGTGAGCAGGCCGCCTCCGTCCTCGCCACCGTCAAGCGCGACCAGCTGGAGGCGCGCGGCGAGGAGTGGCCGGCCCCGGAGGAAGAGGCGTTCAAGGACCCGATCCGGGAGCAGTACGAGCGCCAGGGCAACGCCTACTACGCGACCGCCCGGCTCTGGGACGACGGGGTCATCGACCCGCTGGACACCCGCCAGGTGGTGGGTCTGGCCCTGACCGCCTGTGCCAACGCGCCCCTGGGTGAACCCCAGTTCGGCGTCTTCCGGATGTGAGGGGCTTCACGACCATGTTCGACACCGTCCTCGTGGCCAACCGTGGCGAGATCGCCGTCCGGGTCATCCGCACCCTGCGGGCGCTGGGCGTGCGCTCGGTGGCCGTCTTCTCCGACGCGGACGCCGACGCCCGGCACGTCCGCGAGGCCGACACGGCCGTACGGATCGGTCCGGCGCCGGCCGCCGAGAGCTATCTGTCGGTGGAGCGGCTGCTGGAGGCCGCCGCCCGCACCGGCGCCCAGGCCGTCCACCCCGGCTACGGCTTCCTCGCGGAGAACGCCGGCTTCGCGCGCGCGTGCGCCGACGCCGGGCTCGCCTTCATCGGGCCGCCCGCCGACGCGATCTCCCTCATGGGCGACAAGATCCGCGCCAAGGAGACCGTGCAGGCGGCGGGCGTGCCGGTGGTCCCGGGGTCGAGCGGCAGCGGGCTCGGCGATGCCGAACTGGCCGCCTCGGCACGGGAGATCGGCATGCCCGTGCTGCTGAAGCCGTCCGCGGGCGGTGGCGGCAAGGGCATGCGGCTGGTGCGGGAGGAGGACCGTCTCCTGGACGAGATCGCCGGCGCCCGCCGTGAGGCCCGCGCCTCCTTCGGGGACGACACGCTCCTCGTCGAGCGGTGGATCGACCGGCCCCGGCACATCGAGATCCAGGTCCTCGCGGACGGCCACGGCCGGGTGATCCACCTGGGCGAGCGCGAGTGCTCCCTGCAGCGCCGGCACCAGAAGGTCATCGAGGAGGCGCCCAGCGTGCTCCTCGACGAGGCCACCCGCGCGAGCATGGGCGAGGCCGCCGTGCAGGCGGCGCTGTCCTGCGGTTACCGGGGCGCGGGGACCGTGGAGTTCATCGTCCCCGGCGGGGACCCGAAGGCGTACTACTTCATGGAGATGAACACCCGTCTCCAGGTGGAGCACCCCGTCACCGAGCTGGTCACCGGGATCGACCTGGTGGAGTGGCAGTTGCGGGTGGCGGCAGGCGAGCGGCTGCCCTACACGCAGGACGACATCCGGCTCACCGGGCACGCAGTCGAGGCCCGGGTGTGCGCCGAGACCGTGTCCGTCCGGGAGGGCGCGCGCGGGTTCCTGCCGTCCGGCGGCACCGTGCTGAGGCTGCGTGAGCCGCAGGGCGAGGGCGTGCGCACCGACTCGGGGCTGACCGAGGGCACCGAGGTCGGCAGCCTGTACGACCCGATGCTGTCCAAGGTGATCGCCTACGGTCCCGACCGGGCCACCGCGCTGCGCAAGCTGCGGGCCGCCCTCGCGGACACGGTCACGCTGGGCGTGCCGACCAACGCCGGGTTCCTGCGCCGGCTGCTCGCCCATCCGGCGGTCGTGTCGGGCGAGCTGGACACCGGTCTGGTCGAGCGGGTCATGGACGACCTGGTCCCCACCGACGTACCGGAGGAGGTCTACGAGGCCGCCGCGGCCGTCCGGCTGGAGGGGCTGAGGCCGTCCGGGGCGGGGTGGACGGATCCCTTCTCGGTGCCGAGCGGGTGGCGGCTGGGCGGGCAGCACCGGCCGGTCGCGTTCCCATTGCGAGTGCCGGGACTCGAACCCGTCACCCGTGAGGTCCGCGGCGCGCACACCGTCACCGACGACCGGGTCGGCGTCACCCTCGACGGTGTCCGGCACACCTTCGAGCGGGCCGATGACTGGCTGGGCCGCGAGGGCGACGCCTGGCAGGTGCGCGACCACGACCCGGTGGCCGCCGCCCTGACCGGGGCCGCGCACGCGGGCGCCGACTCGCTGACCGCGCCCATGCCGGGCACGGTGACAGTGGTGAAGGTCGCCGTCGGCGACGAGGTGAGCGCGGGCCAGAGCCTGCTGGTGGTGGAGGCGATGAAGATGGAGCACGTCATCTCCGCCCCGCACGCCGGCACGGTGGCCGAACTGGACGTCACCGCGGGCACGACGGTCGCCATGGACCAGGTGCTGGCCGTGATCGCGCCGCACGAGGAGGAGGCATGACCGTGCGAGGACTTCCGATGGCCGTGCCCGCGCCCGGCCTGCCCACCCGGGTCAGGATCCACGAGGTCGGGGCACGCGACGGCCTGCAGAACGAGAAGAGCACCGTGCCGACGGCGGTGAAGGCCGAGTTCGTGCACCGGCTCGCCGAGGCGGGGCTGACCACGATCGAGGCGACCAGCTTCGTCCACCCCAAGTGGGTGCCCCAGCTCGCCGACGCCGAGCAGCTGTTCCCGCTGCTGTCCGGCCTGCCGGTGGAGCTGCCGGTGCTGGTGCCGAACGAACGCGGTCTTGACCGGGCCCTCGCCCTGGGCGCGCGGCGGGTCGCGGTGTTCGCCAGCGCCACCGAGTCCTTCGCCAAGGCCAACCTCAACCGCACGGTGGACGAGTCGCTGGCCATGTTCCACCCGGTGGTGGAGCGGGCCAAGGCCGGCGGGGTGCATGTGCGGGGCTATCTCTCCATGTGCTTCGGGGACCCGTGGGAGGGTGCCGTCCCGGTCCCCCAGGTCGTGCGGGTGTGCCGGGCCCTGATCGACATGGGCTGCGACGAGCTGAGCCTCGGCGACACCATCGGGGTCGCCACCCCCGGCCATGTCGAGGAACTGCTGACCGCGCTCGGCGAGGAGGGCATCCCCGTCTCCGCGCTGGGCGTGCACTTCCACGACACCTACGGCCAGGCCCTCGCCAACACGCTGGCCGCGCTGCGGCACGGCGTCACCACCGTCGACGCCTCGGCGGGCGGCCTGGGCGGCTGCCCGTTCGCGAAGTCCGCCACCGGCAATCTCGCCACCGAGGACCTCGTGTGGATGCTGACCGGCCTCGGCATCGACACCGGGGTCGACCTCGGCCGTCTCGTCGCCACGAGCGTCTGGATGGCCGGCCGGCTGGGCCGGCCCAGCCCGTCCCGCACCGTCCGCGCCCTGTCCCACGAGGACGCAGAGGGCCAAGAGGGCCGCGAGGCCCACAAGGAGCAGTGACCGCCATGGACCACCGACTCTCCCCCGAGCTGGAAGAACTCCGGCGCACCGTCGAGCAGTTCGCGCACGACGTCGTCGCGCCGAAGATCGGCGACTTCTACGAGCGGCACGAGTTCCCGTACGAGATCGTCCGCGAGATGGGCCGCATGGGCCTGTTCGGGCTGCCGTTCCCCGAGGAGTACGGCGGTATGGGCGGCGACTATCTGGCGCTGGGCATCGTGCTGGAGGAACTGGCCCGCGTCGACTCCTCGGTGGCGATCACCCTGGAGGCGGGGGTGTCGCTGGGCGCGATGCCGATCCACCTCTTCGGCACCGAGGAGCAGAAGCGCGAGTGGCTCCCTCGGCTGTGTTCCGGCGAGATCCTGGGCGCGTTCGGCCTGACCGAGCCGGACGGCGGCAGTGACGCGGGCGCGACGCGTACGACGGCCCGGCTGGACCCGGACACCGACGAATGGGTCATCAACGGCACGAAGTGCTTCATCACCAACTCGGGCACGGACATCACGGGACTGGTCACGGTCACCGCGGTGACCGGCCGCAAGCCGGACGGCAGGCCGCTGATCTCGGCGATCGTCGTCCCGTCCGGTACTCCGGGCTTCACGGTCGCCGCGCCCTACTCCAAGGTCGGCTGGAACGCCTCGGACACCCGCGAGCTGTCCTTCACGGACGTCCGGGTGCCCGCCGCCAACCTGCTGGGCGAGAAGGGCCGCGGCTACGCCCAGTTCCTGCGCATCCTGGACGAGGGCCGCGTCGCGATCGCGGCACTGGCGACGGGCCTCGCGCAGGGCTGTGTGGACGAGTCGGTGAGGTACGCGAAGGAGCGGCACGCCTTCGGCCGGCCGATCGGCGCCAACCAGGCGATCCAGTTCAAGATCGCCGACATGGAGATGAAGGCCCACACGGCCCGTCTCGCCTGGCGCGACGCGGCGTCCCGGCTGGTGTCCGGCGAACCCTTCAAGAAGGAGGCGGCCCTGGCGAAGCTGTACTCCTCGACGATCGCCGTCGACAACGCGCGCGACGCCACCCAGGTGCACGGCGGCTACGGCTTCATGAACGAGTACCCGGTCGCCCGCATGTGGCGCGACTCCAAGATCCTGGAGATCGGCGAGGGCACCAGCGAGGTCCAGCGGATGCTGATCGCGAGGGAGTTGGGCCTGGTGGGCTGACCCCCGCCTCAGCCGCCCAGCAGGCCGCGCAGGCCCTCGATCAGGTCCCGTACGGGCGTCGCCGCCGCGCCGAGTGCGGCGACGGCGCCGGTGAGGGCGGCCAGGGCCGCGCGCCGCTGGGCGGCGGGGCGCGTGCCGTCGGCGACGACCGGCAGGTTGTCGTCGACGGTCCGGGCGGCGTCCGGGGCGAGGGCGCCACGCAGCTGGTCGAGTTCGCGTCGCAGCGCCTCGACCGCCTCCTGGGCGGGGAGCGGCTGACCGCCCTTCACGATGCCGATGTTGTGGCTGCCGCCGTTCATGGCCACCTGGTCGCCGCTGCCGTAGCTGTTGAAGGTGTCGCCGCTCACTTCTTCACCATGCCCGTGTTGTGGAGACCGCCGTACATGTTGACCGTGTCCCCGAACTGGTAGTTCTTGGGGTTGACCTGGAGGCTCTCCACCCGGACCTGGAACTCGGCCTCGGGGTTCTCGATGGCGTGGACGATGTAGAGGACGAGCTGCCGCAGCTGGGTCGGGTCGGGCAGGGTCACCAGGGCGGTGGATCCGCTGGAGGTCTCGACGGCCAGGACGTGTTCGTCCGGGGCGGCCCACACCTTCACCGTGTGGAAGAGCAGCCCGAGCACCACGGCCATGCCGAGCACCCACACCACTTGCGCGTTGTCGTCCTGGGCGCTGGACGAGGAGGAGTTGTCGTTGACCACCTGGACCACGACGAACACCAGGATGGTGATGCCCGTCCACTTGAGGAAGTCGTTGAGCGCTTCCATCCGTTTGGGCTTGAGGACGAAGGTATGGACGCGAGCGACGTTGTGCAGCGGGTAGACCGCCTCGCCGACCCACAGCAGCCGTCTGCTCACCTTCAGTTCGACGGTGCGCCCGTTGCCCGGTGGCGGCGGTACGGGTACCGACGCCCCGAGTGTTCCCTGAGTCTCCACAAGTCCCCCCGTCAGCACATGCACCCGTGGGGACCATTAAGCAATCGAAGAAGTCGAAGCAAGAGGCGATTTACGGTCAACTCGACCGCCCGCCCGAGAGGTTGACCGGATCCGAAAGGCCTGGCGGCCTTGCATGACCGGGGTCGGGGAGCCCCGCCCCCTGGACAAGATCTGAGGTTAGGCTAACCTACCTTCGAATTGTCCGGCGGTGATCCGCCCCGTTCGAAAGCAGCCACCTTCATGTCCAACGCCAGAGCCAATCACCTCACCCGTCGCGGCATCCTCGCCGCTGGCGGCGCCCTCGGCCTCGGTGCCGTGCTGGCAGCCTGCGGGGACGACGACTCGACGAGCGGTGGCTCGAAGTCGACGGAGAGTGCCGCCGCCAAGTCCGGCCCCTGGACGTTCAAGGACGACCGCGGTACGACCGTGAAGCTCGACAAGATCCCGGCGAACATCGTCGCGTTCACCGGCGTGGCCGCCGCGCTGTACGACTACGGCGTCCAGGTCAAGGGTGTCTTCGGGCCGACCAAGACCACCGACGGCAAGGCCGACGTGCAGGCCGGCGACATGGACATCACCAAGGTCGAGGTCATCGGCAACGTCTGGGACGAGTTCAACGTCGAGAAGTACGCGGCCCTCGCGCCCGACGTGCTCATCTCCACGACCTTCGACAACGCCGGCACCCTCTGGTACGTCCCCGAGGCCTCCAAGGACAAGATCGCCAAGCTCGCCCCGAGCGTCGCGGTCTCCGTCTACGACCGGCAGATCACCGCTCCGCTGGAGCGCATGTGGGAGCTGGCCGAGTCCCTGGGCGCGGACATGGCCGCCGCCGCCGACGCCAAGAAGCGCTTCGAGACGGCCGCCACCCGGCTGCGCGCCGCCGCCAAGGCCAAGCCCGAGATCAAGGTCATGGCCGGTTCCGCGAGCGACCAGCTGTTCTACGTCTCCGGCACCAACCTCTCCATCGACCTGGAGTACTTCAAGGCCCTCGGCGTGCACTTCGTCGAGCCGCCGGAGAGCGCCAAGGCCGAGGGCGGCGGCTGGTACGAGTCGCTGAGCTGGGAGAACGTCGACAAGTACCAGGCCGACATCATCATGATGGACGACCGTTCCTCGACGATCCAGCCGGCCGACATCGCCAAGCCGACCTGGAAGCAGCTCCCCGCGGTGAAGGCCGGCCAGGTCATCTCCCGCTCGCCCGAGCCGATCCTGTCGTACGACAAGTGCGTGCCGCTGCTGGAGAACCTCGCCGACGCGCTCGAGAAGGCCAAGAAGGTCGCCTGACACGGGTGACCGGGGGCGGGCGGGGTGAGCCGCACGCCGGCCCAGCCGCACGCCCCCAGCAGGCCGGCCGTCCCTTCCCCCACGTCAGGAGTCCGCATGAGCACGGCCGTCGCCGCCCCGTTCCGCTTCTTCTCGCTCCACGTCGTGCGGACGAGGCGGCTCGGCCCGTCCCTGGTCCGGGTGAGTTTCGCCGGGGAGGACCTCCGGCACTTCTTCTCCGACGGCTACGACCAGTCGCTGTCGCTGTTCCTGCCGCATCCGGGGCAGGACGCGCCGGCCGTTCCCGTCGAGCTGGGGGACGGCTGGTGGCAGGGCTGGCGTGAACTGCCGGACGACGTACGGGCGGTGATGCGTTCGTACACGCTCAGGGAGCTGCGCCGGGATCCCGACGAGGTCGACATCGACTTCGTGCTGCACACCCCGGCCGGGCCCGCCTCCGCGTGGGCCGACCGGGCGCGCGCCGGTGACCGGGCGTTCCTGCTCGGGCCCGCCGTCGCCGACAACCGGGCGATCCGGTTCCGGCCGCCGCAGGACACCGACCTGGTGCTGCTGTGGGGCGACGAGACGGCTCTCCCGGCGATCGCGTCGATCCTGGAGGCGCTGCCCGCCGGACAGCGCGTCCGGGCGTGGCTGGAAGTGCGCGACCCCCACCACGCGCAGGACCTGGTGACCGCGGCGGACGCCGAGATCACCTGGCTGGCCGACGGGGCCTCCCTCGACGCCCTGCGCGAGGCCGAACTCCCGCCCACCGAGCGGCCGTACGCATGGATCGCGGGCGAGTCGGGCTCGATGAAGGCGCTGCGCCGGCACTTCGTGCGCGAGCGCGGCATCGACCGGCGCCGGGTCACCTTCGTCGGGTACTGGCGCCGGGGCATGACCGAGGAAGAGCTGCGCGCCGCCTAGCAGTAGCCGCTCCGCCCGCCGAGGCGGCCCCGGTGGGCCATGACGTGATCACTGTCACGGCGAAGGCCTGCCACCCGACCCACCTACCGAGGTTAGGCTTACCTAAGTTGAATCCGAGGTTCCGCCCCCGCGTCCGTCCCGCGGCGGACCCGTCCCCATCCCGGAGGACCCCCACGATGCGCTCGCACCTGCTCAATGGCACGAACGCGGAGCGGTACCGCCGCACCGTGACCGAAGGAGTCGAGCGGGTGGCAGCCAAAATCGCCGCCACCGACCGTCCGTTCACCGGCATCACGGCCGACGCCCTCGCTCCGCGCATCGAGAGCATCGACCTCGACCGGCCGCTGGGTGACACCACGGCGGTGCTGGACGAGCTGGAGGAGGTCTACCTCCGCGACGCGGTCTACTTCCACCACCCCCGCTACCTCGCCCACCTCAACTGCCCGGTCGTCATCCCGGCCGTGCTCGGCGAGGCGGTCCTGTCCGCCGTCAACTCCTCCCTGGACACCTGGGACCAGTCGGCCGGCGGCACCCTCATCGAGCGGAAACTGGTCGACTGGACGACCGCCCGCATCGGCCTCGGCCCCGCCGCCGACGGCGTGTTCACCTCCGGCGGCAGCCAGTCCAACCTCCAGGCGCTGCTCCTCGCCCGCGAGGAGGCAAAGACCGACTCGCTGGAGAAACTGCGCATCTTCGCCTCCGAGGTCAGCCACTTCAGCGTGAAGAAGTCCGCCCAGCTGCTGGGCCTCGGCCAGGACGCCGTGATCTCCATCCCCGTCGACCACGACAAGCGCATGCGGACCGTCGCGCTCGCCCGCGAACTGGAGCGCTGCGCGCAGGACGGCCTCGTCCCCATGGCCGTCGTCGCCACCGCCGGCACCACCGACTTCGGCTCCATCGACCCGCTGCCCGAGATAGCCGAAGTGTGCGAGCAGTACGGCACCTGGATGCACGTCGACGCCGCCTACGGCTGCGGCCTGCTCGCCTCGGTGAAGTACCGCGACCGGATCGACGGCATCGAGCACGCCGACTCCGTCACCGTGGACTACCACAAGTCCTTCTTCCAGCCGGTGAGTTCCTCCGCCGTGCTGGTCAAGGACGCGGCCACGCTGCGCCACGCCACCTACCACGCCGAGTACCTGAACCCGCGCCGCATGGTGCAGGAACGTATCCCCAACCAGGTCGACAAGTCCCTCCAGACGACCCGCCGCTTCGACGCGCTGAAGCTGTGGATGACGCTGCGCACGATGGGCGCCGACAGCATCGGCCAGCTCTTCGACGAGGTCTGCGACCTCGCCGTGCGGGGCTGGGAACTGCTGGCCGCCGACCCGCGCTACGACGTCGTCGTCGAGCCGTCGCTGTCCACCCTGGTCTTCCGCTACATCCCCGCGGCCGTGACCGACCCGGCCGAGATCGACCGCGCCAACCTGTACGCCCGCAAGGCCCTGTTCGCCTCCGGCGACGCGGTGGTCGCGGGCACCAAGGTGAGCGGCCGCCACTATCTGAAGTTCACCCTGCTCAACCCCGAGACGACGGTCGACGACATGGCCGCCGTACTGGACCTGATCGCCGCCCATGCCGAGCAGTACCTGGGAGAGTCCGTTGTCCGCGCGTCCTGAGAACCCCGCCGCCACCCACGACTTCGTCGGGATCGGGCTCGGCCCCTTCAACCTCGGCCTCGCCTGTCTGACCGAGCCGATCGAGGAACTCCGCGGCGTCTTCCTGGAGTCGAAGCCCGACTTCGAGTGGCACGCGGGCATGTTCCTCGAAGGCGCGCACCTGCAGACGCCGTTCATGTCCGACCTGGTGACCCTCGCCGACCCGACCTCGCCGTACTCCTTCCTCAACTACCTGAAGGAGAAGGGCCGGCTGTACTCGTTCTACATCCGCGAGAACTTCTACCCGCTGCGCGTCGAGTACGACGACTACTGCCGCTGGGCCGCGAACAAGCTCACCAGCGTGCGCTTCTCCACGACGGTCGCCGAGGTGACGTACGACGAGGCCGCCCGGCTGTACGTCGTCAGCACCACGGCCGGCGAGGAGTTCCGCGCCCGTCACCTGGTCCTGGGCACCGGAACCCCGCCCCACATCCCGGAGGCCTGCGCGGACCTGGGCGGGGACTTCCTGCACAACTCCCGCTACATGGCGCACAAGGCGGAGCTGCAGAAGAAGGATTCGATCACGCTGGTCGGCTCCGGCCAGTCGGCCGCCGAGATCTACCACGACCTGCTCAGCGAGATCGACGTCCACGGCTACCAGCTGAACTGGGTGACGCGCTCGCCGCGCTTCTTCCCCCTCGAATACACCAAGCTGACGCTGGAGATGACGTCCCCCGAGTACGTCGACTACTTCCGCGAG
Organism: Streptomyces bobili; assembly: GCF_002154575.1. Taxonomy (GTDB): domain Bacteria; phylum Actinomycetota; class Actinomycetes; order Streptomycetales; family Streptomycetaceae; genus Streptomyces; species Streptomyces bobili. The sequence continues at coordinate 21,906 of NZ_MUBA01000020.1, forward strand.
CTGCCCGAGCCCACCCGATACCGGCTCACGGCCGAGCAGAAGGGCCTCTTCAAGGGCATCGACGGCGACCTCATCAACGAGATCTTCGACCTGCTCTACCAGAAGAACCTCGGCGGCCCGGTGCCCGCCCGCCTGCTCACCAACTCGGCGCTGCGCGGCGCACGGTACGAGAACGGCACGTACACCCTGTCCTTCAGGCAGGAGGAACAGGGCAAGGACTTCGAGCTGGCCTCGCAGGGCCTGGTCCTGGCCACCGGCTACAAGTACGCCGAGCCCGAGTTCCTCAAGCCGGTCCGCGACCGGCTGCGCTACGACTCGCAGGGCAACTTCGACGTGGCGCGCAACTACGCCATCGACACCACGGGCCGCGGTGTGTTCCTGCAGAACGCGGGCGTGCACACGCACAGCATCACCAGCCCGGACCTCGGCATGGGCGCCTACCGCAACAGCTACATCATCCGCGAGCTGCTCGGCAGCGAGTACTACCCCGTCGAGAAGACCATCGCGTTCCAGGAGTTCAGCGCATGAGCACCACCTCCGCGGCCGTCGGCCGTCTCACCCTCCGCCCCCTCGACCCCCTCAAGGACGCCGAGCTGCTGCACTCCTGGGTGACGCACCCCAAGGCGGCCTTCTGGATGATGCAGGAGGCCAGGCTGGTGGACGTCGAGCGCGCCTACATGGAGATCACCGCCGACGAGCACCACCACGCCCTGCTCGGGCTGCACGACGGCGTACCCGCCTTCCTGATGGAGTACTACGACCCGCGTCACCGTGAGCTGGTCGGCCTGTACGAGCCGCGGCCCGGTGACGTCGGCATGCACTTCCTGGTCGCCCCCACCGACCGGCCCGTGCACGGCTTCACCCGCGCGGTCATCACCGCCGTCATGGCACACCTCTTCGCCGACCCGGCCACCGAACGGATCGTGGTCGAGCCCGACGTCTCCAACACGGCCGTACAGGCCCTGAACGAGGCCGTCGGCTTCGTGCCGGAGCGCGAGATCCAGAAGCCCGAGAAGCCGGCGCTGCTGAGCTTCTGCACACGGGAACGCTTCGTCGCGGCCACGGGGGTGCGCGCGTGAGCCTCGCCGACGCCGTGGCCCACCTCTCCCCCGAGCGCTGGGAGAAGGCCAACCGCCTGCTGGTCCGCAAAGCCCTCGCGGAGTTCGCGCACGAGCGGCTGTTCACCCCCGAACGCATCGACGACGGTTACGTCGTCCGCAGTGACGACGGCCTGACGTACTACCGCTTCACCGCCGTACGCCGCGCCCTCGACCACTGGCAGATCGACGCCGACTCCATCACCCGCAGCCGCGACGGCGTCGAACTCCCGGTCGCCGCACTGGACTTCTTCATCGAGCTGAAGCAATCGCTGGAGCTGAGCGACGAGATCCTGCCGGTCTACCTGGAGGAGATCTCCTCCACCCTCTCCGGCACCTGCTACAAGCTCACCAAGCCGCAGATCCCCGCCGCGGAACTGGTGGACAGCGGCTTCCAGGCCATCGAGACCGGGATGACCGAGGGCCACCCCTGCTTCGTCGCCAACAACGGGCGGCTCGGCTTCGGCGTCCACGAGTACCTGTCGTACGCCCCGGAGACCGCGAGCCCGGTCCGCCTGGTGTGGCTGGCCGCGCACCGGTCGCGGGCCGCGTTCACGGCGGGCGTCGGCATCGACTACGAGTCGTTCGTCCGGCAGGAGCTGGGCAAGGAGACCGTCGACCGCTTCGACGGCGTACTGCGCGAGCGGGGCCTCGACCCGGCCGACTACCTCCTCATCCCCGTCCACCCCTGGCAGTGGTGGAACAAGCTCACCGTCACCTTCGCCGCCGAGATCGCCCGCGGCAACCTGGTGTGCCTGGGCGAGGGCGACGACGAGTACCTGGCGCAGCAATCCATCCGGACGTTCTTCAACAGGACCAGCCCCGAGAAGCACTATGTGAAGACGGCCCTGTCCGTCCTCAACATGGGCTTCATGCGCGGCCTGTCGGCGGCGTACATGGAGGCCACCCCGGCGATCAACGACTGGCTGGCCCAGCTGATCGACAACGACCCGGTGCTGAGGTCGACGGGGCTGTCGATCATCCGGGAGCGGGCGGCCGTGGGCTACCGGCACCTCGAGTACGAGGCGGCGACCGACCGCTACTCGCCGTACCGCAAGATGCTGGCCGCGCTGTGGCGGGAGAGCCCCGTCGCCTCCCTCCGCGACGGCGAGTCCCTCGCCACGATGGCCGCCCTCGTCCATGTGGACCACGAGGGCAGGTCGGTGGCCGGCGCGCTGATCGAGCGGTCGGGCCTGGCCCCCACCGAGTGGCTGCGGCACTACCTGCGGGCGTACTACACCCCGCTGCTGCACACCTTCTACGCCTACGACCTGGTCTTCATGCCGCACGGCGAGAACACCATCCTGGTGCTGAAGGACGGCGTCGTGCAGCGGGCGGTCTACAAGGACATCGCCGAGGAGATCGCCGTCATGGACCCGGACGCGGTGCTGCCGCCCGAGGTGCGGCGCATCCGGATCGAGGTCCCCGAGGACACGAAGCTCCTGTCCATCTTCACGGACGTCTTCGACTGCTTCTTCCGCTTCCTCGCCGCCGGCCTGGCCGCCGAGGGGATCCTGGAGGAGGACGGCTTCTGGCGCACGGTCGCCGAGGTCACCCGCGAGTACCAGGCGGCGAACCCCGAACTCGCCGAGAAGTTCCGGCAGTACGACATGTTCGCCCCCGAGTTCGCGCTGTCCTGCCTCAACCGGCTCCAGCTGCGCGACAACAAGCAGATGGTGGACCTGTCGGACCCGTCCGGCGCCCTCCAGCTGATCGGCACCCTGAAGAACCCGCTCGCCGGGTTCTGACCCACCGACCGGCGCACGCCCCCCGAGTACGGTCCTCGGGGGGCGTCCGTCGTCACCCCCCGCCGGGGCGAACAGGTGATGGAACAATCCCCCCATGGCGGAAATCATCCAGAAGGACGGCACCTGGGTCTTCGACGGGGATGCCCTGCGACTGACGCCGGGACGGGACAAGAACGTCGGCCTGCTCCGCAGGACCCTGGGTGAACTTCTCGTCCCGCTGCGGGCGTTGGCGGGCGTCTCGTTCGAGCAGGGCAAGAAGTCGGGCCGGCTCAGGTTGCGGCTGCGGGACGGCGCCTGCCCGCTGCTGCACGCCACCGGCGGCCGGCTCACCGAACCCCACGACCCCTACCAACTCGTCGTGGAGCCCGACCGCTACGGCGTCGCCGAGTACGTCGCCGACGAGGTGCGCAACGCGCTGCTCCTCGACCAGGTACCGGCCGGCCCGGTGGACGCCTACCTGCTGCCCGGCCCCTCCATACCCCTGTCGGTCTCCGCCGGGGACGGCACCGCGAACTTCGACGGCGAGCGGGTGCGCCTGGAGTGGAACTGGAAGACGGAGGACGCCAAGGCCGCCGGTGGCGCCCGCACCCTGCCCGTCGACGAGATCACGGCCGTGGAGTGGTATCCGTCGGCCGGTCTGGAGAACGGCCGGCTGCGCTTCACCGTCCGGGGCGTGCCGGTGAAGACCCCGGCCAAGTACGACCCGAACGCGGTGGAGCTGTGGGGCTTCAGGAAGGACCCGCTGATGGCCCTCGTCGCGGCCGCCGTACAGGCCAGGCTGCCGCACCCGGCCGCGGCCTCCGAGAGCGCCGTACGGCCGCCCGCGGAGGCGCCACGGGCCGTCGCCGCCGCTCCCTCCCCCTCCCCCACTCCCGCTTCCGCTTCCGCTTCCGCTTCCGCCGAGGACGGTCATGACGCGCTGCTGCGGCGGCTGCGGGAGCTGGGCGAGCTGCGCCGCGAAGGGGTGCTGACGGAGGAGGAGTTCACGCTGGCCAAGCAGGCGGTCCTCAGACGCATGTAGGAGCTGGGCGAGAACCGCCCGCCGGGGAGCTACCCGGCCCGGCGCGCCACCGTGAAGTGGTCGATGCGCTCGCCGGTCTCGGCGATGCCGCTCACGGTCAGCCTGGCGTACCGGCCCCTGGCGGCGGGGGTGACGTCCACGCGCAGGAAGCTGTAGTCGAGGTAGCGCACGCGCGACCAGGCGACCGTCTCGTTCCGCTTGCCGTCCTTCTCGACGACGTAGGAGGGGACGGACTCCAGGTCCTTCTCGTGGCCCTCGTAGGACTGGTCGGCGCTGAAGGCGTACAGGCTGCGCCCGGCCGCGCCCGCGGTGACGTAGACGACGCCGTCGGTCTCGGGGTAGGCGGTGCCGCCGATCGGCAGCTTCCTGGCGACCCGGTCGCCCTTGAGGACGTCGGTGCGCTCGTAGACGTGGTTGTGGCCGTTGATCACCAGGTCGACGGTGTACTTCTCGAACAGCGGCACCCACTCCTGGCGTACGCCGCCCTCGGAGGCGTGGGCGGTGGAGGTGCAGTAGGCGCAGTGGTGGAAGAACACCACGACGAAGTCGATGTCCTTGTCGGCCCGGTACCGCTTGAGCCGGCTCTCCAGCCAGGTGGTCTGGGTGCCGCCGGAGATGCCGAGGTTGGCCGGGATCTCGAAGGAGACGTCGTTGGCGTCGAGCGAGACGACCGCCGTGTTGCCGTGCACGAAGGAGTAGACGCCGGGCAGGTTGCCGGCGTCGGGGCCGTTGTCGGGGAGGACCCAGCGGGCCTCCTCGCCGCCGTAGCCGTTGGGCGAGTACCAGGCCTCCATGTCGTGGTTGCCGTACGCCACCATCCACGGGACCTGCTTGGCGACCGACTCGGTCTGGGCGAGGAACTGGTCCCAGGTACGGGAGTCGAAACCGGTGTCCGCGGCTTTTCCGGCCCCGGACGGGTCGGCGTAGGCGATGTCGCCGGCGTGCAGGTGGAAGGCCGGGTTCTGGCCCAGGATCAGGGCGTCGTTGGCGAGACCGTGGTAGCTGACGCCCTGGTCGCCGAAGGCGGTGAAGGTGAACGGCTCCTTCGTCGCGGGGGCGGTGGTGAAGGTGCCCAGGGTCCCCAGCAGCTGCGGTGCGGCCGGGTCGAAGCCGGCGTGCCCGACACCGTAGTAGTACGTACGGCCGGGCTGGAGGCGGGCCAGCCGGGCGTGGACGTAGTACTGGGTGTGGTCGCCGCTCGCGCCGATCCCGGCCGGGGTGTGGAGCGTACGGATCTCGGCCCGGATCTTGTGGGAGAGGTCCCAGGGGTGCACGCCGACGCGGACGAACGGCTGGTCGACGGCGACCGGGACCTGCCAGGAGATGGTCATCTCGGTGCGGGCGTCGGTGCCGTAGGCGAGGTGGCGGCCGAAGGGCGCGACGAGGGCGCCGTCGACTTTCTCGGCGCGGGGGGCCGTCCGCCGGGCGCGGGGGGCGGCCTGCGCGGCGGCGCCGGTGACGAAGGCGCCGCCGGTGACGGCGCCGACGGTGACCGCGCCGCCTCTGATCATCGTGCGGCGGGAGAGCTTGGTGCGCAGGTACTCGTGCTGCTCGGCCATGCTCATGCGCTCGGCCAGCTGCTCGGGTACGCCCATGCGAGGAATGTCCATGGCGTATGAAACTCGTCTCCCCGAGCGACGAGCTGCGGGCGGCGGCATGGACGTCCCACGAACAGCCACTCATGAGAGGTTCAACGTTGCCCCAAAGATCCCCCACAAGCCCCTGCCCGGAATCGGGCAGGATTGTTGCGAAACTCTCGCCGGTACCCCAGGATCTACCGGGTGCACGACGAACTCGTTGATCACCTGACGCGCTCCACCCCCCTCAACCGGGGTGAGGCCCTGCGGGTGATCCAGGACGTTCTCGCCTACTTCGACGAGACGACCGAGGATTTCGTCCGTCGCCGCCACCGCGAGCTCCAGGCCCAGGGCCTGGTCAACGCGGAGATCTTCGAACGGATCGCGGCGGACCTGACCTACCGGGCGGTGGCACCGCCGGAGCCGACGCTCCGCCAGCTGCGCCGCATGGTCTACGGCTGACCGACAGGACCGGCCGGGGACCAGCCCAGAACTACAGAGGGATTGCCTACATATGTGCGGAATCGTCGGATACATCGGGAAGCGTGACGTCGCGCCCCTGCTCCTGGAGGGCCTCCAGCGCCTGGAGTACCGCGGCTACGACTCCGCGGGCATCGTCGTCACCTCCCCGAAGACGGCCGGCCTGCGGATGGTCAAGGCCAAGGGGCGCGTCCGCGACCTCGAAGCCAAGGTCCCGGCCCGCTTCAAGGGCACCACCGGTATCGCCCACACCCGCTGGGCCACCCACGGCGCCCCCTCCGACGTGAACGCGCACCCGCACATGTCGGCCGACCTCAAGGTCGCCGTCGTGCACAACGGCATCATCGACAACGCCTCCGACCTGCGCCGCAAGCTGGAGGCGGACGGCGTCGAGTTCCTCTCCGAGACCGACACCGAGGTCCTCGTCCACCTCGTCGCCCGCTCCCAGGCCGAGAAGCTCGAGGACAAGGTCCGCGAGGCGCTCCGCGTCATCGAGGGCACCTACGGCATCGCCGTCATGCACGCCGACTTCAACGACCGGATCGTCGTCGCCCGCAACGGCTCCCCGGTCGTCCTCGGCATCGGCGAGAAGGAGATGTTCGTCGCCTCGGACATCGCCGCCCTGGTCACCCACACCCGCCAGATCGTCACCCTCGACGACGGCGAGATGGCCACCCTCAAGGCCGACGACTTCCGCACCTACACCACCGAGGGCACCCGCACCACGGCCGAGCCCACCACCGTCGAGTGGGAGGCCGCCTCCTACGACATGGGCGGCCACGACACCTACATGCACAAGGAGATCCACGAGCAGGCCGACGCCGTGGACCGCGTGCTGCGCGGCCGCATCGACGACCGCTTCTCCACCGTGCACCTCGGCGGCCTCAACCTGGACGCCCGCGAGGCGCGCCAGATCCGCCGCGTGAAGATCCTCGGCTGCGGCACCTCATACCACGCGGGCATGATCGGCGCCCAGATGATCGAGGAGCTGGCCCGCATCCCCGCGGACGCCGAGCCCGCCTCCGAGTTCCGCTACCGCAACGCGGTCGTCGACCCCGACACCCTGTACATCGCCGTCTCCCAGTCCGGTGAGACGTACGACGTGCTGGCCGCCGTCCAGGAGCTGAAGCGCAAGGGCGCGCGGGTCCTCGGCGTCGTCAACGTGGTCGGCTCGGCCATCGCCCGCGAGGCCGACGGCGGCATCTACGTGCACGCCGGCCCCGAGGTCTGCGTCGTCTCCACCAAGTGCTTCACCAACACCACGGTCGCCTTCGCGCTGCTCGCGCTGCACCTGGGCCGCACCCGTGACCTGTCGGTGCGCGACGGCAAGCGGATCATCGAGGGTCTGCGCCGACTGCCCGCCCAGATCGCCGAGATCCTGAAGGGCGAGGAGGAGATCAAGGAGCTGGCCGAGCAGTTCGCCGAAGCCCGCTCCATGCTCTTCATCGGCCGCGTCCGGGGCTACCCGGTCGCCCGTGAGGCCTCCCTGAAGCTCAAGGAGGTCTCCTACATCCACGCCGAGGCCTACCCGGCCTCCGAGCTGAAGCACGGCCCGCTCGCTCTGATCGAGCCCGCCCTGCCGACGGTCGCGATCGTCCCCGACGACGACCTGCTGGAGAAGAACCGCGCCGCCCTGGAGGAGATCAAGGCCCGCAGCGGCCGGATCCTCGCGGTCGCCCACCAGGACCAGGAGAAGGCCGACCAGACGATCATCGTCCCCAAGAACGAGGACGAGCTGGACCCCATCCTGATGGGCATCCCCCTCCAGCTCCTCGCCTACTACACGGCCAAGTCCCTGGGCCGCGACATCGACAAGCCGAGGAACCTCGCGAAGTCGGTGACGGTGGAGTAGTCACTCCCCTCGACACGACGGACCCCCCGGTGATGCCACCTTCCACCGGGGGGTCCGCTCTGTTCACCGGGGATGCCCAACTCCCCGGCGTCGGCTGCCCATCAGCCCGTGGCCGTCACGCCGGGGCGGGCAGCCCGTCGTGGAAGCGCCGTGGGCCAGTGCGCGAGGGCCGCCGTCGCCGCGTACCAGGCGACGGCTCCCGCCCCGACGGCGAACCAGCCGCCGGCCTTCGCGAGACCCTCGTTCTCGGCGAAGTCCGCCACGGCGAGCAGGACGAGGGAGACGAGGAACAGCCCGTAGGTGCCCTTGGCGAGCTGGTCGGCGGCGGTGACCGTGAGGGTCAGCGCGACCAGGGCGAAGAGCAGCAGGAACAGGCCGGCGGCGTTCGCGGAGGCCTGGGCACCGGCCGAGGCCGCCCAGGTGAACCAGAGGGCGCCGACCGCCGAGAAGGCCGTACCCGAGACGGTGTCACGGTCGCGGAAGGCCATCAGGCCGGCGAGGAAGAGGGCGACTCCGCCCACGTACCGGGCGATCGGCACGGCGTCGGCCGCCGTGACGCCGTCGATGAGAGTGGTGTACCCGAGGCCGACGGCCAACAGGGTGACACCGAGGGCGAGTCGGCCGACGACGGTGGTGCTGCTTCCCGCAGAGACGTCATTGTCCACGGCGGGGCTCCCTTCATGCGTGCGCGCTGGTGCGATGCACGGGTTATGCCCTTCACAAGGGCACAAACCACCTCTACGCACGAGTAGTTTGCCGTGGCGCGCAAGGGAGTTGGAGTTCCCCAGGACTCATCTCACCTGGGAGGAGGGCGAGTTACGGAATGACGACGACGGGCCGCTTCGCCCGCTTGGCGAGCCGCCCCGCGACCGACCCGAAGATCCGTCCGACGATACCGTGCGTCGAACCGACGACGATCGCGTCCGCCGCGTACTCCCGCCCCACCTCTTCGAGTTCGTGGCAGATGTCACCGCCGCGCTCGACCAGGATCCAGGGCACCTCGGCCAGATACTCGGCGCAGGCCAGCTCCAGACCGAGCACCTCGGTGCGGTGGTCGGGTACGTCCACGAAGACCGGCGGCTCACAGCCCGCCCACACCGTGGTGGGCAGCCGGTTGGCCACATGGACGATGATCAGGCCCGCGCGGGACCGGTGAGCCATGCCTACGGCGTACGCCAGGGCCCGCTCGCTGGACGTCGATCCGTCGAAGCCGACGACGACACCGTGCTGGAAAGCGGGATCACAGGAGGGGCGTGCCTCTTCCGCCGCCAGGGGCTCGGCCGCCGTGTGATCGGCGACGGGCCGCTTGCGGTCCGCTGGTTCGAAGAATTCGTGACCGGCCATGGCTGTCTCGGCGTATCGATCCTTGGTACGGGTGGGACGAGCGTGAGCGGCGGAGCGTGTCCGGGAATCATCTTCCCAACCCCATACCCCCAAGGGTACGGCTCCACGCTTCCAGGGCCCAGTCCCGCCCACGGTCCGTGGGGGTTCCAGGGAGCATGCCCGAGGGGCCGCCGGTAACGCAATGGTTGCTGCCCCGTACAGGCGGTTCGCACGGCATTCACCTGCCCGCCCGCCATCCGATGAGTGACCGACCGGTCGAACAGGCGTTGAACCCCCCGAACCACCCCCCAGGGAGGAGCCCG
>NZ_MUBA01000200.1:0-332 GCF_002154575.1 Streptomyces bobili
TGGTCACGTGACGGATCTTGGAAGTCATGCGGGGGATTCTTGTCCACCCGCCTCCGCGCGGCAACGGAGAATCCGCGTCCGCCGGCCGGACCATGCCCCGCCCCCCGCCCCCGACGGCCCGCCGCCCGTCGGGGGCGGGGGGCGGGGCATGGTCCGGCCGGCGGACGCGGATTCTCCGTTGCCGCGCGGAGGCGGGTGGACAAGAATCCCCCGCATGACTTCCAAGATCCGTCACGTGACCATCGACTGCGCGGACGCCTACAGCCTGGCGAGCTTCTGGTCCGAGGCCCTCGGTGAACCCCTCCACGCGGACGACGAACCGGGCCACGAGG
>NZ_MUBA01000200.1:379-19714 GCF_002154575.1 Streptomyces bobili
GACCCGGAGGGCAACGAGTTCTGCGTGGAGCGCAGTGCGGCCGAGCGGGCCGCGCAGGCGGGCTGAAGGCTCTCCCGCCGACCCGCCCGCCCCTATGTGAAGCGATGCCCGAGGCTTTCGGTCACTCGTCGCAGGGCCAGTGCGTCAGGGCCGCGTGGAGAGCGTCGATCGCCTTGTCCCACGAGCGTTGGACATCGCGAGGGGCGCCGAAACCGCCGCCGGCCTCCAGGGCGCAGTACCCGTGGAAGGTGCTCCGCAGCAGCCGTACGGCGTCGGTGAGGTCGGGTTCCTCCAGGCCGTACGCGCGGAGCATGCCGTAGGTGATGTCGGCGGTGCGGCGGAAGGACGGGGCCTCGGCGACCAGGGTCTGGTCCATGGGGATCTGGGTGGCGGCGTACCGTCCCGGATGCTGGAGCGCGTACTCGCGGTAGGTGCCCGCGAAGGCCGCGAGGGCCTCCTTTCCGGCGCGGCCCGCGACGGCCAGAGAGATCCGGTCGATCATCTCCGCGCCCGCGTACAGCGCGAGGCGGGTCCGCAGGTCATGGATGTTCTTGACGTGCGAATACAGGCTCGCGTCCTTGACGCCGAACCGGCGGGCGAGTGCGGAGAGGGTCACGTGGTCGAACCCGGCCTCGTCCGCGAGGTCGGCGGCGGCCTCGACGAGGAGGTCCGGGGTGAGGCCGGCTCGGGGCATGGGAGGCGCCTTGTTCGTAGGAGGCATGGGCGGGTCAGGGAGGATCCTAAGGCTGTCTCGACCGGTCGCTTCGCGCCGGAGGCGGCGCGGTCACGGTCGCTCACCTCGCCGGAGGCATGCGAGCGACTTGTGGAAGACTGCGAGATCGTTTACACCGTCCTTGCTCGTGAACATGGGAAGGCGCTTACTGGTGGTCGGCAGATCCCCCGATGGATCCGGGAACGACGGCTCGTCCATATCCGACGACGAACTTCGGGCCTTCCTCGAGGAGAGCGAACGCGGCGCGGCACATTCCGCGCCGAAGGAGCCCTCGGCCCGTGCCCGCATGGTCACCGAGCGGCTCCGGCAGCAGGACGCCCGTGGTGAGGGGCCCCAGCCGTGGCGCCCGGGCCCGGCCGCGACCGCCGGACGTCGGCGGAAGGTGTGGCCGTTCGTGGGCGTCGCCCTGGCTGTCTGTGCGCTTGTGGTGTCGCTGAAGCCGTCGTTGCTGCCCGGCGACCCCTTCGGCTCGGGGCAGCCGAAGGACGAGACGGTGTCGCTGCCGGCGGAGACGGCTGCCCCCACCGCCGCGCCCGGCCCGGCGTCGGAGGAAGTCCCCACCCTCGACCGGCCGTTCGCCGGTTCGCCGGCGGCCGGCTGGGGCGACGGGGAGGCCGGGATCGTCCTGCCCGCCGCGAAGGCCGTAGGCACGGTCTCCAAGGAACGCGTCGCGCAGGCACTGGAGTTGACGAAGAAGCTGCTGATCGGCGCGAATCTCGACCGCCGGACGCTGCGCGGTGAGCGTCCCGGGGCCGCGCTGGCGGTCCTCGACCCGGGCCAACCCGGCCTGCTGGACGATCTGAACGGTTCGCTGCGCTCCCCGGACGAGGACCACGACCCGCTCGCACTCTTCAGCCGCTTCGATCCGGACGAGGTGCGGCTCGTCGGTGACGTGGTCAAGACCCGCGGCCACATGACGTTCACGAAGGGCAAGTACGCCGGCGTCGCCGTGCACGCCGACTACACCTTCGTCTATCCGGTCTCACGGGCCGACGGAAGCACCGAGGTGACGCGGACGATCGTGCGTCGCGTCCTGCACGCGGAACTCCCCGACCCCGCCGAGTACGACGCCGCCCCCGGCCGGCTCACCCTCGTCGAGTACAACGGTGACCTCGGTAACGACACCTGCGACGTCCATGACGGCTTCCTGCATCCTGAGTTTCCGAGCGCGGAACCCACGGGACCGTCACCCACGGGCCCGACCGAGGACCCCTACGACCGCAGCAAGAGTTTCGAGGACAGCCTCTCCGACTGCGGCACGGTGTCCCGCGTCTGACCCCGCCCGGCCTGTGCGGACGCCGTGGAGACGTTCCGGGCCCGGTCCCTGGCGGGACCGGGGTGCCGCCTGCCTGCGAACTGCGGGCGGGACCGGGATGCCGCCTGCCTGTGAGCGCGGGCGGCGCCCCGGCCGCGGCTCTAGCCGATCGGTGCGTACACCAGGCCCAGCTTGTCCACCTCCGCGCCGGCACGGCCCGTGAAGCCGACGATCTGCCAGCCGGACGGGGCCGTGAAGGTCCTCGTGTCGGAGCCCGCCGTCCCGCTCGACAGGGTGCGGCCCTTGTCGGTCGTGAAGGACGCCGAGAAGATGCGGGTACGGCCGTCCTTCTGACCCTGCGTCAACTTGGCGGAGGCGAGGTGCTCTCCTGCCGCCAGGGTCAGCGAAGTGGCCGTGCCGCCGGTGCCGCCGTGCGTGAGGGTCGTACCGCCGTCGTGGGTCAGGGAGACGGCGTCCACGCGGGAGGCGCCGCGCAGGGTGAGGGTGCGGGGGGACGGGGTGGCCGGCAGGTCGTCCGCGTCGCTGAACGCCGTACCGTGGGGGCCGCCGAAGAAGTCGCTGGCCCGCAGGGTGGAGTTGAGGGTGTAGGAGAAGTCCACCGTGTGCGGGAAGTGGTCGGAGAGGTTGCCTCCCGCGGAGTCCAGGAAGGCGGCCCACTCGTTCTGGTAGCGGGTGGCGTCCAGGGACAGGAGCTCGCTGCCGCGGTAGAGGACCTTGTCCACCACCTCGCAGTCGTTCGCCGGGGCCGTCGTCGGGCAGAGCAGGGGGTCCCCGCCCTGAGCCGGCGGCGTACCGCCCTTGACCAGCTCCACCCACGGGTCGGTGAGACCGTTCTCGGCGACGAGGGTGCGGATGTTGTCGTCGGCGCGCGTGTAGCGCGTGTTGGTGTCACCCATCACGATCACCGCGTTGCCGGCGGAGTTCGCCCGGATGAAGGTGGACAGCTGCTGGATGTTGGCGCGGCGGGCGGCCATCGCGTCGGCCGTCGAGTCGGCGTTGGTGTGCGCGTTGTACAAGTCCAGGAAAACGCCTTCGGCAAGGCGCACCCGGGCCAGCGAGAATCCCTTCGGGGTCAGGCAGTTGGTGCCGGTGCAGGCGTTCCACCGCACCCGCTCGAAGTCCTCGAAGGCATAGTCGGAGAGGGTGTTCATGCCGTCGCCGAACGGCACACCGCCGCTGGTCGCGGTCCGGTAGGGGTGGTTGTCGCCCGCGTAGAGGGCCGCGTGGTAGTTGAAGTCCTCCTGGACGTTGACGATGTCGTACGCCCCCAACCGCGGTGAGATGAGCGGGGTGTTGGTCGCCGGCTTGCCCGAACTCAGGCCCTCGGGCAGGCCTGCGACGTTGTAGGTGAGGACGTTGAACGAACCGGTGGTGGCCGCCGCGGCGGGCGCGGCGGAGGTGGTGGCCGCGGAGGGCGTCGCGCCCGTGGCCGCCAGGCCGGTGAGGGCCAGGGAAGCGGCCGCGAGGGTGCCGAGGAGTCGTCGTCTCATGTGGGGGTGTCTTCCGGTCGGGGCGGAGTGCCAAGAAAGGTGAACGCTGCTCAGATTCGGTGGCAATCAGTGTGACGCGAAAGGTCGGTTGAGGGAACAGTGAGAGACGGGGCGAGCTGCCGTGTCCGGGTCGGCCCCCGATCACCCCGAGGTCGTTCAAAGTTCATGTTTTGCCTTGATCCTCCTCATGCGGCGTGCGCGCGTCGCGAAGGCAGCCGCGGAAGGCAGCGGCAACCGGGAGAGGTGACCGGAGGCGCTCCGGACGCCGTGGGCCGAGCGGTCCTGTACCGCGGGGCAGGCCCCCTGCGCGGCACGATGACGGTCGAGGAGGTGCTGTCCGTCTCCGCGATCGATCGCGTCACGGTGCTCCGCTCGGCCGGCCGACCTCGTCTGGGCACACAACTGGTGACGTGCGGGCATGTTCGCCCGCAGTGGCAGGGCGGTGAGTTGGTCCTGGCGGCGATGCCGGCCGTCGGTGGCACGCTGGTGCTTTTCGAGGTGCCCGAGCCGACGCCCTGCTGCGCGGACCATTGAGGGCCGCGTCCCCTGGGACACCGGTTACGTGGTGGCGGGCGGCCGTACCCCGGTGGCGGGGCCGGACGGGGAGCCCTGCCGGGACGAGGACCGAGACCGTTCACGCGACCGGTGCCGGCATCCCCCGCCGTCAGGCCCTCGGCCGACCCCGCCCTCAGGCTCCCGGCCGACCCGGCAGTCGTACCGCCGGTACGAGCGCCAGGGCCAGCAGGCCCGCCGCGACGAGGTAGGCGGTGCGGAAGCCTGCTGGGTCGAGGCCGGTCGCGCCCAGGACGACGGAGACGAGGGCGGTGCCGATGGAGGCGCATACCTGCGTGGTGATGCTGAGCGCGGTTCCCGCGGCGGCCATGCGGTCCCTCGGCAGGTCGCGGGACGCGGTGGTGGTCGTCGGCATGAGGACCATTCCGGAGCCGACGCCCATCAGCATGGCGGCGAGCAGCGGTTGCCAGGCCGGGACGTCCTCCACTCCGGTCAGCAGGCCGGTCAGGGCCATGCCGAGGGTCCCGGTCACGATCCCTGTCCGGATCAACCGGCGTGGGGAGACCTTGTCGACCCGGCGTGCGGCGATCTGCATCGTCGCGCCGATGGTGAGTCCGACGGGTGCCCCGAGCAGCCCTGTCGCGGTCGCACTCAGGCCCCGCACCTCCTGCCAGTACACCGGGCCCAGGAGCATCGACCCGAAGTAGCCGCAGGTGAACAGAGCGAGCGTGCCGATGCCGACGGCGAAGGTCCGGTCCGTCAGCAGACGGAGGTCGAGCAGTGGGTGACGGACCGTCAGGGAGCGTCGTACGAAGCCGAATATCATCAGTGTTCCCGCGAGCGCCGGCGCCAGCGTGCCCGGGGACGTGAAGTCGCCGCCCTCGCCTCCCCTGGCCAGCCCGTACAGCAGGAGTGCGAGACCCGGCGACAGCATCAGCAGGCCGGGGACGTCCAGCTTCGGCACCGGGCCCGGACCGCGGGGCGCGTCGGGGCGCAGAAGCTTCACCGCGAGTGTGAGGGCCACCGCGCCGATGGGCAGGTTGACCAGGAAGATCCAGTGCCAGGAGGCGACGTCGAGCAGCCACCCGCCGAGGACCGGACCCGCCACGGGGCCCACCAGTACCGGGAGGCCGAGCCAGGCCATGGTGCGGCCGAAGCGTTCCCGGTCGGCGGCGGCCATCGCCATGCCCATCCCCACCGGCATGAGCAGCCCGCCGCCGAGGCCCTGCACCACGCGGAACGCGATCAGGCTGGGCGCGTCCCAGGCGCACGCCGCGAGCAGCGAGCCGAGCGAGAACAGTGTGAGCGCGGTCAGGTAGGCACGCTTGGCGCCGAGCCGGGCCATGATCCAGGGGGCCGTGGGGACCGCGGCGGCGAGCGCCAGTGTGTAGGCGGTCACGGTCCACTGGATGGTCTCCAGCGGTGCGCCGAAGGTCCCCGAGAGACTGCGCAGTGCGACGTTCACGATGGTCATGTCGAGCACCGACATCACGGAGCCGATGATGACGACGAGGAGCGTGCGGTTCAGGGCCGCGGAGGAGGCGCCGGGCGTGTCCCGCCCTGTGCCGACGTCCCCTCCGGTGGCCTCGGTCGCGGACATCTCCCGCCCCTCAGCCCTCGTAGGGGTGGGCCGCGCGAGCGGTGCGCAAGGCCCGGCCCCACCACGCCAGCTGGCCGAGCATGCCCTTGGCGGCGCCCTCGCACACGGCGGCGTCCCGCGGTGCGCCGTCCTCGCCGAGGCCGGACCACGGCCCGTGCAGGCTGACCGAGTCCCGTACGGTCGTGGCGTGCAACTCCGCGAACACGAGCCGCAGTTGCTCCACCGCGCGGATGCCGCCCGCCAGTCCGCCGTAGGAGACGAAGCCGACCGGCTTGGCCTGCCACTCCGGGTGGTGCCAGTCGACGAAGTTCTTCAGCGCGGCGGGGAAGCTGTGGTTGTACTCGGGCGTGACGACGACGAACGCGTCGGCGGCGGCCAGCCTCGGCGAGACCCCGGCCAGCGCGGCCACGGTCTCGGGCGCCGGTGTGCCGCCCCAGCCGGGCATCACGAGCGGCAGGTCGAGGTCGGCGAGGTCGACGACGTCGAAGGACAGGTCGTCGCGGCCGTCGGCGGCGCCGAGGAACCAGTCGGTGACGGCTCGGCCCTGCCGGCCCTCGCGCACGCTGCCGACGATGACGGCGACGCGGAGCGGAGCCTCGCGACCGGTGGTGGTGGATGTGGCGGTGGGTGCGGACATGGGTGTCCCCCCTGTTTCTGCCCAGGCCCCGTCGAGGGGGCGGCTGCCGCGCGACCGCGGCTTCACGTTCGGTAAACTACAACGAGCGTTGTAGTAAGTACAACGCCCGTTGTACCTAGTCCGTCGGACCTAGTCCCTCGTCATGCGTGAGGAGTCGAGCGTGGGCAGCACCAATGAGGCATGGCTGGAGAAGGCGCGACGTGAGTTCCCGCCCCGCAAGGTGGAGAAGTGGGTCGCGCTGGCGGGCGCCGCCTGCACCGTGTTCGGCCGAGAGGGCTATGCGCGTGCCTCCGTGGACGCGCTCGCGGCCGAGGCCGCCGTGTCGACGCGCACGCTCTACAACCACTTCCCCGGCGGCAAGGCCCAACTGTTCAGCACCGTCGTCACCTGGACGTCGGGCACGGTGAAGGATGCCCAACTCGCCCTGCTGAACGCCGTGCTGGACCCCGAACGGCCGCCGCGCCCGGAGGACCTCGAACGCGACCTCACCGTCCTGGCGCGCGGCTTCGTCGGGCTCATGGCGGACTATCCCGACCACTTCGCCCTGGTCCGGCACATCCATGCGGAGGCCGACCACGTTCCGCCGGAGGTGCTCCAGGCGTGGCGGGAGGCCGGGCCGGCGCCGGTCGGGCAGGCCTTCGCACAGTCGCTGGAGGCCCTCGCCGAGGCCGGCCTGCTCGATGTGCACGGGGACGCGGCCCTCGCCGCCACGCACTTCACGGCGCTGATCTCCCACACCCTCACCCAGCAGTCCCACTACGGGGTACGGCCCCTGCCCGAGAAGGAGACGGAGCGGCTGATCACCGGCGGTGTGGCGGCGTTCCTGCGGGCCTACCGTGCCGCGTGAGAACCGGGCTCCGAGGTGGGCCGGCACCCCGGCGGTGACGCCGCCGGCCGGTGAGGGACCTCTGCCGAGGCCGGCCGGGTCGTCGCCCGGCCGGCCACCGTCACTCTCGGCGCCGCCGGTTCAGTCGGTCTTCGTGAACACGAAGGAGAATGCGGCGGGACGGGCGTTCAGGAAGTACCGCGGCAGCGGGCCCGGACCGCAGGACTGGGAGCCGATGCCGTGCTGCCCGTGGTCGAGGTTGACCCACACGGTCGGGCCGGGCACCAGGTCGGTGCGGTGCCGGGCCGCGTCGAGCTGCTCGTTCGTCCAGCGCCGGGCGCTGAACCAGAACTCCGGTTCGCCCTCGATGTACAGTCCGCCGATCTCCGCCCAGCGCACGTCGGCACGGGCGCCGTTCTCCTGCGGGCGGACGTACGGCGTCTGGAGTTCGTCGATGCTCGCGTCCCACTGAAGGAGCTTCGCCGCGGCCCTGGTGTCCGGGTACGCCTCGCCGGCACTGCCGAACCAGGCCGCGGACTCCGTGGCCGCCGCCGACAGCCCGAAGCGGACGCCGAGCCGGGGCAGCGGCACCCTCCAGTCGCCCTCGGGCACGACGGAGACGGTGAGGCGCAGCCGGGTTCCGTCGGACGTCCAACGGAACACCGTGCGCAGGCCCACGTCGGCGCCGGCCGGCGCCACCCGGGTCCGTACCGTCAGTGCGTCCTCGCCCGACTCGACGGCTTCCAGGCGGTGTTGCATGCGATGCAGGCCCAACTGCCGCCACAGCGAGCCGTACCGGGTGTCGTCCTGCCAGGACGCGCCCTCGTCGTTGTCGGTGGGCGCGCGCCACACGTCCAGGCGCAGGCCGGTGACGTCCACCCCGCCGAGGGACCGCAGGTCACCGGTGCGGGCGTCGAAGCGGGCCGGGCCGAGCGTGATCCGGTCGCCGTCGGTCTCGGGCCGGGCGCCGGTGGCCGCCGGCAGGGGCCCGCGGGGCGCGACGGTCTTCTGCGTCCAGGCGACCTCGTGGGCCCGGCCCGCCCAGGGGGTGTCCACGGCGAGCAGCGCGCGGACCGTCCACTGGACCTCGTCACCCTTGCCGTCGGGCGCGGGCGCGGGCAGCTCGACCTCCGCCGACTCACCCGGTGCGAGCGGCGGCACGGCGAGCGTGTGCGCTCCCGTGGGGAATCCGTCCACCTGGTACGAGAACTCGAACGTGAGGTGGGAGAGATCGGTGAAGTCGTACCCGTTCGTCACCCGCACCGTGCCGTCCGAGCCGTCGCCCTCGATCCGGACCGGCTCGATGACCTTCTTGTACTCGACGAGCCCCGGTGACGGGGTCCGGTCCGGGAAGAGCAGGCCGTCGCAGACGAAGTTCCCGTCGTGCAGCTCCTCGCCGAAATCGCCGCCGTAGGCGTATGCGTAACGGTCGTCCTCGATGCCGTGGTCGATCCACTCCCAGACGAAGCCGCCCTGGAGACGCTCGTGCGCCTCGAACAGCCGCTGGTAGTCGGCGAGTCCACCGGGTCCATTGCCCATGGCGTGGCCGTACTCGCACAGGATGAAGGGCAGCCGGCGCCGCCGCTCGGTCCCGCCGTCGAGGCCCCGGCCTATGCGTTCGACCTCGTCGTGGAAGGTGTACATGCGCGAGTACATGTCGGTGTCACGGCAGTCGAGGTCGCCCTCGTAGTGGACGAGGCGCGAGGTGTCACGGCCGTGGATCCACTCGGCCATAGCAGTCAGGCCGCGGCCGGTGCCGGCCTCGTTGCCCAGCGACCAGATCACCACCGAGGGGTGGTTCTTGTCCCGTTCGACCATACGGGCGGCGCGGTCGAGGAGGGCCGGGGTCCAGCGGTCGTCGTCGACGGGGTTGTCGCGCCAGTCCTGTTCGACGAAGCCGTGGGTCTCCAGGTCGCACTCGTCGATCACCCACAGGCCGTACTCGTCGCACAGCCCGAGGAAGGCGGGGTGCGGCGGGTAGTGGGAGGTGCGGACGGCGTTGATGTTGTGCCGCTTCATCAGCAGCACGTCCTCGCGCATCGTCTCCAGGTCGAGCGCGCGGCCCCGTACGGGATGCCACTCGTGCCGGTTGACGCCCTTGAACAGCACCGCCGTGCCGTTCACCTTGATCAGGCCGTCCTCCAGGGAGACGGTGCGGAAACCGATGCGCAGCGGGATCCGCTCGCCCTCGGTCACCAGCTCGCCGTCGTACAGCCGGGGTGTCTCCGCGCTCCACGGTGCGACGGGGACCGTCACCGGCTCGCCCGTCGCGACATCGATGTCGAGGCCGGGCACGGTCACCCGCCCGTCGACCTCGGAGTCGACGCGCAGGGTGCCCTCGCCCGCCACATGGTCGTAGGAGGCGTGTACGAAGAAGTCCAGGGCGCTGCCCGCCGGGCGGTGCAGCAGCGTCACGTCACGGAAGATGCCCGGCAGCCACCACTGGTCCTGGTCCTCCAGGTACGAGCCCGCCGACCACTGGTGGACCCGGACCGCCAGCACATTGCCCTCGGCCTTGAGCAGGTGGCCGACCGCGAACTCGTGCGGCAGCCGCGAGCCCTTGAACTCGCCGATCTCCGTGCCGTTCAGCCAGACCCGGGCACACGACTCCACACCGTCGAAGCGCAGGACCGCGCCGCCCTCCGTCAGAGCGGGCCAGTCGCCGGGCAGGTCGAAGACCCGCAGATGGTCGCCCGTCGGGTTCTCGGTCGGCACCCGCGGCGGGTCGACCGGGAACGGGTAGAGGTGGTTGGTGTAGATGGGCGAACCGTGCCCCTGGAGGACCCAGTGACCGGGGACGGCGACCTCGGCCCAGTCCCCGGCGTCATAGCCCGCCGCGGCGAACGAATCGTCCTGCGCGTCGGCCGTCGCCGACAGCCGGAAACGCCAACTACCGTTGAGGGAAAGGGAGTTGGCATCCGATCCCGCATACCAGGCGCGGGGCGGGAGAGCCCCGGAGCCGGGTGAGACGTCCTCGACGTAGGACACGGCCGACGGGGGACCCCCCGTCCGGGCGACGCGGGAAGCGGGGGAGGAGGTGCGCGAAGACATCGGTCTCCTTGGCTCAGCCCTTGACGCCGGTCCGGGCGATCCCCCGCACCGGCCGGCGCCGGCGGAAGGGGAGGACCAGCGACAGGGGCAGGATGGACATGGCCGTGGTCATGAAGATCAGGTGGTGGTCGACGGTCCGGTCGGTCATGTACGACCCGCAGCGCGTTGCGCGCTCCGTTGGCCCACCGACTGCAGCGCCCCTTCGAGTGCGAACGTCGCCGCGCCGAGGCAGACCGGGTCGGTGGGAATCGGGGAGAGAACGATCTCCGTGGCGGCCAGCGGACGCCGCAGCGCATGCCGGGCGACGGCCTCGCGGACCTCGTCGAGAAGGGGCTCGCCGAGCCGGGCGGCGACCCAGCTGCTCAGTACGACGACCTCCGGGTTGAGGAGGTTGACCAGGTCGGCGATGCCGGCGGCCAGGTACCGGGCGGTGTCCCGGACGACCTGGACGGCCACCGGATCACCCTCGGCGACCCCGCGGGCCAGGGCGTCGACGGTGGCGGTCTGGTCCTCCGGATGCAACAGCGGGCTGTGCGCGCTGAGTTCGCGCAGATTCTGCATGATGCCGGGCGCGCCGACGTACGTCTCGACGCAGCCGTGGTTGCCGCAGTGGCACGGCCGTCCGTCGAGCACGAGCGTGGTGTGCCCCCATTCGCCGGCGCTGTTGCTGACTCCCCGGTGCAGGCCGCCGCCCAGCACCAGCCCCGCGCCGACCCCGGTGCCGAGGTTGACGACGACGGCGTCCCCGTGCCCGCGCGCGGCGCCGAACCACAGTTCGGCCACCGCACCGGCGCGCAGCGGGTTGTCCAAGTGCAGGGGATACGCGATGTGTTCACCGAGCAGGTCGAGCAACGGGACGTCGTGCCAGTCCCAGTTGGGCGCGTACTCGGCGATCCCGGTGTCCCGGTCCACCTGCCCCGGCACGCTCACGCCGACGCCGAGGACCCGGGCCGCCTCGACGCCCGCCTGCGCGACGACCGAGCCCACGGCCGCGGCGACATGGCCGACGACCTGCTCCGGGCGGCTCTCGCCGGGGCGGATGTCCTCCTCGGCGCGGGCCAGCACGTTCAGCGCGAGGTCGAACAGCTCGACATGGACGTACGTCTCCGCGATGTCCACGCCGATCAGCGCGCCCCCGGCGGCGTTGACGGCGACCAGGCCGCGGGGCCGGCCGCCGGCCGAGTCCTCGAAGCCGACCTCCGTGAGCATGCGCAGGTCGAGCAGTTCGCCGACCAGGGTCGCGACGGTGGCGAGGCTGAGGCCGGTGGCCGCGGCCAGTTCCTGCCGGGAGGTGGGGGACCGGGCGATGATCTGGCGCAGCACCTCGTAGCGGTTCGCCGTGCGGATGTCACGTGAGGTGCGCTTCACCGGAGAGCCCCCTCTCTTCCGTGCCGACGACCGGCAGATCTTCCGTGCCGACGACCGGCAGACCGGCAACTGGTCAGACCGGCAACCGGCAGACCACGACCGGTCAGACCAGCAAGCGGCTCCGGCACCGGCACCGGCGCCGCGTCAGGCTATGACGTGCGCCGGAGTTCGACAAGGGGTTAGGAAAGGGGGTTTACAAAGTCGCGCCGGGGCGGCTGCTCACGTACCGAGGACGTCACGCACGAAGGCGTTGGTGAACGTACCGGACGGATCCAGTTCCCGGGCCAGCGCCCGGAAGTCGTCGATGCGGGGATACCGCCCGCGCACCACGGACGCGGGCAGCTCGTACACCTTTCCCCAGTGCGGCCGCGGCTCGAACGGCTCCAGCGCGGCCTCCAGCTCCCGCACCACCGGCAGCACGGCCGCCGTGTCGTCGGTCCAGGTGAAGTGCACGGCGACGGAGTCCCGTCCATGCGCCGGGCTCAGCCACTGCTCGTCGGCGGCGATGGTCCGCACCTCGCAGGTCTGCAGTACGGGGGCGACCGTCTGCCGGATACCGTCGATCGCATACAGAATGCCGGCGGCGTGCTCGCGTGGCAGCAGATACTCGCTCTGCAACTCGTTCCCGCTGCTCGGCGTGAACTCCGCGCGGAAGTGCGGCAGCCGCTCGTGCCACGGTCCCGGCACCCCGAACTGCTCCGTGCAGTTGACCGCGGGCATCCCCGGCACCGGATGCAGCGCCTCGGTGGCCGGCGCCGCCCACGGGAAATCGGCCGGTGCCTGGTCGGTGCGCCGTTTGACCCACACCTGCCGGAACCCGGGCGCCCGCCAGTCGGTGAACAGGCTCACGCTGTACGCGGCTGCCGCGACCGCCTCGAAGTCCAGCCCGTCCAGCGGCAGTTCGGTGAACACCTGCTGCTCGACATCGAAGGCCGGCTCCAGGTCCAGGGTGAGCGCGGTGACGACACCGAGGGCGCCCAGCGAGGTGACGGCCCCGCCGAACCGCTCGTCGCCCCGCCCGATCACAAGGGTCGACCCGTCCGCCGTGACGATCTCCACCTCCCGCACCGGCGCCGCGAGGGGAGCGTTGCCCACCCCGGAACCGTGGGTGCCGGTCGCCACCGAGCCGGCCACCGAGATGTGCGGCAGCGAGGCCATGTTCGGCAGCGCCAGCCCGTGCGCGTGGACCCGCCTGGCCAGCTCGGCGTACCGCACGCCGCCGCCGACCCGTACCGTCCGTGCCGCCGTGTCCACCTCGACCTCGGCGGGCAGCGCGCCGAGCGACAGCAGTACCCCGTCCGCGCCCGGCTCGGCGATCGCGTTGAAGGAGTGCCCGCTGCCCAGCACCCGCACCCGCTCGCTCGCCGCCACGAGCGAACGCAGCGCGTCGAGCGAGGCGGGACGGTGCAGCTCCTTGGCGGTGTACGTGATGTTGCCCGCCCAGTTGGTCACGGTCTCGGCCATGCGGTCGCCCTCCCGAGGAGATCGAGAAACCAGGAAATTCCCAGGTGGAACCTACCCTGCCCGCAACACGAGGCCCCCCGCCCCCGCCCCCGCGCGACCGGGGGCATACCGTGAGGAGTCGTACGCCTGAGCCAGGAGGAGAAACGATGGGCAGCCGTACCGCGCTGGTCGAGGATCTGATGAAGCGGTTTCCGCATGTTCCGCGGGAGGCCGTCTTCAAGGAGGACCTGCTGCGTGGAGGTGTGGCCTTCGACCCCTCCGCGCTCAGCGACAACGAGGGCGGCGAGGTCAAGCCCAAGTCGTACTTCATCTTCTCCTTCGACCACGGCACCCTTCCCGAGCTGGGCGAGGCCGCGCTGCGCCGCCCGCCGGAGGAGATCATCCTCACCGGCGGCCCCTACGACCTGCGGCGCACGGTCGTCTCGGTCCGGGTGAACCCCGCCTCGCCGTACCGCGTGGCCGCCGGACCGGACGGGCTGCTCGGCCTCTACCTCGACGGGAAGCGCATCTCGGACGTCGGCGTGCCGCCCATGCCCGAGTACTACCGGCACAAGCTCTCCAACGGGAAGTCCGTCATGGAGGTGGCCCCCACCATCCAGTGGGGTTACCTGATCTACCTGACGGTCTTCCGGGTCTGCCAGTACTTCGGCGCCAAGGAGGAGTGCCAGTACTGCGACATCAACCACAACTGGCGCCAGCACAAGGCCGCCGGCCGGCCGTACACGGGAGTCAAGGACGTCGAGGAGGTCCTCGAAGCCCTGGAGATCATCGACCGTTACGACACCGCGAAGGTCTCCACCGCCTACACGCTCACCGGCGGCGCGATCACCAAGACGGTCGCCGGGCGTGACGAGGCGGACTTCTACGGCCACTACGCCAAGGCCATCGAGGAGCGTTTCCCGGGCCGCTGGATCGGCAAGGTCGTCGCCCAGGCCCTGCCGCGCGACGACGTGCAGCGCTTCAAGGACTACGGCGTGCAGATCTACCACCCCAACTACGAGGTGTGGGACCGCCGTCTGTTCGAGCTGTACTGCCCGGGCAAGGAGCGCTACGTCGGCCGCGACGAGTGGCACAAGCGCATTCTCGACTCGGCGGAGATCTTCGGCGCGCGCAACGTCATTCCCAACTTCGTGGCGGGGGTGGAGATGGCCGAGCCGTTCGGCTTCACCACGGTCGACGAGGCGATCGCGTCCACCACCGAGGGCCTGCGCTTCTTCATGTCGCAGGGCATCACCCCGCGGTTCACCACATGGTGCCCGGAGCCGACCACTCCGCTCGGCAAAGCCAACCCCCAGGGTGCGCCGCTGGAGTACCACATCCGCCTGCTGGAGGCCTACCGGGCCACGATGGACGAGTTCGGCCTGTCCTCGCCCCCCGGCTACGGCCCGCCCGGCCCCGGCAATGCCGTCTTCTCCGTCAGCTCCTTCATGGACAGCCTGCCGGCGAACGAGCCCTCGGCCGCGAAGGGAACCGTGCAGGGAGCCACGGAGGACGAGCCCTCGGCGGTCTGAGGGAGACCCGATCCGGGTCTCGGCGGTGACGGGTGCGGACAGCGGTCGAGGAAATTTCCACGATAACTTCCACCGCGTTGAGTCGATGGGCGGTCCGCGCCCGTACTGATGGTCCGGGAGACCTCGGTCGTGAACCACGCGGCCGTGCTCTCCGGCACCGTTCCGGCACATGTCCTGACATTCGTCTGACATCTGAACAGGGCGCTTGTCAGTTGTGCGGGAGTCGTGAAAAGCTCTGGCTCTGCCGCGAGGTTCCCCCCAACTCCATTGCCGACATGTTGAGTTGACCTTGCTTGTGGATGCAGGAGACTCATGCCCGACCTGCCGACCCCCCAGGACGCCGCCGAGGCCGCGCTCTTCTCGGAGTGCTGGGACGCCGTCCTGTCGTACGCCGACCTGTGCACCTCCGGGTCGACCGCGGCCAACCAACTGGCCCGCGAGGCGTTCGCACTCGGCATACGTGAGGCCCGTGCGGCCGAGGAGAGTACCCGGCACGGAGCCGGCCGACGCGCGTCCCGGCTGCCCCGGATCCCCCTGCTGCTGACCGCCGTACGCACCACGGCGGCGGCCTGGGAGGCCGCGGGGCAGGGCCACAAACTCGACCCCGACCTGCGCCTGTGGCTGAACTCCGGCAAGGCCGCCCGGTACATCGGACCGCCCCTGCGCCGGCCCATCGCCCTGCGCGGGCTGCGGGACATGCAGGAACCGGACGCCGCACTGCTGTGGCTGGCGGAGGTGGAGGCGCTCCCGCTGCGCGCGGTCGCCCGCCGCCAAGGGCTGGACCCGGCCGCCGCGATGGAGGAACTCAACCAGGTCCGCGGCCTGTTCCGGGACCGCTGCCACCGCAACCATCTCGACACGCCGATGGACGCCGAGTGCCGCAGCTACGTCCGGCTCCTCGACGCCGTCACGCGCTCGCCCGTCGCCGAGACGCCCGAGGACCTCTCCCGCCACCTCGCCACCTGCGTGGAGTGCGCGGAGGCCGCGGCCTGTCTGCGACTGCACGGCGGCGGGCTGCCGGCGGCGCTGGCCCAGGGCGTGATCGGCTGGGGCGGACTGGCCTACCTGGAGCGCCGCCGCCGCGCCGCCGAGGTGCGGATGGGCGCCGGCCGGCCCGCGCCCGATCCGGACGGCGAGTGGGGCGACCCCGCCGCGAACAAGGCGCGCACCCTGCGCAACGGCCTGCTCGTGGCCGCCGTCCTCGTCTCCGCGCTGGCCCTCGCCGTGTCGCTGATGCCGTTCGGCGAGAGCGACGACTCCGCGCAGGGCGGCCTCCCCACCGACAGCACGCCGGTGGCCGGCGCCGGCAGCCCGGCCGGTCCGTCCGCCGGGCCCGGCACCTCGCCGTCGTCGACCGACACGGGCACCGGCACGCCCTCCGGCACGCCCTCCGGCTCGGCCAAGCCGTCCGGTGGCGGTACGCCCTCGGCGACGACCCGGACCGATCCGGAACCCCAGGGCACCTCGTCGTCCACCGAACGTACGGCGGCCTGTGAGGTGGTGTACGACCTCGTCAACCAGTGGCCCGACGGCTTCCAGGCCACCGTCACCGTGACCACCGCCGAGGCGCTCGACTCGTGGCGGGTCGCCTGGTCCTTCCGGGACGGCCAGCGGGTCGACCAGATGTGGGACGCGGCCGTGGCGCAGGACGGCCCGCGGGTCACCGCCTCCGCCGCCGACTACAACAAGGACGTCCCGGCGGCAGGCTCGCTCTCCTTCGGCTTCCTCGCCTCCTGGCAGAACAAGAACACGGCACCGTACGCCTTCAGCCTCAACGGCGAGGCCTGCACGCTGTCCTGACCCGTCGCCGGGCGACAGGGGCGAGTCACGTCGCTCGGTGCCCTCGGTGTCGAAACCGGTGTCACACAGCCGTCAGCCCCGGATTGCCCGCCTCCGTGACGAAGGACGCCGCCGTGGAGACGGGAGAGCCCGGGGTCGTCACCGCGGCCAGCGTCCTGAAGTCGGCGCGGGCCGTGTCCGGCGTCAGCCGCATCCGGACATAGCCGCGCCGCCCGTCGTAGAAGCGCAGGTGCGGGTTGGCCGTGAGGTAGGTCTGCCAGTTGGCGGGCCGCTCGGTGCCGTCCTTGCCACTGGCGACCGACGTGGCGACGATCTCGGTGCCCACCGTGCGCGACGCGGGATCGTCGAAGTCGGCCTTGATGTCGAAGGCGTAGCCCACGTGGACGTCGCCGGTCAGTACGACCAGGTTGCGCACCCCGGCCGACTGCGCCCCGGTGAGGATGCGGCCGCGGGAGGCGCGGTAGCCGTCCCAGGCGTCCATCGACATCTTGGCCCGCACGTCGGTGGACAGTCTGCGCTGGGAGAAGCAGACCTGTTGCGGCATCACGTTCCATACGGCGTCGGAGGCCCGCCAGCCGTCCAGCAGCCACCGCTCCTGAGCCGCGCCGGTCATGGTGCGCGCCGGATCGTCCGACTCGGCGCCGGGGGTGTGCTGGACGTCGCCGTAGGCCTGGTCGGAGCGGTACTGGCGGGTGTCGAGGAGGTCGAACTGCGCGAGCGAGCCCCAGTGCAGTCGCCGGTAGAGCGGCAGGTCGGGTCCGACCGGCGCCCGGTCGGCGCGCAGCGGCTGGTGCTCCCAGTACGCCCGGTAGGCGGCGGCCCGGCGCAGCAGGAACTCGGCAGCCGGGCTGCCGTGCTCGTCGACGGCGCCGGCGTAGTTGTTCTCCGTCTCGTGGTCGTCCCAGGTGACGACGAAGGGATGGGCGGCGTGGGCGGCGCGCAGGTCGGGATCGCTCTTGTAGAGGGCGTACCGCAGCCGGTAGTCCTCCAGGGTGACGGTCTCCCGGTCGAACACCGCGGGCAGCACCCGGTCCGCGTAGCCGCGCGCGCCGCCGGCCGAGTTCACCGGGTACTCGTACAGGTAGTCCCCGAGGTGGAGGACCATGTCGAGGTCCTCCTGCGCGAGATGCCGGTGCGCGGTGAAGTACCCGTCGTGGTACGCCTGGCAGGACACGGCCGCGAAGGTGAGGGCACCGGGGGCGGCCCCCGGTGCGGGGGCGGTCCGCGTGCGGCCGGTCTCGCTGATCCAGGGGCCCGTCCTGAACCGGTAGTAGTACGGCCGTGCCGCGTCGAGGCCGGTGACGTCGACGTGCACGGTGTGGTGGTACTCGGGCAGGGCGAGGGCGGTCCCGCTGCGCACGACCAGGCCGAAGCCCTCGTCGTGCGCCAGCTCCCACTCGACGGCGACGCTCTGCCCGGCCAGGCCGCCGCCCGGTTCGTACGGCGCCGGAGCGATCCGCGTCCACAGGACCACGGAGTCGGGCAGCGGGTCGCCGGAGGCGATGCCCAGGGTGAAGGGGTCCTCGGAGATCCTCGCCGGGTCGAGCCGACGGGCCGCGGTCGCGCCCCGCGCGGGGACATGGGTGGCGAAGGCGAGGGCCGCGGCGGCGGCGGTCAGGGTCAGGAAGCGGCGGCGGCCGAAGTGCCGGGCGGCGGCCTGCAGTTCTGGGCCGTGGAGTCCGACGGGACCGGAGGACGGGATGCGGTGACGGCCGATCGGACGCATGGGGCTCGGCTCCCGTGAGGATCAGGGGGCGTCTGCGGCCTCGGCGGCCGGAGCCCGCGGCGCGGGCTTCTAGATGCTAAGCGGACAATCCTCACAATTCCGTCAGGTGTGACGTTTCTTCGGGGTGGTGGTCGCCGGACGGTACGGCGGCCGGGACAGCTTGACGTGGCGTCAGCGCGTCGGCCCCGGCGGGGACGCGCGCGCGGGTGGGCCGGGGTTCCGCTACAGGCCGAGGTAGAACCGCACGGTCGTGCCGTCCGGTGCCGTGTGCAGACGCACCAGGTCGGCCACGTAGTGCACCAGCATCAGCCCCCGGCCGCCGATCTGGCCGCGCGCCGGCGGCCTGCGGCCGGCCAGCGGATCGGTCAGCCGGCCCCGGTCGCGGACCTCGCACACGACCTGCCCGGCCTCGGCCCAGATCCACAGCGTGCCCTGTCCGCCGCCGTGCACCACGCTGTTGGTCGTCAGCTCCGCGACCGCCAGTTCCACGTCCTGGAGGCGCTGCCCGCCCAGGCCGAGCCGCGCGGCCCGGCCGACGGCGAAGTGGCGCACCTCGGGCAGTTCGGCGGAGCCGAAGGAGAGGACAGCCGCATCCGGGGCGGGCACGAGGACCTCGTTGTACCGGTCCACCACGGCCTGCCAGTCGTAGGCGTCGCTGGCCCGCTCGCGGCCCTCGGTGATCAGGGTGGGGTGGGTGATCCGTGCGTCGGCGAGTACGTCCGTGTCCAGCCGGGTCTCGTCGTAGGGGCACAGGATCGTCGCCGCCCGGCCCTCGAACGCGGCGTTGATCAGCGCCTCGTGCTGCGCGCACGCCGGGTACTCCACGGAGCTGCGGCCGGCCCAGACCGGCTCCCCGATGATCCGCACGCGCGCGTGCGGANNCTCGCCGAGGGCGAGGCCCTCCCGGACGAAGGCCACCGTGCGGTCGGCGTACTCCCGCCCGTCGCGGTAGAACAGCGCCGGATGGGCGAACGTCCCCTCCTGCTCGCCCTTCTCGTCCTTGCGGTCGGCTGCGGTCGTCATCGCGGCGCCACCTCGATCCCGGGCAGTGCCGGCCAGAACAGGGCCAGTACGCGCGACAGTTGCGGGGGCGGGTACTCCACGACGACCCGCCCGCCCGGCAGGTTCATCGCGGTGACGGCGAGCGCCGACACCCCGGCCACGTCGACGAAGCCCACGCGGGACAGTTCCACGTAGGACACGTCCGCGTGCCGTCGGGCCAGTCCGGCCAGCGCCTCCTCCCAGGACGGGCGGGTGGCGACACCGATCTCGCCGCTGACGCGGATGCCGGCACGGCCGGACAACGGGCTCACCTCCAGCACGGCACCGCCGTGCGCGGG